>CACXSS010000042.1 GCA_902770245.1 uncultured Planctomycetota bacterium | reverse complement strand
ACGTTAATGACGTCAACTTCTTCCTCGGGCTTTTCCCATGCGCCAAGCCATTTAGCCAGCATTGTTACAAGCGACTCTGGAGAAAGCGGTTTATGAAGAATGTCGCTGCAGCCGGACGCCATGAGTTGTTCGTCCTGATTGGAATCGACGTAAGAAGAAAACGCAATTATCGGGATGGCGCCCGCGATGGGAACCGGCTCGTCTCCCCTGCTCTGTTTTGTTGCTTTAGCCGCTTGATAAAGCGTTTGTTCCCACGCGCGAATCTGTCGAATGATCTGCCTTTGACGAGAGCCGGGAAAACAGACGTCCATTAAAATCAGATCGGGAAAATATCGCTGAACTTTATCGAGCGTTTCGTCCACGTTGTAAATATGAATCCAACCGAAATGGTACGGCTTGAGTATTTGAGCCAGCGCCAAATGAGTTTCGCCCAAATCGTCAACAATCAGAATTGTATAGGGCGGAAATTCAAAACGGTCCAAATCAACGGAAACGGGTTTTACAGATGGAATGGTTGAACAAATCGTCTGATTGACTTGTTTTTGATTTTTAGAGCTGGAATACGTCGTTGATGAAACATCGTCTGGACGGTTCAAAGAAATACGCTTTGTTCCAGACTGGTCGTCCTGAACGCGAACGGAGATTTGAACAATTTGATCTGTAGAATAGCGTATCGCGCTTTGAACCAGACTGACCAACAGTCTTCGCATTTGATCTGAATCAGACAGAAAACATTGAGGATTTTTATCCTGAACGTCCAGGACAAGATTGAATTGATTGTTACAGGAAACAGAACTCATGAAAACAGTTCCTTTCAGGCGGGAGGAATAATACGGTGAAAAGGGCGACAACTCAAACGGGGGACGTAAAAGGAAAGGACGGGGTTGAACGAATTGTTGTCAACTCGTCCAAGCCCCGACCTTGTCCCAACGCAATTACCCTAACCCTATGCAAAACCGTTAGTTAAGTTTTATTCAAACTTAACGTCCGAATTATTGCCGAAATCAAAATGCTTTTCTGACGACGATCGCGTTCGTTTGTTCCTCTGAATTAATCAGGAGGATTTAATAATTGACGCGAAGCGTTCCTCTAGAACTGCGATAGCAGTTCAATATCTGTCGCCGTGAGTTTTAACCCACGGAAGAACCGGCGTCGCCGGAGGAATTGCTTCCTCGACGACGCCGTTGGGAAACGGATACCGAGAAAGAAAAGCGCCAATCAACTTCTCGTTGAGGAGAGCGTTTTCGATCGCGCATTGGGGCTGCGCGAGGGAAACGCATTGATTGCATTGTATTGCTTCCTTTTTGACGCGTACTGGGGACGGATGGCGAAATCTCATTTTTGAGCGGGAAGCGAGGATGGTTTATTTGCGCTCCAGGAGCGTTTTTAAAGAAACCTGCTAAACGAAGTGGCGGTTCAGAGGGTTTCTGTAATTATGGAAACAAGGATTATTGAATTCCTGTGGAATTGTAACTAAAACGAGGTCTGAAAAAGTTTTTAGGGAAATAATTTGAGGAATCATTTACAATCTTAAAAAGTTCTTTAACTTGCTTGTACTTTACTTATCGTCATAAACGCGTTTCGTCTTTAATCAGGAGCAAAAAAATTTTACAAGCCAACAAAGGACAAATAAAATTATGGCTGGTATAATACCAAGTAAAATGGATAAAAGGATTTTTTATTGTTTGGTTTACAATGGCAAGTAATCTTGCACCTGATATGGTTGTTTTAGCGCTTTTTTCGTATGTTGTCAATAAGTCCTTGCGAATTTTTCTGAAAAATTTCGTATTTTTCTCGAAAAACTTTTTATTGAAAATTTCGCAATCTTAAAAAGTTTATCTATATTCCAAAAAAACGGACGTTTCTTTGAAATTTTCCTGCTTTTTCGCCCTGACGCCCATTTTCTTTTTATTTATTTCGATAATAATAGAACTCATTACAAAAAGAAAAAAAGCATACAGGCTAAAACGCCCCCGAAGTCGGGAATAAAAAGATTTGTATTCTGCGTTTTTGTTCCCTGTTTTAATTCCTAAACGTCAGGAGATTAGCTGATATGATGCAGCAAGCCATCGAAAAAGCCAATACGCTGTTGGAAGCGTTACAATGGATTCGGGAATTCCGCAATAAATTTACCGTTATTAAACTTGGCGGGTCGGTCATGACAAATCCGGTTGCCATGTCGCGTCTGCTTTTGGACGTCATTTTTATGGAAACGGTCGGCATGCGTCCGATTATCGTTCACGGCGGCGGTCCGACGATTAATCGCGCTATGGCGGAAGCGGGAATTAAACCGGTTTGGGTGCAGGGAAGACGTTACACAGACGAGCAAACGCTGTCCATTGTGGAAAAAACGCTTGGTCGCGAGCTAAACGAACAGCTGGCGGATCAGATTACCATTCTCGGAGGGCATGCTGAACCGCTCAATTTCCGCACTCACAACGTCCTGTTTGGTCGGAAGCTCAAGCTCTTTGGCGAAGACGGCAAGGAGCTTGATCTGGGTAGCGTCGGAGAAGTTACCCGCATCGACGAAGACTACATTCGATACCTCGTCGAATATAAAAACGTGATCCCGGTTATACCGTCAATGGCTCTGGACGACGAATCCTGTTCCGGCGGAAAGCTTAATGTAAACGCGGATTCCGCCGCCAATATTGTCGCCCAAAAACTTCATGCCGACAAGCTCATTTTCCTGACGGATATCAACGGCGTTCGCCGCGATAAAAACGACCCGGCAACGTTAATCAATTCACTCAGTTCCAGAGAAGCTCAGGCGCTCATTGACGAACACGTTGTTGATGCCGGCATGATTCCGAAATTGCAGGCGTGCATCGACACGGTCAACAAAGGCGTCAAACAGGTTCACATCATTGACGGCGGCGTTCGACATTCGCTCCTGCTGGAAATCTATACAAACACCGGCATCGGAACGGAGATACACAAGTAAACATTAGGCAAGAAGGGGAGTCGCTAGCTTTTAGCTCCTAGCCTCTAGTTTTGGGTTTTTAACTTCAGGCTATTAAAATAAACGCTAAGAACTATAAACCCCCAAGCTAACAGCTAGCGGCTAATAGCTAACAGCTCCCTTTAGCGCTTTGCGTCAATTGCTAATTACTCATTACTAATTACTAATTAATTTCCCGTCCCCCCCTTTTATTTCGTTGGAGTTTTGATTAGAATATATATTAAAGTCCAAACTGTATCGTATCAGGGGGGCTAATCGTTTATTTTTTTAGAGAGAGTCTATCATGAAACATTTTATTCCCGCATTATTGGCAGTTGTTTTGTCGATTCCGTGCACGGCGTTTTGCCAGACGGTTTCTGACGAAGAGAAAGCTGACGGCTTTGTCAGCTGCTTCGATGGTAAAACCATGGACGGCTGGGTTGGAGACACCAAAGGCTACTTCGCTCAAGACGGCGTTATGGTCTGCAAGCCCGGCGGAAACGTTTATCTCGCCAAAGATTACAAAAACTTCATTTATCGTTTCGAATTCAAACTGACGGAAAACGCCAACAACGGCGTTGGAATTCGCTGCGAACGCGGTAAAGACGCCGCTTACTACGGCATGGAAATCCAGGTTCTGGACAACTCCGGCAGCGCCTATCGTAATTTGCAGCCGTATCAGTATCACGGATCCATCTACGGCATTGTCCCGGCTATTCGCGATTGCCAGAAACCGGTTGGAGAATGGAACACGGAAGAAATCAGCGTTAACGGAACCAAGATCAAGGTTACGGTCAACGGCAAAGTTATCGTTGACGCCGATATTGCCGAATTCAAAGGCGACGGCGACACGATGGATCATCGCCAGCACCCCGGTCTTCATAATGAAACCGGCGCGATTGGATTCCTCGGACACGGACACTACGTTGAATTCCGTAACATTCGCATTAAGGAATTGCCGTAAGTTTAACGTTTAAATCACGTTTTGGCGCATAGGGTTTAGAGAAATATCTCTTGGCTCTATGCGCTTTATCATATTTATCCAACATGAATAAGACCGACTTTCATCTGCTCTGGGTTCTTCTTGCCGGATTGGGAATAGGAATTATCGCTTATGGGATTTTTAAAGCGATTTTTGAACAAGCTCCGCCGCCCGCCGTTCCTAAATATATGATGCGTCCAGAACCGCCAGAGGAGAAATTTGGCTATCAGTTTGAGACGTTTATGTCTACGCCTGCGTTGGAAGCGCCGCTTGATTTTTCTCTTGACCCGTCGGGAAGTCTGTTTTTCATTCTGGATAAGAAATTTTATTTTATTGGTTTAACCACTCCGATTATATCAGAAGCGGAACTCCCTCAACAACTTGACGGCGAAACAATTGAATCTGTTACATCAGCGGATTGGGCGCCGGATATTCCAGTTGATTCCTTTACCGTATATTTGGGAACCAATTCAGGCGTATATCAGTGGGTTGTCCCCACGTCGCTGGCAGAACCGAAGGAAGACGTCTTGAAAGACTTGGCAAAAAAGTTTACAGACGGTTTTACAGAGGAATCGCGCCTGGCTGCCATACGCTTTTTTGGCGGAAAGCTCTTTGTGGTTGATTACGGCGCAGCCGAGCTTCGCGTTTACGACCAGAAATCCGGCGAATTAATTCAAACTGTCAAGCTTGATCCGCCTTGCGGAAACCTGTTGAACATATATATTCATTCAGACGGTTCTGATTATACCGTTTGGATTGCCGATCAGAAAAACTACCGATTTGTTCCGATTCAGTCTGACGGTCAATGCGACGTTTCCCGCATTTGGGGACAGCGCGGCAAAACGCTGGAGAGTTTTCAGGGTCTGTTCTCACCGGGACATTTTATTATTGAACCGGATGGGGCGTTTATCGTTACGGAAAATCTCTATCCATGCGTCAAAAAGTTTCGTCCTGACGGAACGTTTGAATGCGTCGTTGCCGGCGACCGCGCGTTTAACTGGTCAAAGTCGGATAGGCTGTTTGTCGCTTCATTTGAAGGCAAAGTTTATATTCTTTCTCCAAATACGAATAACATATTACAGTTTTCTCCAAAGCCATGATTTCGCTTAGTCAGTCGCAGCAATACTGTCGACAGGTCGTTAAGAACTCCAAGAGTTCTTTTGGACGCGCTATTTCGATTCTTCCCAAAGATTCGCAAACGGCGATGGAAGCGTTGTACGCGTTTATGAGAACAATTGACGATATTGCCGACGACGACGCGCTGGACTCTCAAGAGAAGAAAAATCGGCTGGAAGAAATACGTCAGCGCCTTTTAACGCCTCAAGAGGAATTCACGCCGACATACAACGACATCGCTCTGTTTAACTTTGTTCCCGCTTTTTCAGACGCCGTTGAACGATTTACAATTCCGCAGTCTTGCGTAACAGACGTCATTGACGGGATGCTGTTCGATTCCGATTTTCGCCCTCTGAAAGACGTCGACGAACTGAAATGGTATTGTCATTGCGTCGCAGGAACGGTTGGGCTGGCTTGCGTTAAAATCTGGGGATTAAAACAGGGCGACATTTCCGTTGATCATGCATGGGGAAGAATCGAAAGCTGGATTGAGCAGCAGGCGTTTGCCGTTCAGCTGACCAATATTCTTCGCGATATCAAAGAAGACGCCCTTCGCGGCAGAGTTTATATTCCCGTTGACGTTTTGCGCCGATACGCCTGGAATCCCTCTCTGTTTATTGAACAGGTTCAGAAGTGCAGCTTCAAAGAGGGCGAGGCGACAGACATGATTATGGATCTGGTCGCCATGGCAGAAGGGAATTATTTGTCCAGCCGACTGCTTAACGAGTATCTTTCCCCTCGCGGGCAGAAGTCGAACCGCCTTATTCGCCGCGTTTATGAGACGATATTACAAAAGGTCAGGAATTGTCCTGACCTTGTCCTGGCGCGAGGCGTTCATCTGTCCCGTTGGGAAAAAGTGAAGCTCGCTTTTACGGAACTGCTTTGGAAAAAGTAACGCTTTGTTTTATCCAGCGTCAGCTAACCGTAAACAACCGCTTTTGCCAACTTAATCTTGAGGTTGTTCGTCAACAGCTTCTTTCTTCTTTATAAAACCGTTTTCAATTGCGGTAAAAACTGCTGGGAATATGAAAATTAAGAATATTATGGTTACAAACCTTGTTACAAAACACCCCCAAGGTTCTGTAAAAAGCGTACAGAAGAATTCTTTGCAATGTTTCAAACCGAGAACGCCTCCAAAACCAACGATAAATCGACACAAACCAATTAAAGCGCTGGCGGGCGCCTGAAATTTCACAAACCGTTTTTCCAGAAGCCAACCCAAAACAACGCCGATAAACAACCCGCCGTTACTCCAACTGTCCAACGCCATTTTTTGAGGATCAACCAACAGTTTCCCTTCAGCGTCGTAATCTAACGGATAGCTTTTGAATGTTATGTAGGCTAAATATACGGCAACGATTAGAATACTGACTCCGAGAATTACAAAATCTCTGTTCTTTCCGTTCTTCTCCCATTTCAAAACAAACCACGCCAGAGGAATGCTTAATATGCCGCAGGTAAATCCGACAACGACGTCTTGAGGCGTATGAACGCCCAAAAAGTTTCGCGAAAAGCAAACCAGAAGAATTAGAACAAACAGAAAAGAGGCTAAAACAATCCGTCTGCGATTTTGCCATGCTAACGCGCCTAAATACGCTGCGGCGTTAGTTGAGTGTCCGCTTGGAAAGGAGTATCCTGTAGCCCCAGCCAGAGCGTTTTCAGGGGGGACGATGCGAGGATCGCGAATCCATGGGCGATAAATGCAAAAGATCTGTTTAAGCAACCCGTTAAAAAGCAAAGCGAAGCCCACAGACCAAATAGCCAGAGTTGCGTCTTCTTTTTTACCGCACAAGTAAATGTAACAGAGTATAGGAATAAACAGCACGAATCCCAAACCCGAGATGAGTTCAAAAAACTGAACGACTATATCGGGAGCTGCCAGTCTAATCTTTTGAAGAAATAACAGATATTCAAGATCCATATTTTAGGAGGAAACAAATAAAGTAAAAAAGGATAAAATCAACGATTCCGGGAAGCGCCTGCATTAACGCATTAACACGAGCGGTTTTGCTCATAAAAGCAAAAGGAGGCAATAGACAAGAACGTGAATTCTTAACCACTGCCTCCCCTTAACTGTTTAAGCCAGTACGTAAGTACTTACCGAAAGATTATTACTTTTTCCAAATCTCCAGAGCCGTAGCGGGAACGTTGGTTGTAACGGAATCGACGCCCATGTCAAACAACGCCTTGATTCTGTCGGGATTGTCAGCCGTCCAAACCATGACGGTAATGCCGTTGTCGTGAAGCTTTTTGACGAATTCCGGCGTCGCGGCAGAGTGCTCCAGGTCAACGTAGGTCGTGTTGATTTCCTTCAGCTGGGCGAGAATGCGGTTGGCGTATTCGTCATTCGTTTCTTTTTTGCCTCTGGTGCACAGCCAGGCGGCTTTGATTTCCGGAGCAAGACGGCGGCATTCTTTAATCGCGTTAGCGCTGAAGGCGATAATCGTCGTTTCTTTTTCCATTTTTCTGGCTCGAATGGCGGCAATCGTGTCCGCTTCCAAACCATCCTGTTTGAGTTCAACAACCGGAGCGCAGGTCGTGCCTTTTAACAGGTCGAGGTATTCTTCCAATGTCGCGACTTTTTCGCCCTTGAACTGTTCGCCTTTCCAGACGCCGAAGTCCATGGTTCGAAGTTCAGCCAGAGTGTAATCTGTAATTCGTCCAGCGGCAGGGTTGCCATTGGCGTCGCGAACGGTTCTCTTCAAGGCGCCGTCGTGATCCAAAACCAGTTTGCCGTCGGCAGTGCGATAAATGTCGCATTCAGCGCCTTGTGCGCCGGTTTCAATGCAGGAACGATACGCGATAAGCGTATTCTCCGGAGCAACGGAAGAATTGCCGCGATGTCCAACTACGGGCGGAACGTCAGCGTCAGCGAATGCGTAAACGCCTAAAACGGCAGTCAAAGCGAGAGATAATAAAACGTGTTTCATGGGATAGAAAAAATAAAAAAACAGGGTAAAAAATACGATTCGAAAACAAAAAAAGCCGCTAACGCAGGAACGTCCGAAATGAATCGGAAAAAGAGTATTCAATTCCTGCGCTGCGACAATAAAGGGTTAGTTTAAAATGCTATGAATAACGGTGTCTGCGTTGTTGTCGTCAATGATTGGCAAGGCAACGTCGCTTTCCAGATACGCGTCTGAGGTAATTGTATTAGCGGCGCTTTGCTGCGGCGCAGTCAAACGAACCAACAGGGCGTTTTGAGTAGTTCTTCCGCCATTCTTGTGAATCATGACCGGAGTTTGATTTTGGGTCAGGTTGTACATACCGGTTTCAAAAACGGTGTTTTCTGCGCCGATAACGTAGAACGCAACTCGCTGGGTTTGTGGATCGACTCGACCTTGAATCGGGAACGTCTGGTTGGTTTCTCGATTATAGAACGAACCGCTGATCAAACCATCGTTGGTTGCAGCAAGCTGAATAGCCGCTTTGGTTGACACTTGCGGATTGACAGCCGAAGTTGACAACGCGAACGTTCCCAGCGGCAGCCACTGGAGGTTAGTCTGAGAAACTGTCTCAGACGGCATGGCATACGTTGCCAATTCAGCCGCAGACTGAGCGTATTCGTACTGAGTTGTTACTCTTTGACCGTTGATGTAAACGTAGGAGTCGGCTCCAATGATAACGTTCTGACCGTAATCGTAGTAATACCCGTTAGTCCATCCGTATGAAGGATAGAATCGGCAAACGCGAGTCCACGTTGGGCAATCCCACCAGTAATATACCGGGTAAGCGGAACGATAGTAGTAATAGTTCCACCACGGAGCGCGGTAGTACATGTTATCCCACCAGCCAAACGTAAAGGCGCCGGTAGAGATGGCAAAACTATTCCAACCAAGAGCTACGGAAACTCCCCAATTGTTCCAGTACGGACGCGGAGCAGGCGGTGGAGGCGGAACGTGCGGTCCACGGAATGCGTGGTGAACATCGCGATAAATACGATCAAAATGATCGTGCGGTCTGGTTTGCCAGCTTGGACGTCCTCCTGACGGAATGTGATGAGGTCCCGGTCCAGGTTTTGGTCCAGGGTGATAACCCGGTCCAGGTTTTGGTCCCGGCATTGGGTGATGAGACGGTCCCGGTTTTGGCATCGGCGGTTTCGGTCCCGGCGTTACATGATGAGACGGTCCAGGAGCTGGCGGTTTCGGACGAACGCTGGGCGGCGGAACCGGACGACTCGGCGTTGGACGAACGCTGGGCGGCGGAACCGGGCGGCTCGGCGTTGGACGAACGCTGGGGGGCGGAACCGGGCGGCTCGGCGTTGGACGAACGCTGGGTGGAGCAACCGGGCGGCTCGGCGTTGGCCGAACGCTGGGCGGAGCTCCTGGACCACGGTTAGCTGTCGGGCGAACGATGGGCGCTGGTGCGCGACTTGGCATTGGACGGGCGCTGGGTCCAGGATGAGATTTCGGCGCTTGAGCGCGGAAATCTGGTCTACTAGGAGCAGGTTTAGGCGCGCTGATATGAGGACGCGATGGCGGAGGCGTCATTCTGGGTCCGCTGGGACCGCCGCGGAATCCGCCGCCCCCACTTCTCGGAGCAGGTCCGGGATGACCGCCGCCTCTCGGACCAGGCTGCGCAACAGCCAATGTTGACGTCAGCAGGAATGCTGCTAACGTGAGCATTGACATTTTAATGGTGAATGAATTTTTCATTTGTTTCTCCTGTAAAATCAAAGGGTTAATGGTAACGTTTAATTCTATTATACAGATTTTATACGAAAGATAAAGGGCTGTAGGTCGAAAATTTTTAAAAATAATTAAAGAAATTAATAATTAACGGTAGCAAACATATAGAATTATTAAGAAAATATACGTTTTGAGCGACGATTATTCCAAAACGCCTCAACTAACCATTCCTTATTGCCAATTGCCTCTTTAACCGTCCCTTGTGAAAAAACGCATCTTTGATATAATATAATTATTGAAATGTAAAAACAATATCATAGGGAATACAAGGAAATAAAAGCTATGGACGTTGTACTTTATCCGCATCCGTCGCTGAAGATGACCGCACAGCCGGTTCTTCGCATTGACAGTATTCTGCGTCAGCAGATCGAAAACATGTTCAAACTGATGTACGCTACCAACGGCATTGGTTTGGCTGGTCCGCAGGTTGAACTGCCGTATCGAGTCTTTGTGATGAACTATACCGGCGACGCGGAAAAGAAAGACAAAGAGATGGTCTTCATCAATCCGATTATTCTCCGCCGCGGCGGGAAACTTGTCAGCGGCGAAGAAGGGTGTCTGAGCTTTCCGGATATCTTCGCAAAAGTCGTACGTCCGGAACGAGTTACTGTTCGAGCGTTTAATATCAAAGGCGAGATGTTCACCGCCACCTTTGAAGGTCTGGCGGCGCGCTGCGTTCAGCATGAAAACGACCATCTGGACGGCTATTGTTTCATTGACCGTCTGGACGAAAATGAACGTCGCCGCATTCAGAAAAAGCTCGACAAACAGGTCGAACGCTACAATGCCGGCGAGACGATTAATAAAGGCGTTGCTAAGTCGTCTGAAGAACAATCAGAATCCGAACAGGCGGAATAGTTTTTCAAACGTGGAATAAAAGGCGGTTATCTAATACGTAACTGGCGTTATTCCACGTTTACTCGCGATTATGACTTCTTCATCGAATCTGCCGCTTGTTAAGGGACTCAAACCGCTGTCAATCGGGAACGTCTATATTGGATTCCCGGCGATTCAGGCGCCTTTAAGCGGGTACAGCGACAGACCACAGCGTCACGTTACGCAAAATCTTCATGAATCCGTTGCTGATTTCCCGGAATATTCTTCCCTTCCCGAACAATGGAAGACGTCTATTATCGGCGCCGCGGCAACCGTAGCGGAGGTTATGCTGGACCAGTTTGTTTTAACGGTCAAAAAGAGCATGAAGGTCAATCAGCGAATGGGGCTGGAATCTTCTGACCATCCCTGCGGGGCGCAAATCATGGGAGCGTTTCCGGAAGATTTTCCCCCGGCGGCGCTGCGGCTTGTTAAAAGCGGATTCGACTGGATTGATCTGAACTTCGCCTGCCCGGTTAAAAAAGTTCTGGGAAGAAAGCGCGGCGGATTTCTCCTTTCCGAACCGGAAACGGCTCTGGAAATGACGGCTCGAACGCGCGACGCTCTGCCGGACAACGTTCCGCTGACGATTAAACTTCGCAAGGGTTACGACGATTCCGCTCAAAGCGAAGACAATTTCTACAAACTGCTTAACGGCGCAATTGCAATCGGCGTCGACGCGGTCGCCATTCACGGTCGAACGGTGTTGCAGCGCTATACCGGCGAGGCGGATTGGTCGTTTCTCAAACGAGTTAAATCGGAGTTCCCGTCGCTGGTAATACTCGGCTGCGGCGATCTGTTTTCCGCTCAGACGGCGATTGACCGAATTTTAGAAACGGGCGTTGACGCAGTCTGTTTTGCTCGCGGCGCGATTGGGAATCCGTGGATTTTCCCGGCGTTTAACGCTTTGGCGATGGGGTTGCCCGCCTTGCCGCCTCCTGGCTTGGAAGAACAGGCGGCTGTCCTGGCAGAGCATTTTAATCGGTGCGTCGATTTATACGGCGAAAGAAGAACGTGCTCGATAATTCGCAAGTTTGGAATCAAGCACGCCTTGACCCATCCGCGAAAAGACGAGCTTGTCGCCCGATTTGTAACAGTTCGCAGCCGTGAAGAATGGTTCTCGATTCTTAAAGAATTCTACGAAAAACAGGGAGCGGAATAAGTTCCGTTCCCTGCTCTATGTATTCACGTTAAAACAATCCCGGCGGGATTAGATACGCTATTTGGAGAATTTCTTCGCCAGCAGTTCGCCAATCTGAACGGCGTTGGTTGCAGCGCCTTTGCGAAGGTTGTCGCTGACGCACCAGAAGGTAAGCGTGTTCGGGGCGCTGGGGTCTTTGCGAATGCGTCCGATGAACGTTTCGTCTTTGCCCGTGCAGAGGTACGGCATCGGGTAAACCTTGTTGTCGAGGTCGTCCATGACGATAATTCCGGGGAACGCCGCGAACAGCTCGCGGGCTTTTTCAACCGTGATTTCCTGTTCGGTTTCGACGGAAATGCTTTCTGAATGGCAGTTTTCGACCGGAACGCGAACGCACGTCGGGCAGACGCCGAAGGAGTTGTCGCCCATGATCTTCCAGGTTTCCAGAATCATCTTGACTTCTTCAGACGTGTATCCGGGGAACCGATCCGGGTGCTTGGGCGAGCCGATTTGCGGCATGCAGTTAAACGCAATCGGATGAGCAAAGGTTTCGTACTGGTATTCTTCCCCGCGAAGAGCGGCGGCGGAACCGTTTTTCAGGTCGCGGTTGCCGGCAACGCCTGCGCCGGAAGTTGCTTGGAACGTCGTAACGATAACGCGGCGAATTTTGCTGTAGTTGTACAGAGCCTTAAGAGCCATGACCATCTGGGTCGTGGAGCAGTTGGGGCTGGAAACGATTCCCTTATGGTTGTCGACAGCGTCCGGATTGACTTCCGGAATGACCAGCGGAACGTCGTCGTGCATGCGGTAGTACGCGGACTCGTCAACGACCAAGCAGCCTTTTTCTCTTGCCCACGGTACGAATTCTGCGGCAACTTCGTCCGGCGTGGAGCCGATAACCAGGTCAACGCCTTCGAACGCTTCCGGACGCATTTCTTCAACGACGACGTCTTCGCCTTTGTATTTAAGAATCGTACCAGCTGAACGTTTAGAAGCAATGAACTTCACCTTTTTGGACGGGAAGTTCCGGGTTTCCATGATTTCACGAATCAAAGTACCAACGGCGCCGGTCGCGCCAACAACAGCTGTTACGTCAAACATCGTTTGTATCTCCTTGTATTTGTGGAGTGAAAAAACGTCAAATGTTCATTCGTCTGCCGCTACGCAACGGTCAAAGACGAAAAAAACATATTAATTGGGCTGTATTCTATATTAATTTAAGAAAAATGCAAGGGAGAGCGGGAGAGGCGCGTCCTATAGGATTATACGGATTTGAATTATCAATAAAAACAAATAATGACAGCTGTAGCTGCAGTAAATAAAATTAAGGAAAATAAAAAAGGAGTTATTACTAAAAGGAAAAGTTCAAGGTAATTTTTATAACGTTTGTAAAATTAAGGGGTTATAAGAAATTTAAATTAATACATATTAACAGAGTTTTATATCATAAGGAAAGTTAAGGAAAGTTAAAACTATCTTCCAATTATCCCCAAAATGGATAATACCTCATGTTTCTAGGCATCGTATTGGGGTCTACTGGTTTGATGAGGTTGTTTTTTACAGATGCTTTAATAAGTTTAGAAATGTTTGGTGAAGAAGCGGCGTCGAGTTTAAATCTTTCTCTTAACGTGGAGTTCGAAATAGGGTCATGGTTCATCCATCTAATACAAGCGTGCATATAACAAGCTGCGACACGTTCGTCCATGGTTTGTTTATTATATGGAATATAAGAATAAAGTGTAACTTTTGTATTCTCATCATAAACATTTATTGACGGCGCTGGCAAATTATAATCCTCGCATTCCAGAGCAATTTTATCCCATCCTGAACCAAGTTCTTCACAGATATGAAATTGTCGCATTAGTGATGCTAATTGTTCATTTCTTGATCTGGGCGGATTGTCAATAAAACGTTTTGTATCAATAAGAGGCTTTCCAGGATTGGTAACTTCTATTCTGTCAGGAAAGACTTCTATTAGGGGTCCCGTACCTGAAATAGATAAATCTTGATGAATTAATGCATTTGCTACTGTTTCACGAATCATTATTTCCGGATATCGATTTTCATTTGTTCTCAAAGCGCCTTGAATGCTTTCGGAGGATGTATAAGTTATAATTGATTCTATCAATCCTTCAAAGCCTGAGGCGTAACCTTTTTGACCAATGTAATCTCTTATGGGACTATTTCTGTTTTGTTTAGAATAGACAACCAACCGTATAGCTTTCCTTGAAACGCCTGAAAAATCAGAAAGTTTTTTAGCTAATAACAAAGCTCCCAAATTAGTTATTGAATACAAACCATCGTCTTGGCGAACAATAATCTTATCTTCAATAAAATAATGTAGAATGAGTCGAGTTTCAGAAGGAAAAGGAATATTCTTTAAATCAAAGTATTTTTGACAATCTAACAACGCTACCACATTCTCTTGAGAGAGAGATTCTTTTGCAGGAAGCGATTCAAAATTAAAGGATCGAAGCTTATCCCATAGTTTTAATTCAATCTGCGGCAAATCTTTTAAGCTGCGTTTTTGAGTGTCAATGCGAATATATTCATTATTCATAAAGCGAATAGTTTGATAAATCGCTTTTTGAATTTTCAACACTACAACCTTTTTATTGTCAATAACAATATTGTCAAATTCAAAATTGAAGTTTTTGGAAAGACGTTGAGTAAGCCATGGAATTAAATCGTCATTACCTATTTTCTTATGAAGATAATCAAATTTTGTACCAACGATTTCATGCGTTTGATCATGAATTCCCCAAAGTAAATATGCATAATTTTTATCGTACAGAGTAGCTGAATTGCCAAGAGCGCAAATATATTCTCCAATATCTTTGGGATCTGATAAACTATCAATTTTAAACTCTACCCATGGAGTTTCTTTGGGAAGATTTCGCAATTCGTTTATCAGTTTTTCCAGATTTTCCACAATAGATCAAGAATGACTCAAAGGATAAGATGGATTCGGAATTATTTCGTATTATAGTAAATAACGTTAAGCAACTGAGTGGAGAAGCGTTAATTATTGAGAATATGAGAATAACTAACGCTTTCCGAATTTAAATCAGTTCCCCAAGGACTGCAGCGGGGCGGGAATGCGCCCGGCGTGATTGATAAAGGCGTTTGAACCTTCGTTGTTGCGGACGTCCAGAACAGGGGCGCTGCCGAACAGACCGCCGAAGTCGACAACGTCTCCGGCTTTCGCGCCGGGAACGGGAATGAGTCGGGCGGCTGTCGTTTTGTTATTGATAACGCCAATCGCCATTTCGTCTGCAATAATCGCAGAGATGGTTTCCGGAGCGGTGTCGCCGGGAATGAGAACCATGTCCAAACCAACCGAGCAGACGGCGGTCATGGCTTCGAGCTTTTCCAAAACCAGATGCCCCTGTCCGACGGCGTCCGCCAGAGTGGAGTCTTCGCTGACCGGAATGAATGCGCCGGAAAGACCGCCAACGGAGCTGGACGCGAACAATCCGCCTTTTTTAACGGCGTCGTTAAGCATGGCGATAGCCGCCGTTGACCCCGGCGCGCCAATGCGGGCGATTCCCAGCGCTTTGAGGATTTCGCCGATACTGTCGCCGATCATGGGGGTGGGAGCTAAAGACAGGTCGACAATGCCGAATTCAATTCCCAGAGCTTTGGCGACTTCGCGGCCGATAAGTTCTCCGCAGCGGGTAACGCGGAAACTGGTAATTTTGATTTCTTCAGCCAGCTCGTTGAGCGTAGCGTTCGGTTCCTGTTCCAGTCGACGTTTCAGGGCAGAGGAAACAACGCCGGGACCGGAAACGCCGATGTTAATTGCCGCTTCGCCTTCGCCGTTGCCGGCAACCGCGCCAGCCATGAACGGGGAATCTTCCGGAACGTTGGAGAAAATAACCAGTTTCGCCGCGCCAAAGCCGCGAGAGCTTTCTGTCGCCTGAGCAATCTTTTTGACAATAACGCCCATCTGCTTGACGGCGTTCATGTTGATGCCCGCTTTGCGAGAGGCAACGTTGACAGACGCGCAAACCTGTTTCGTTTCAGACAGAACTTCCGGCAGCGTGTCGATAATAATCTGGTCGGAAACGGTGATTCCCTTTTGAACGTATGCGGAATAGCCGCCGACAAAGTCGATGCCGCATTCCTGAGCCGATTTGTCCAGAGCTCGCGCGATTTGCAATCCGGCGGAACGCCCGTGACCGGCAAGAATCTGAGACACCGCTGACAGCGCAACGCGTTTGTTAATAACCGGAATGCCGTACTTTGCGCCGATTTTGTCGCACGTTTCGACAAGACGCCCTGCATATTTGCGAATCTTGTTGCGAAGTTTGTCGCAAACAAGGTCTACGCTTGAGGCCGCGCAATCATTGACGTTCAAAGCCAGCGTTACAGCGCGAACGTCAAGATGTTCCGCATGAAGCATTTCAATTGTCGAAAGGATTTCATCAGTTCGAAGCATGGCGAAGGTATTTTAGGTTTGATAAGTTTAAGGAAATAGCTCATCAACAGCCCGGAGCGCGAAAGCGCGCGGCTGGAAAGCTTAGTTTTTCGGTTTGAAGTTACGATCTTCCAAAGCGGCAATTTTATCGATTCGAATTTGATGACGACCGCCGTCAAAGGGAGTTTTCATCCAGGTTTCGATAATGCGCGGAAGAGCGTTTTGGCTGATCGTGTCTCCGGAAAGGCACAAAATATTGAGGTCGTTGTGCCGTCGGCTAATTTCAGCAAACAGTTCGTCTTGACATACAGCCGCGCGAACGCCGCGGAATTTATTAGCCGCCAGCGACATGCCGATACCGGTTCCGCAGATCAAAATGCCCCGGTCGCTGACGCCGGAACTGACTTTTTCCGCCACTTGCGCCGCGATGTCTGGATAATCCACGCTGCCGGCGTTTTCCGTTCCGCAATCGTCAACGATATGACCAAGCGATTCAAGAATTTGAGCGACCTGATGCCGCGCGTCAATTCCGCGGTGGTCGCTGCCGATGGATACTTTCATATAATATACCTGTATGTTTAGGGGTAAATAAATCGTTGCTATTTTAATTAAACGATTATTTTATTATCCCGATTATATCAAAAAAAACTTTTATTTCAACCCGGGAGGGGAAAGGTTATAATTCGGAGGGTGCACGCAATATTTTCCTGCAATCAACACGAATTATTATAACAGTATAACCAGTATTTATCAAGAGTATTATAGCGATAGGCAATGAGTAATGAGA
>CACXSS010000041.1 GCA_902770245.1 uncultured Planctomycetota bacterium | reverse complement strand
TAAAGCCGAGCACGATGGATAACGCTACGCCGCCCCATTTGTCGATAATTGCAGGGAACCAAACTTTGACCAAACTCAATCGGTTTGTCAATTCTCGTAAAATCGCGTAAACGACGATGAATACCAACCAGATTGAAAGGAAGTCTAAAAGGTATGTGTACGTAGGAGCAAAACCTTCCAGCGTTCCTGCCAGCGTTTCAAAATACGTTGTAGCAATCAGACCGGAAAAGATCAGATTGAACAATCGAATCAGGTTCGTCCAAATGCCATCCCGGACGCTGAAGGCAATCGTTGCGCCCAGGATAACCAACATTAAAATGAAAAATACCATTTAATATTTCCTCGTTAAAAGGAGATCAGCAAAATCCCATACAGTCCCTGCTGAATGGGGTTATTTGAAACCGGATTAAATTAGTCAATGCCGTAAGTTTTAAGTTTGGCGGTACATTCCTGAGCGCGAAGAGGCATTTCCATCTTCTTCCAAAGCGTACGAAGATTTTTCAGCGCTTCGATGTGGCTCTGAATGTCTCGAGAGTAAAGCAGGTCAACCTGAAGGAACGCAACCAGAGCGTCTTTATCCTGACCGCCAGCCATGTATGCAAGCCCCAGGGTGTTGTATCCTAACGCATTGATGGCGAAATCCTCTGGCGGAGCGTTTTGAAGAATGGTTTCGACGTCTTTAACCGCTTCTTTATAGTTGCCGGAAAGCGCCTTGCATTTTGCCAATCCCATTCTCGCCAAAAGTCTTTGACGATCTGCCGCAGCGCTCTTATCGTCCATCTTGAGAATGGCAGAATAAGCTTTTTGAGCGTTTTCTATCTTGTTTTGAGCCAAAAAGATTTTACCCATCGCAGACAGTGAACGCATTTTTACATCGTTCCACGGCGCCGCATTGAGCTTTTGATACATTTCAGCCGCCTTTTTCAAACTGGCTTCTGTATTAATAGAAACATACAGGTCGCCGGTCATCTCGCAGGCGTCAAAGTAATGGTAATTCTTTGGATACTTTGTAACAAAAGCCTCGCATGTTTTAGCTGCGTCTGATTTTGTAACCGCCCCGCCGCTGAGAGCGATGTTAGCCTTTGTTCGAGCGATGAGATAGTCCATTTCCTGGTTGAGGGTTTTGGAGTCGCCCATTGTACCGCGGATGTCTTCTGTAAGCAGTTCCAAAGCGTCTTCGTTAGAGCCGCTTTCAATAAGCGAACGCACTTTGGGGAACTGAGCCGGTTCGCGGTTGAACAAAATACCCTTGATTTTGTTAACCGGAATAACGTCTTCAACGCCGCGGTCTTCGACAGTCAATTCCGTGCTTGTCATGTTGGTAATTTTACACCTGATTGTTTTGTTTTCCAATTGAACGGTGTCGTTCTGAGCCAGAGCAACAGATCCGATAACAAAAATCGCGATCAACGTCAAAAACAGTTTTTTGAACATAAATAACTCCCTGAATATAATGTGTGAAACTTTCAATCAAAAACGAATTAAACAAATGATTATGTAATCAAATGCTATCGCAATTATTGCGATAATTTATTTATCTGTCGGGTTTTGCGGTTTTCCCGTTGGCTGCTGACCTGCCGGACGCGGAGCCGGTTTGCCTGCTGGTTGAGCGGGTTTTTTATTGAAATCAAAATTAAACGAGACGTCCTGCTGCGGAGCGCCGAATCCCAAGTCGATCTTGCCGTTAGGCGCGGGCGAGCTGTCAGCGTTGAAACCTCCAAATCCCAGGTCGATCTTTTCTTGCGCCTCGCCTTCCTGCTGAGCAAAACCAAGGTCGACTTTTTCTTCGAATTTTTCCGAACCAACGGCAATTCCGCCGTCGGTAACGTTGACCGTTTGCTTTTCAACCAGCTTCTTTTTCTTCGGAAGGAATGCAAAAATGATAATAATCAAACCGACAACGCCGATGCCCCCCAAAAGACCATAAACGACCATGGGGTCAGTCGGCTTTTCGGGTTCTTCCGTTTCCGGCTCAACTTTTTTGGGCAGAAGCGATTCCGGCGGAGCAAATCCGCTGGCAGGTTCGCCAAGCTGTTCCTGAACCTTGCGAAGAAGCGTCTCGTAAGATTGCAGAATGTCGGAGTTGCCCAAAATTTCGTTATCCGCCTGGATGGACTTGTACTTATCGTAGTCTTCTTTGAGAATCTTCTTGATTTCCAGAAGAAGTTCAACGGCTTTCGGCGGAAGATCCGTTTTGACTTCGCTTGCGTCATTTGCCGGAGCGGGTTCTTCAGTTGTCTGAGTCGATTTCTCAGCGGCTTCGTCAGCAGCTGGCGCTTCTTCTTCCGCAGCAGGAGCTTCTTCTGCTGGCGCTTCTTCTGGAGCAGGAGCTTCTTCCGCTGGGGCGTTTTCTGCCGCCGCGGTTTCGTCTGAAGTCGATTCAGAGACAGAAGCTTCTTCTTCAGCCGGAGCTTCAGCCGGAGCGTCTTCAGCTGGCGCGTCTTCAGCGTCGTCCGCTTTAGCAGACTCTTCTTTTGGTTGCGCGGCTGCAATTTCTAACAATGCCAGATTGTACTTGATTTCAGCGATTGAATACCGCGCCTGAAGATAATCAATGAGTTTGTCTTTTTCCGGATCGGAACTGCGAATCGGTTCGCCCTTATCGTTGGTAACGCTCTTCAGGATGCCATTCCAACCGGCAAAAATCTGTTTTCCCGCTTCATTTACATGCTCAGTATCTCCATTGAGGGAAATATTATACAATTCTTTGGCTCTTTCGGGGTTGTCTTTTTCAGATTTTGTTCCCCACTTGTAATAGTAGTCAGCCAGTACCGGCTGCATTTCGTCAATGGTTGATTTACGAGTTCTCGAATTAGACAACTCGGTCATAATTCGAGTAATCGCTTCCTGATAATCGCCCTTGGAAGCAAACCCCATTGCGGTTTCCAGTTCGGAGAAGCCTTTAACAACAACTTCCGGATTGAGGGCTTTCATTTTGGTACGAATGAGTTTAAGCTGCGTATCGTACTTCTGGAACGTCTCTTCATTATTAAGAGTTGGGAAGGTGCGGTGCGTATTAATCAAAATATTTTCCGCATCCTTTAATTTCGCCAACTGTTTATCCGTTTCTTTTATTCCCTCCGCTTGTTTCAGATAAATGTCTGAAATGGTCAAACGAGCTTCATAATAAGTATTCGTAACGCGCGGATCCTGAGAATGCTTCTTTGTGATTTGAGTCTGCATTTTGTTTGCCAGAGTATTCCAGCCCCAAATGGCAGGCTTGTCATTTTGCTTGGGATCTTTCTGACCGGAGGTAGTGAAATCTTTCCCGCAGCCGACCAGGGCTTTTCTCAGATAGGCAGCCGCCTTTTCCAGATCGGCAGTTGATTCACCCCATTTCTGGTAGCAGCGAACCGCTTCTGCCTGAAGTTCAATGTCGTTTGGCGTTTTGGAAAGAATCTCTCCCATCTTTTTGATGGCGTCTTCATACTTTTCACTAATAGCAAGGCAACGAGCCAATCGTTCATTAACGATTCTGGCGGTAAGTTCAGGATTTTTGGTAAAACCTTCTTTTTCTTTGAGGTTTTTCAGAATTCCATCGTAGGTTTCAACAGCTTTGCCAAAGTAAGCTTTGGCTTTATCGTTGACTTCTTTACTTTCCGCAACTTCGTTTTCGCCTAACGACAGATACGTTTGGGCAACCCATGCCATCTGTCCATATTTAATATTTGGCAAAGAGGCGATCTTGTCAAGGAACACTTCAAATCCCTTAACAAGGTTTTCCGCTTTATCTTTTTCTCCTTCACGATTGAAAACTTCGAGGTTTTCCTTTAATTCCATACCTAAAGTCAGGTAAATGTTAGTAAGCTGCTCTTCTTTGGTTTTACCATTTTCAGAAGCGTCTTCTGACATTTCAACGCGCTTTTCCAGCAAGTCCATAATGGTCTTGGCGTCGTCCAGCTGCTGAGATGCAACCAGGGCGCGAAGGGCGAGACGAAGAGCTTTAATATCCATCTCATTTTTTTGAACCAGCGGGGAGTCCTTTTTAATCAAAGCTAAAGGACCAAATTGCGGTTCATTGAGCAGTTCCAAAGCGCCAGCGGCGTCTCCAGAATTGAGCTTTAAGTTTGCCAGGGTATAGGTTGCTGTTACGAGGTTGGGAGTTGGCTCTTCTCCAGCTTCCATATTTTTCTTCATACGATCAATACCGTTTTGCAAAATCTTTTGAGATGTATCTTTGAATTCCTGCAACTTTTTCTTATCCGGTCTGGCGCTCAAGTCAGCGCGCATTCCGCGAAGATAATTATTCCACAGCAGGTTTCCTGTTCGAATTTCGCAATTGGCGCGCTTGTCAGAATTCTCTGAAATCATTGACAAAGCCGCTTCGCCGTGCTTGGTGTCGCCAATATCAATGAACGAGTCGCATACGTATGACCAGGCGTTGTCTGCCATTTCTGACCCCTTGGAAGCGGTTCGAGTCTGAATAATTTTAGCAAGCTTAGCCATTTTAGAAAGCTCGAATTTTGTAGCTTCCTGAATTGCGGCGTCGCTTTTGCCGTCTTTCCTCATGCTTTGAACAACATTAGAGAACTGACTTCGCAAAATGCTCATTTCCAAATCAGCCATGGCTTCGCTCATTGGATCTGTAGAGTAGTTTCGAACGACGAAGTCAGCCAGCATGATTGCGTTGAAGTAGTCCTGCTTGAGGAACATTATATAAACCGCAAGATAACGGTTGGAATTCAACTTTCGCAAATCAGAACCAGTGATGTCGGTCGGACGTCGATACTCCATCAAATAATAAATTTTAAGGTATTTTTCGCCCGCTTCCACCAATTTCTTTTGAATTTCAGCCTTTTGTTCGTCATTTTGAGGGGGAGCTGAAGACGTTTGAACGTCGACAATGTCTCCTCGTTTTTTATCCAGCTCTTTGACCAATTCTGCAAAGGACATTTTCTCCGGAGGGATGTTTTCAACCGGA
This sequence comes from uncultured Planctomycetota bacterium, assembly GCA_902770245.1. Taxonomy (GTDB): domain Bacteria; phylum Planctomycetota; class Planctomycetia; order Pirellulales; family Thermoguttaceae; genus RUG11551. The sequence continues at coordinate 12,116 of CACXSS010000041.1, read as the reverse complement.
CCGACAACGCCCAGCTTTGTCTTAATTGCTTTAGCTTCGTCTTTGAATGGCGTTTTGGCTAAAATATCGAGAATCTCAAGTGTATTTTTAGCTAACAATGCGTTTTGACGAGCTTTCTTTTGTTCATCTGGCAGATTGCTGATTTTGTCTGAAGCAACGTCGCAGCCAGCCAGCAGAAGCTGTTGAGTAAGCAGTTGTCCCAGACGACCGCTGTTGAAGTCTTTTTCATACCATTCAGAAAATCTTGCCAAAGCCTGGTCGAGAATTTTTCCTTTCTTTTCCGGCTCTTTACCATTCTTATATTTTACAGCGGACTGCAAATAGTACAACAGGGCTTCATCCCGCATTGTGCGGTTTGCAGCGTTGTTGTCCAAGGTCAACGTTTCATCGAAAATGCTCAATGCGCCTTTATCCATTTTGTTAGGATCTTCAAAGACGCCCTGATCCATCATGATTCGACCTTCGCGAACGCGTGCGTATAATCCAGCGATATACGGCGGTTCAATTGACCCGTATTTTGTAAAGATCGTATTGTATTCTTTTCGGGACTTTTCCAAAGCGTCTTTGTATTCTTTGGAATCGACAGGATACGTCTGAGCTATTTCATAATAAGCTCCAGCTACAGCCAGCCATGCCTGGAGAAAGTCTGTAACAGCCTCCTCGTATTCTTCGCCCTTTTCTTTCTTTTCTTTATTGAATTTGTCAATAACCTCACGAGCGCGCTTTTGGTTTGCCAAAAATTCATTTTGTGCGGCGGTAAACGAATCTCGAGAGATTTTCATCCATTCGTCTCGCTGTTCCTGTTTTTTATTGGTAGACTTTACAGACAGGTCGCGATAAATCGTACCGCGCGCCATCATCAAACCAGCATATTGACTGGCGCATTCTCGAATGCGCGGATGATTGGGATTTTCCTTGATGAACTTGGCAAAGCTTTCATGAGCGGCGTCAATTTCTTTGAGCTGGTCGTCCTGAGAGGACTGGATGCCGGAATTGAGCATGTGCAACCGACCCATTTCCATGTCGTAAACGCTTTTGTATTCGGCAGGAATGGTTCCATCCTTGTTAATTGTTTCCAAATAATAAATGGCGATGTCTGGATAGCCCGCTCCGTTATCAGCGTCTATAAGAGCGTTGACAAACTTTTCTGCTTGGGGTTGTGGAACAGCTGCCTGAGACGGTGCGGCAGAAAAGATCAACGCAATAAAACATACTGCGACAAGGACTGCGCTTGATACAGGAAAAAAAGTTCTGGGAGAACAATTCATGGAAAAAACCTCGTTTGAATATATGAGTACGAACGGGAGTTGGACTTTAACTTTACAAAACAATTAAATTAAAAGTATTCTGTAAAGACGAATATCGCCCAACTTCTGCAGCAATTAATTCTTCTATTTAAATTTAAACACAATTTTACTAATAGCAAGACGCCTTTCAAGAAAAACACCTCATTTTTAAAAAAATTTTTGATTTTTCTTGCCTTTTCCACGTGAATTATCATTTTTTTCTCCATTTTTAGATTCATAATTCGTCTAATAATGTAAAATGAAAGGTAAAGTTAAATGAAGAGATTGTTCGTCAACAGATTCACTGCTTTGACATTTTCATAGGTCATAAACAACCAGTAAACATCATATACTAGCCGCCATGGGTATTAAAATCGTCAACGTTCGCGTTTTGTTAATTGTTTTGATTCTCGGAGGAGCTTTGATTATCGTTTCGGAATTGATGCATCCAACTCGCTGGAACTGGCTGACTCAGCAAACCATTCCCGCTGAACAAACGGATATTAAACCGCTGGAACAGCGAGTTTACTATCCTGGCGTGGATAAAGAAGCCCTTGAGAAAGTTTTTGACAACAGCTATTGGGTTTCTTCGGATTTGCCGGCGTGGAAGAATCTCATTGAAATTCTGCGCGACGTGCCGCAGTCGGAACTAAACAAGTATTCTTTTGGACACGTTCCATTTGTTCAGCTCAAATCGACTCCGAAAACGTTTCGCGGCGTTTTGATTAACGTTCGCGGGAACGCTCGACAGTGCATTCCTATTAAACAAACCAACAAAGACGTTGATATTGAGTGCATATACCAAATAGCGCTTTCTCCTGACAGCTCTCCTTCAGAGCCGATTGTAATCAATTCCATCAGTATTCCTCCAGGATTTCCAACAGGAGAAGAAATTGAACCGCAACGAATCGAGTGTACCGGATTTTTCATCAAACGCTGGGCGTACTCGGCTCAAAAAGACGTCATGACTGCGCCGTTGATTCTGGCAAAAGGGTTTATTTGGCAAGAACCCGTTAAAACTGCCGAATCTGAAAGCGAGCCGTCCTACTGGCTCATTTTGGGCGTTACCATTTTAATAGCAATTGCTCTTTATTTGCTCATTGAGTTGAGAATCAAAGCCTCATTGCCGCCCAAGCCGAGAAAGATTCCCGTTGAAGATTTTGTCTTTACGCCGCCAACGGAGGATGAAGGCAGTAGGCAGTAGGCAGCAGTAATTCGCCGAAGGCGAAATAAACTCCTCACTCCTCACTCCTCACTCCTCACTCCTCACTCACAAACAAAAAAACGCGAAGCGTTGAAAACGCTTCGCGTTAATGTCTAATCTCAAATTGCTATTAGAGGTTAGCGAGCTTTTCGATCAGGTCGGCAGCGCGATTGCTGTAGCCCCATTCGTTGTCGTACCAGGACAGGCACTTGAGCATGGTGTCGCCCATGACCATTGTCCACGGACCGGCGAAAATGCTGGAGTGGGGATCGTCGACGATGTCCTGAAGAACGATTGGGTCTTCGGTGTAATCGAGAATGCCTTTCATGGATCCTTCAGCAGCAGCCTTCATGGCGGCGTTGACGGCTTCCTTGGTTACCGGCTTGGCGGTTTCGACAACGAGGTCAACAATGGAACCGGTCGGGGTGGGGACGCGGATGGAGATACCGGTCAGTTTGCCCTGGAGTTCCGGAATGACCAGACCGACAGCTTTGGCGGCGCCGGTGGAAGTCGGGATCATGTTCATGGCAGCAGCGCGAGCGCGATAGGGATCCTTGTGCGGGAGGTCAAGAACGCGCTGGTCGTTGGTGAAGGAGTGAACGGTTGTCATCAAACCGCGGACAATGCCGAAGTTGTCATTGATAACCTTGGCAAACGGAGCCAGGCAGTTGGTTGTGCAGGAAGCGTTGGAAACGTATTTCATGTCAGCGGTGAGCTGATCGTCGTTAACGCCCAAAACGCAGGTGAAGTCGGGATCGGTAGCCGGAGCGGAGATGACGACTTTCTTGCAGCCTTTGTGGCTGTCGAAGCCGGGTTTGCCGTCAGCGGCGCGCTTCGTGAACAGACCGGTGGATTCCAGAACAACGTCAACTCCCAGGTCGCCCCACGGAAGGTTGCCCGGATCGCGTTCTTCAAAAACTTTAATCAGCTTGCCATCGACAACCAGTCCTTCTTCGTTAGCAACAACCGTGCCATTGAAACGACCGTGAACGCTGTCATATTTCAGCAGCGTCGCCAGCATGTCATTGCTGGTCAAGTCGTTGATTGCAACGACGTCAAAAACTTCGGGCTTGGCAGCCATGCAACGGAAAACCAAACGGCCGATACGACCAAAACCATTAATACCAACGCGAATCGCCACTGTATCTCTCCTTTTCAATAATAGGAACTACAAAAAAATGCTTTTTGCGATTATATCCGTCCGGGAAACCCCTGTTTCCCTCTAAACGTTTATTAATCAGTATTATAATATCGATTGTCGTTTCTGCAAGGGGGGAGGGGGAAATAGATAAAAAAATATTGAGAAGATGTACGTTTTATCTTGACTTGAGAAGTTTTTTAGAAAAATTTTGAAAAATTTTTATTAGAAGCCCTAGCAAAGAATCGTTTTTTGCTATAAAATATAATACAGTCAAACAATGAATAAGAAGAACTGTAACCATTTTACCCATTATGGAGTTATGTAATCATGTCTAAACATCTTCAGATTATCGCATTGTTCTGCATTGGCATTGCAGCAGGTTTTTTTGCCGCATACTACAGTTTCGACTGCCGTGAGACGATGGCATCCGGCGGAGCTGACAGATCAGGCGAGTATATTATTACGTCTGGATTGTTGGAAGGGGGAGCAGGCGCAACCTATTTCCTGGATTGTTCCACTGGCATGCTGACCGCAACGGTTCCTGCTTGTCGCGGCGCAGGCGGTTTATGGGGCATGTATAAGGCTGACGTTACCAAATCGCTCAGAGCGTTCATTACTCAAAACCCGAAAGACGCTTTTGGTCAGCCGCTTGAAATGCCGTCTAAACCCAATTATGTTATGACATCCGCTCCGTTCCATTATTTGGGTAAACTCAATCAAATTTCCTGGCCGGCTGAATGCATCTCGATTGTTGAAACTCAAACGGGAATTCAATTCTTGTTTGTCGTTCCGTTTAATGCAACGAAGTACAAACAGGGAACTCTTGAAATGCAGGGTGAAATGAGATGCTTCACCGCCAAACAGATTAACCCGGTTATGAAACGCAGACAACTTTAATCTTTTTTGATATTTTTTTTGAGGGGGGGCTTGTTCTGCTCATAAACTTATTAGAATATGTATTAGAATATGAATTAAGAAGTTAGTTCGTTTTTTGATAGACGAACGCCTGCCTCCTGCCTGTGTATTTGCAAGGGACGATTGCAGATTCAATCGTCCCGTTTTATTCGACATGGATACGTCAGATAGCTCAACAGAAATTCAAACTGATTTTATACCTTATTTCTACCCCAGCGGCAAATTGCCGATGACGGGTAGAAATCGTGTTATTACTACTATATTTAACGAAACGCCAGATCGTTTGCCTCGTTCTTTTACTGCTGATCCATCAGTTCAGAAAGAGCAATGGGATGTTCTGGAACGCTTGTATCAACGGTATCCTTCTGATATTCTGGTTATTGACGGTCGCAATCCCGAACAGGGATATTGCAATCAGGTTCCTGATCCGATTGATTTATCAGAAAATAGTTTTGCTCAAACGTTGGAACTGTTATGCGATATAACGTCCCAGTTTACATTAGGCATTGTCCCGCTGTCTCCGTGGCTGATGCTGCAAAGTTTGTTGGAAGACGATTCAACAGAAGACTACGACGATTTGCTGGATCGGTTTGAGAAAACGCTTCAGCCGTGGATAGACAGCCCGTTAGACGGATTGTGCCTTTACGATCCGTTATCCTGTTACGAAACCGGTTGGGACAAAGAAGCGGTTCGGAACTTTACGGATTTAACGCCGTTTTACAGACGTTTTATTCGCAAAGCGAAGAATGCAGACAAATTTGTCTTTATGGATTTCGGCGGCAAAGTTCGTGAAGCGATTCCATTGCTTCTTAAGCTGGAGGTGGACGTTATTTCCTGCGTTTTGGATACGGAATTGGCAGTAGAATTATCCGACTTTACAGCCTCGTTCTCGCCTCGGACTGAAGATCCAAATGGTCGCCGCTTGACGTTTTGGGCGTCCTTGCCCAATTCGCTGGAAAATCAGGCGAACTGGTTTGCGGATAAAAAAGCGGTTCAGGAAATTCTGACTGAACTGAATCAATATAATAAGGGCGTCATTGCGCGCGGCAATTGGCGAGAAAATCGGTCATGGCAGACAGCGACTCTGGCGCTGCAAGCATGGGAACAGGGCATCCCGGTTCCGAAACCCGCGCCAGCAGAACAGAATTCAAAAACTGTGACAGAACAGACTCCGTCTGTTTCAACGCCTGAATCTTCAAAGACGCAAAAGAACGCTTCAGAATCTGCTCCGGTTTCTGAAAGCCCGTCGCCAACGGATTCGAAATCGTCTGTTGATAATCAAGTGGAATCTCAAACCAACACGGAAAACGCTCAATGAGTACGATACGTATTGCAACCCGGCAAAGCGCTTTAGCAAAGTGGCAGGCTGACTGGGTTGCTTCGCAATTGAAACGTTTCGGTTATGAAGTCGAAATGGTTTACGTTACCACTCACGGAGATGTAAACCAGGTCGGACCTATCGAGTCCATCGGAACTCAGGGCGTATTTACCAAAGAGGTTCAAAATGTTCTTTTGGACAATCGCGCCGACGTCGCTGTTCACAGCATGAAAGATTTGCCGACCATGCAGGCTCCGGGGCTTGTTTTGGCGGCGGTTCCGCCTCGCGCCCCAACGGCGGACTGTCTGGTAACTTCTTATTACAAAAGTTTGGACGAACTTCCTGATGGCGCGGTTATTGGCACCGGGTCGCTTCGACGAAAAGCGCAGCTGTTGGCGATTAATCCTAAATGGAACGTTCAGACGATTCGCGGCAATCTTCAAACTCGATTAAACAAAATTCGTCCAGAAAGCGGCGCTACGCCGTCAGCTCCTTTTGACGCTATTATTTTAGCGGAAGCGGGGCTTCGCAGAATGGGATTTGACGACCGAATTGCTCAGGTAATTCCTCAAACTCAGCTTATGCCTGCCGCCGGTCAGGGAGCGTTGGCTCTGGAATGTCGCGCTGGCGACGAATCGACTTTGGCGGCTGTTGAGAAGTTGAACGCTCCGGAAGTTTACGCTTCTACGCTTGCAGAAAGAACGCTTTTGGCGGTTTTGGAAGCTGGTTGTTTAGCCCCGGTTGGTTGTATGACTCGCGTTTTGTCAGACGACAATTCTCAAAGCGTTCAAATTGAACTTACCGGGCGAGTAATCGCGGCTGACGGTTCAAAGATTCTGGAACAGACGGATTGCGCGGACTGGCAAAATGCCAAAGAACTCGGGCGCCGCGTTGCTCAACGTCTTTTGGCTGCTGGCGCGGATAAGCTTATTTCCGAGTCCAGAGGGAATTAGGCTAAAATGACCATCGAAAACGATCCTGACGTTCAATCCAATTCGGTTATAATTCAGCGCGTTACCTGGATTGGTTTCTTCTCGAATATCCTGCTGGCAATTACCAAATTTTTAGCGGGCGTGTTTGGACATTCGCAGGTTCTTATTGCCGACGCGGTTCACAGCATGTCCGACCTGGCAACGGACATTGCTGTTCTTGTTGGGAGCCGATACTGGGATCAGCCGGCGGACAACGAGCATCAATACGGACACGCAAAACTGGAAACGCTCATAACGCTGTTGATTGGCGCCGCGTTGGTCGTTGTCGGATTCGAGCTGATATCCAATGCGATTATGAGCCTTTACGATATGATTTTTGGCGCTCATGAAACCGCTGCGATTCCCAACGGCTGGGCGTTATCCGCAGCGATTTTTTCCATTCTTCTTAAAGAATGGCTTTTTCATATTACAGCCTCGGCAGGAAAGAAAGCTCATTCGACCGCAACGGTTGCCAATGCATGGCATCATCGTTCCGATGCCTTGAGTTCCATTCCCGCAGCTCTTGCCGTTGGAGCGACGTTGGTTTTGGGAGAAAAATATGCTTTTCTCGATCCGATTGGAACAATTGTCGTCGGTTTGATGATTTTTTACACTGCGTTTCTGATAATTCGCCCCACTTTTAACAGTTTGCTGGACGCGTCGGGCGGAGCAGACTTAACAAACAAGATAAACAACGCAGTTCTTTCCATTGACGGCGTGCAGGGAGTTCATAAAATTAGAACTCGTCCATTAGGCGCGTATCTTTATGGCGTCGATTTGCACATCCAGGTCGATCCGAATATGAACGTTCGAGACGCTCATGTTCTTTCACATCATATTAATAACGAATTGCGGAGCAAGTTTCCTGAAATTGTAGATACAACTGTTCATGTAGAACCGTTTATGGAAACGAATGTGTAAAATTGCCCTTGCATAAATCGCTAAAATATTATAGAATAACATATCGGTTTTGTTTTGACGATAGGGAAACGTTCTCTATTTAATAAGGAGTATTCAGCAAAACCCATTATATAGTCATTCGGCGAAAGGAATCGTCCGTGAGCATTCACCCAACAGCAATCGTAGATCCTTCTGCAAAGATTGCAGAAGACGTTAATATTGGACCTTTTTGCGTTATCGAATCCGATACGATAATTGAATCCGGCTGCGAAATTGCCGCTCGCGTTACCATCAAAAGCGGCGTTTGTATGGGAGCCAACTGCAAAGTTCATGAAAATGCAGTCATCGGCGGCATTGGACAGCACGTCTGCCCGCCGGGCGCTCCAGGAAAAGTTCGCATCGGTTCCAACAATACGTTCCGAGAATTCTGTACCGTTCATCGTTCCATCAAAGAAGACGGCTTTACGGTTATTGGCAGCGGCAACTATTTTATGGCGAACGCTCATATTGCTCACGACTGCATTATCGGGAACAATAATATCGTAGCCAACAACGTCATGTTTGGCGGACACGTTCACGTTGGAGATCGCGCTTTTGTTTCCGGCGGCGTTGCCGTTCATCAGTTTTGTTCGATTGGCTCCTACGCTATGGTTGGCGGTCAGGCGCACATTACCAAAGATGTGCCTCCGTTTGTTACAGTTGACGGTTTGACGTCTCGCGTTGTCGGGATTAACCGCGTTGGTCTTCGTCGAAGCGGATTTACATCAGCTCAGATTTCCAGATTTAAGGACGCCTACAATGTCGTTTATCGACATGGTTTGTCATGGAAAGAAGTTTTGGAAACTCTTAAAACCCAGTTCAATCAGGGGGAAGAAGCGCTCGTTTATGAAATGCTGTCTGCCAGTACAAGAGGCATCGTTCAGGCGCGCACTCAGCCATCTTTGAAAATCAATATGGATGATTCTGAGCAAGAATCAACTGACGACAACGCGGCGGCATAATTATCATTTTTCAATTATCAGTTAGCAATTAGCAATTATGAAGACGCTTTGCGTAATTGCTAATTGCTAATTCATTATTCCCTTTCCATGCATAATTTTCTGCGTATTGTCAAAATCGCTTTTACATTCAAATGGACAATCCTTCTGTCGATTGTTTGCGCGGCAGGCATTGGATTGATGTGGGGAGGGAACATTGCGCCGATCTATCCGTTTATTGAGGTTTTGGTCAAAGGTCGTTCCATGCATCAATGGATTGACAACGAGATTGAAACCTGCAATGAATCAATAGCAAAAATTCAGGGAAAAATATCAGCTTTGGAGGCGCAAAAAGATCCCAAAAATGAGAAACAGATAAAAAGTCTGACATTGGAGTTGGACAGCCAAAATAAAAAACTGGCGTGGAGAGAGTATTTTTCTCCCGTGATAAAAAAATGGCTTCCGGACAGCGCGTTTAAGATGTCAATCGTTTTGGCAGGCGTGATTATTGTCGGTTCTCTGATAAAAGGCATCTTTTTAATCAGTCAAAATCTGCTTGTAGCCAGAATTACTCAACGGACAATTCTGGAATTGAGAAAGACTTTTTTCGTACGCGCCCTGCAGATGGATCAAACAGCGTTTCTTAACGGCGGGGCTGCGGATTTAATGAGCCGATTTACCAACGACGTCAGCGCTGTGATGACAGGTTTGACGATTATGTTTGGCAAACTGGTTCGCGAACCGGCAAAACTGTTTTTCTGCCTCTTGGGCGCGGCGTTTGTGTCGTGGCGGCTCCTGTTGGCGTGTTTTATAATTCTTCCCATAGCGGCGCTGGCGATTTCCTGGCTGGCAAAAGCTCTTAAAAGAAGCAATCGAAAAGCGATGGAAGAAATGGCGCAAATATATCGTTCGCTGGACGAAACATTTTCTGGAATGGAAGTCATTCAGGCGTTTACGATGGAACGATTTGAACGTCATCAATTCTTTCAGAATTGCAAGAATTATCTGCGTAAAGCCATGAAAATTGCCATGTACGACAGCCTCAATCAGCCGTTGACGGAGTTGATTAGTCTGGTAATTGTGTCTATCGCGATTGTTCTCGGCGCTCATTTGACTCTTACCGGGGCGACTCATCTGTTTGGAATTCGAATGGCTTACACGCCGTTGGAACCGACGCAGCTCCTGTTGTTCTTTGCCTTTTTGGTTGGCGCGGCTGACCCGGCGCGCAAAATGGCAGATATATTTACGTCTCTGCAAAACGCTTGCGCCGCTGCTGATCGTATTTATGAAAAAATTGATCAGCCGATTAAAATACAGCAGGTTGACCATCCGCAAGAAATTGCCTCGCTTAACAGTTCAATTGAATTTAGAAATCTGAATTTCTCCTATACGCCTGGAGTTCCCATTTTAAAAGACGTCAATTTGACCATAAATCGAGGGGAAACCGTTGCGTTTGTTGGGCTTAACGGCTGCGGGAAAAGCACTTTGTTGAAGATGATACCGCGATTCCTTGACCCGGATTCTGGAGAAGTTCTAATTGACGGCGTCAATCTCAAACAACTCCGATTGAGAAGTTGGAGAAAACTGCTGGCTTTGGTCCCGCAAAATCCGCTTTTGTTTGACGATACGGTCAGGAATAATATTGCTCATGGGCGTCCCGGAGCGACAGACGAACAAATACGTCAGGCTGCTCATGCCGCCATGGCTGACGAATTTATCGAGCGGGATTTATCTAATGGATATGAGACGAACGTTGGACCGCGAGGTTCAGCGCTGTCCGGAGGTCAACGTCAGCGAATTGCTTTGGCGAGAGCAATTGTTCGTCAGCCGCAAGTTTTTCTTCTTGACGAAGCAACTCGAGAAATTGACTTGAAGAGCGAGATTATAATTCGTCAGAGTTTGATGAATTTTGCTCAAGGGCGAACAACTGTTTTTGTAACTCACGATATGGCACTGCTTTCAATTGCCAATAAAATCGTCATGATGGAAGAAGGGCGGATTATAGACGTCGGAACTCATGTTCAACTCATGGAACGCTGCCCCCAGTATCGGGCGCTGAATGAAATTCAGTTTTCTCGACGTCTGTAAAAGCGTTAAATTAGCAGAAATATCTGTTATATATAGCTTCATAGGTCTATTTTTTCCATTCTTACGCAAGTTTTTTAAATTTTTTTTCGAAAAGTTTAGAAATTTTTTGTTGACTTTATAAAATGTAAGATTATAATTATTATTAGGATAAGAACGATTGACGATAATTTATTCCTTATGAATTTAAATTTTTTTAGGAATTTATCGTTAGAGTTTTAAAATTCAATGTATAATAATATATCAGATAACGGATGTAGACTTTTGAATTAGTCCAACATCATAATTGTTTCGAGAGAATTATCTCGGTTCAAAATTGCCAATTTTATCAATAGGCGTTAAGATGAAAAAACTTGTTGCAGTATTACTGTTGTTGATAATCGGAGAATCAGCGTATGCTGAATATGTAACGATCTTGCCTGTCAATAGTCAAACTGTTGCCAACGCATCTGTGGAAATAACTACTCTTTCCGAGCTTTACGGTAAGACGACAACGATTCGTTATATGACGGATTCGTCTTCTCCAGAGTTTATTGCTCTGAATAACACGAATATTAATCCTTCAGATTCGTTGACGTTAACGGAAGACGTTCTTTTGGATAACAAATTGTTTGGTTTTTACGTTGGCTCCGCTCATCAAACCAGAGACGTAAGCGTTGCTCAGCCTGTTGCCGCAATGGCGATGTCGTTTACAGATTCAGAAGCTGATTATCAAGCGCTTGTTAATAAAGCCAAGGCGGAAGCCGGCTCCAACATTGCTTTGGCAAAAATTATTGAAGAGCAAATCAATAGAGCGTCCGATTCGGAGCTTTTGTCATTGGATACCGATTTGGAAAACGAAAATTCTCTTTTGGCTGACGACAGAACGTCTTCCCTGATGGATACGATTCTTCCTGGTTCGTCTTCGTCAATTGATTATGACTTGCCTCTTTCTGGCGACAACATCCTCATTTCCGGTCTTGGCGGTTCGATTCTTACGGGCGGTTCCGGCAATGGAGGAGGTTTTGGTTATGCTGACGGAGGAGCTTCCGTTCCAGAACCGTCAACATGGGCGTTGCTTGTTTTGAGCGTTATGGGGTTGGTCGTTTATCGTAAACGCGTTGCTCGATAAAGTATCCCCGTTTACTCGTTTTATAAATCAACATAAACATCCCGGTTTTTTAATCGGGATGTTTTTTTGTTTTCGAACGGACTCTATAAATGGTGATTTTAGAAAAAAATGGCGCTGAGAAGAAGTTGGAGATAAATTGAGCTGGCGTTAAAAAGGAAAAAGCGCTATAATGGCGATATGAAGAAGAGAATTGTTTTTGTATTATTGT
>CACXSS010000040.1 GCA_902770245.1 uncultured Planctomycetota bacterium | reverse complement strand
GAAAAATTTTAAATGACGCTAAAGCTTTTTCGTTAATATTCCGATTTGAATACTATCTCAAACGGATATTGATTTTATGACGAAAAATCAAATTGAGATTGACGCGAGTAACGGATAGCGTCATTGCTGAAACTCTCTTTCCGACGTTCCAGTCGGCATCCACTTAAAGCGCTTTTCAGCCATTTTCATTCCCTGCGAACAGGTCGCATGGATGCATTTTGTGGATTTCTCAAAACGGAGAGAGTATTATGAAAAAGAGCTTTTCGAAGCTTCTGGCTCTGATAGTATCGGCAGTGTTAGCTTTGCCAGTCTGCGCGCAGGAGAATATAGATTCGTCTTTTTCGGCGCAAGCTTTGGCTCAAGCCGCAATGAACGCCCCAGAAGCTGTCGCGGATGTAGAGCTTCCCGAACCGGAAGAGGACGAAGAAGACGAAAACAAATGGAATTGGGAATTCAACGTCCAAAGTGGATTTTGGGCTAACCAGTGGGGCGCAACCGGCGGGATTCAGGAATACGGCGTTCCCGGCGGTTGGGATTATTTCGGCGAGGGGGGAAACTCCGCTGCCGGTCTGAACATTGACAACACCGGATTTCATCTGTATGAATTCTATGCTGCTGGAAGCCGCGAGTACAAACTCGACGGCGACTGGAAGTTTCTCGTTCAGTCCGACTTCATGTATGGTACAAACGCTCAGTTCTATCAGTCCTGTAACCGTTTTGACTACATGGCGCTGTCGAAGGGTCAGTACGGTTTCGCGATTGCTCAGCTGTATGCGGGACTCGGAACAGATAAATTTCAGGTGATTGTCGGTAAATTCGCCTGTCCGATGGACAATCCCGGCGATGGATTCTTCTTCAGCGATTCCTATAATCCGTGGTTCGATACGCACATGGGCGTTTTGGCGACGTGGGACCCCTGCGAAACCGTCAATTTCACCGTCGGTTGGACGCAAGGTGAAAACGAAGCGTTTGATCCCGATTCCGATTCTTCGCTGGTGTGGTTTGGCATGAGCAAACAGCTAACCAAAGCAATTCGTCTGTCCTATATGATGTGCGCTGGCAATATGGAAACCTACGAAAACACGTACTCTCACTGCCTCGTACTGGAAACAAAACTGTCAGATAAGCTGACCTACTATCTCGGATACGATTTCATGAGCTTTGTCAACGGCGTTGATGGAGTTCCCAATTCTAAACTGTGGGGTTTGAACAACAGCTTCATTTACGAGATCAACGAAAAAGTTCAGGCGGGTCTTCGAATTGAATACCAGGAAGAACTGGTTGCTGACGAAGTTGTCGGCAGATTTGAAGTTACTCTTGGATACTCAATCACCCCGTTCAAAAATTGCTGCTGCAAGCCGCGACATAAACGCAGTTGCCTGTGTGCAGATCGAATCGCTTCTGGCGAGCTGACCATTCGACCTGAAATTCGTTACGACAACTGGTCTGGCGCTAACGGATTCAACGACTGTACGAAATCCTATCAGTTCTCCGGCGGCGTTGGCGTCGAATACTCCTTCTGAGTTTAGTAACTGTTAATAAAAAATACCCATTGCCTTAATTCCCTTCCTGCGAACGGTTCTCAGGAAGGGAATTTTAAATTTGAGAGGGAAAAGTTTTTAAAAGGCGTTAATAGAGTGAGTAAAAAAACTGTTACGCTTTGAAGAAGGCTGAAAACGTTATGGATTACGAAAAACTATCGCAGGAACACTTTGATCGTCAAGCGGCGGAGTACGATAGCCGCGATACATTCTATTATTCTCGCGAGGGAAAAATCAGCTGCCGCGACATCGCTCAATACCTTCAAAATGTGGAGTACTCCAATCTGTTGGACGTTGGCTGCGGAACCGGTTTTTTGTTTGATTTGCTCCAGAAGCAACGCGCGGCGGAATATGTCGGCTTGGACTTGTCTTCAAAAATGATAGAAGTCGCTCTGTCCAAAAACATTCCCAACGCGACCTTTATTCAAGGGACGGCAAACAACCTTCCGTTTGAAGATATGTCTTTTGACATCGTAGTTTGTTCCCAGAGCTTTCACCATTATCCGTATCAGAAAGAAGCTTTGCAAGAAGCGCTGCGAGTTCTTCGACCGCGCGGACTGTTCATTCTTTCGGATTCCGGTTTGGGAGGATTTAGCGCCTGGTTTGACAATAATATATTGTTTAAACTCCTTAGAAGCGGAGACTGCTATATTCAAAATCGAAAGAGCGTGGAAAAGCAAATGAAGAACGCTGGTTTTGAAATTATCGACTCCAGACAGCTAACATGGATGATTTATACAGTCGTCGGGCGAAAAAATTGAGGCTCATCTGGCGATATTTACCGTAGGAACCAAAAATTTTTTAAAATTTTCGAGATTTCTCTAAAAAAGTTAGATGTGTCTAATTGACAAAGATTGAAAAAGCGCTATACTGCATCTCAATGTTATGATTTGGCATACATGACAGTTACTGACTCCTACGTTTCCGCGTATGGGTACCGACATCCGCGGAAACGTCTTTTTTGAAAACTTAATTTTAGACAAGACTAAAGTATGACTGAACTAATACAGGTTGGCTGTGGCGCGAAAAAGATGGAACTCATGCGGAGCCTGACTCTGAAGACGGCGCTGGTGAGAATGAAACTCAAACCGGCAGAAGTGTTTTTCGTCAAGCGATGCTATCGCGCCCAAGTTCTGGCTGGCGCCGAGGAAATATGCGCCAGTCAGCGTGAAGTTCTCGAAAAACTCGGTCTTCCGTGGTTGGTTCTGCGAGCCTGCGAAGACAGAAGTCTCGTCCTCTTTTACGACGTCGACTCTCTGCAACGTATTATTGCCGACGACGATAAATGGGCGTTTCTGTCTCAATGCGGCTATGATAATCGAACGGTCGAAGGAACGCTCGACAGTCTGTGCCGCCGATTTGAGGAATGTGATTTTCCGCACGAAATCGGGCTGCTTCTGGGTTATCCTCTCAAAGACGTAGTTGGGTTTACCTGTGGAGAGTCAAAGCCGTCGTATCGAGGTTCGTGGATGGTCTACGGAGACGTTGAGGAATCGTTGAAAATCATGGACCTGTTCCGCCAAGGCGCGCGTGAGGCGGAACGAATTATTACCCAATCGGAAAGCTGGGAAACGTGCGTCCAGCAAATTTGCGCCCTGAATCTGGCGCTGGCTTAACAAAGAGAAAAGACTATGGCAGATATAAAAGTAATTTTCGGCAGCTCGACTGGCTCGACGGAAAGCGCCGCTCATAAAATTGCAGCGGCTCTCAATGCAGATTGCGTCAACGTTGCAAAGGCGACGGCTGACGATTTCAAGGCGTCTATCCTGATCTTGGGAACGTCCACCTGGGGCGTTGGAGAACTTCAGGACGACTGGCAGTCTGGAATTAACCTGCTTCAGGCGGCTGACCTGTCCAATACGACGCTTGCCTTTTTTGGATTCGGCGATCAGGAATCCTTTGGCGATACGTACCTTGACGGCATGGGAGAGCTTTACGAGGCGTCTGCGTCCCGAGCGGCGAAAGTCGTTGGGAAAACCAGCGTTGAGGGCTATAATCACAGCGCTTCCCGCGCCGTTGTCGACGGGGCATTTTGCGGTTTGGCGCTGGACGACGTCAACGAGGCGGACAAGACAGACGCCAGAATCGATGCCTGGGTTAAACAAATTTCCACTGAATTGGCGTAATCCCCCCTTTTCAAATTCAAATCAATCGCTATAATATTAGAAATATCTAAGTTGTTTTGATTGTTAGAATTTGAAAACCGCTTTTGGAGGAAACGCTATGACGTTTGACACTTCCCTCGATTTGTCGGAAAGCCTTGAAGATTATTTGGAAGCGATTCTGATTATGACTCGCGACAAAAACAGCGTCCGTCCAAAAGATATTGCGGATATGCTCAAGGTTACTGGACCGTCGGTTACAGTGGCCTTGAAAAGTTTGGCTCAAAAAAAACTCATAAACTATGCCCCGTATGAGTTTATAACGTTTACCGCAGCGGGCGAGCAGATCGCTCAGGAAGTCTACAGCCGGCACGTCCGGCTGCGGTCGTTTCTGCGAGACGTCCTCCAGGTGGAGCCGGATCGGGCGAATCAGGTCGCTTGCCGCATGGAACACGCCATGCCAAACGACATCATCGATAAACTGGTTCGATTCGCCAAGTTTATCGAGGAATGTCCGCGCGGGGGCAAGAAATGGATTTCCGGGTTTGAGTTCGCTTGCAGTTTCGATAACAATTGTCAAGATTGCGTCAAATGCTTGCAGGAAGTCCAAAGTAGAATAGAAAGGATTCAAAAGGAGCTTGCGGAACGGAAAGCAAAATGCATTCCGTTGAGCCAGCTTCAACCAGGGCAGAAAGGAACAATTGCCCGGATTAATTTATCCGGCGACTCGCTTCACCGGTTGCTGCAAACGGGAGCGACTCTGGGCACGCCTGTAGAAGTGGATAAGGCGCCTGTTCAGGGAAGCTCCCTCTATTTGCGTTTAAAGGGCGCGTTTTTGACCATGACGGTCGAAGACGCAGAACAGATTTTAATTGATTTAATTGAGTAATCCTTAACTGAAAGGCAGGTAATACAATGTCGTTGAAAGAAGCTAAAAAAGGCGAAACCGTTAAGGTTGTTTCCGTCGACGCCTCCGACGCCAACGTAAATCGTCTGTGTTCCATGGGAATTCTCCCTGGATCCGACGTCCAAATCGTCAACAACAATCTCGTTGGGGCGTCCCACGTCAACTGCATGGGTTCCCGAATGATTCTCGGTCGCAATTTGCCGAACAAAATCGAAGTCAAATAGTTTAGTTTCATCGTATTCCTATCCCCATTTTTTTTTAACCATAGAATTAGTTTAATCTAATTTAATTAGACATTCAAAATGAGCAGCAAAATTATTAGAGCGGTTTTGGCTGGTCAGCCCAACAGCGGAAAATCGACTGTGTTTAATAACCTTACCGGCGCGCACGAACACGTTGGGAATTATCCGGGCATTACGGTTGAGTGGCATACTGGGAGCCGCAAGTATAAGGAGACAACCTTTGAACTGACGGACTTGCCGGGTACGTACAGCTTGTCGGCGTATTCAGACGAAGAGCGAGTGGCGCGGGATTATATTATCAACGGCGACTACGATTTCGTTATCGATATTGTCGACGCGTCCAATCTGGAACGAAGCCTGCTTCTTACTCTTCAGCTTAAAGAGCTGGGAATTCCCGTTCTGGTCGTTTTGAACATGATTGATCTTGCCAGAAAGAACGGCATGAACATTGACAAAGATGCGTTGTCCGCTCAGCTGGGAATGCCGATCGTGGAATGCGTCGGGTACGAGTCTGGCGCAGTTGGAGCGATTCTCGATGCGGCGGAAAGTCTGTTCGATGCGTTGGGAGAAAGCGGCAGCAAATCCGCCCTCAAACTCAATGCGGAGGAACTGACGAAGCCGAAGCCAACGGAAGAGGAAGTTGCTGTTACAACAGCGCGTCTGGAAGAAATCAAACGGATGTGTTCCGCCGCTGTTACAAGCCGTCCGAAGGAAGGTCCCAGCTGGTCGGATAAAGTCGACGCGGTTCTAACCAACGTTTGGCTTGGAATCCCGATATTCCTGTTTCTGCTGTATCTGGTTTTCCAACTCACCTTTACTTTGGGCGAATACCCGATGGGCTGGATTGAATCCGGATTTGAATGGTTAGGCGATTGGGTAAGCGGTTTTTGGGCGGAAAGCGAAGAAAGCCTGCTCAAGTCCCTGATCGTTGACGGCATAATCGGCGGATTGGGCGGCGTACTTGTCTTTCTGCCTAATATTCTGTTGCTCTTCCTGGCGATCGCCTTTTTGGAAGACTCCGGATACATGGCGCGCGCGGCGTACCTGGCGGACAACTTCATGAAGTACATCGGACTGCACGGCAAAAGCTTCGTCCCGATGATTATCGGGTTCGGCTGCGGCATTCCCGCGATCATGGCAACCAGAACGCTGTCGAGCAGAAAAGAGCGTTTGATTACCATGTTTATTATCCCGTGGATGAGCTGCGGCGCGCGAGTTCCGATTTACATGCTGCTCGTTCCCGCCTTCTTCCCGGAAGCGTATCAGGCATGGGTCATGTGGGGATTGTACGTGCTGGGCATTATCGTTGCGATTATCGTTGCAAAGATCATGAGCGTCTTTGTTATTCGCGAAGAAAACGCTCCGTTTATTATCGAACTGCCGCCGTATCGATTCCCGACTTTCCGAACGGTGGGAATTCACACGATTGAACGCGGCTGGCTGTACCTGAAAAAAGCCGGTACGATTCTTCTGGGAATCTCAATTGTTCTGTGGGCGTTGGCGACTTTCCCGCGCTTGCCGGAATCCGAATCGGAGAAGTTTGAAGCTCAGCGCGCCCCGATCGCTCAAAAGTTGGACGAACTCAAAGAAGCCAATCCGGAACTGGAAACGCTGGCGAAGGATCGCGACGGCGTTCAGGAAGAACGTGACGGAGTTGAAGAAGACGCCGCTCTGGCGGACGCCGAAAAAGAAAAGAAACTGGCGGAACTGGATGGGCAGTTGGCGAAGTTCAACGAACAGCTGGCGACGTACGACGACCTGACCGGTCAGATTGAAGAAATCGACAACCAGGAAGCGGAAGAACAGTTGGCAAACTCCTATTCCGGACGCCTGGGTCATTTAATGGTTCCGGTAATCCGAACGATGGGATTCGACTGGAAGATCGGCACGGCAATCGTGGGCGCGTTAGCGGCGAAAGAAGTGTTTGTCGCTCAGATGGGCGTCGTGTACAGCATCGGCGAAGCGGACGAAGAATCGGAATCGCTGCGCGACATCATGAAAAAGAACTATCCGCCGCTGGTCGGTCTGTCGATTCTGGTCTTCTGCCTGCTGTCTGCGCCGTGCGTTGCAACATTTGCCATCATGGTCAAAGAAGCGGGCTGGAGCTGGGCGTTCGCTCAGTTTATTACCTGTACGATTGTCGCCTGGGTGATTTCCACGCTGATATTCCAGGTTGGAACCTGGCTTGATATTGGAACGAAATTGCTCATGTAACAGATTTTTAGAATCGGAAATTGAGAGATGAATTACGTCTCTCAATTTCCCAAAACGCAAAACAATTTAATTATCATGTCTGAAACGATTATTGTTGTTGTCATTTGCGCCGCGGCGGCTTTGTATATTATCCGCCGCGCTTATCTGGTTTTCAGCGGGAAGTCCTCCTGCTGTTCCGGCTCCTGTAAGCCGTCCGGCGGATGCGGTTGTTGCTGCAAACACTGTACGAAACCTTGCTCTGAAATGGAGAAAAAGCAACGCGATGAATAGTCGTTCGTTAATTGCGATTATCCAGCTTTAGAGAAATAATAGCCGTCGAAAGCGCCAAAACAAGAACCAAGTATTTCTGTAAGCGAATAACGCCTACTGGACCAAAAAATGTCGCAAGTACTGTTAAAATTAATACAATCCAACAAGCGAGGACAATCCAACTTTTGTATTTCTGTAACATAGAAATCTCCTTTTGCAGTAAAAATCACACACTCTCCTGCCAAGCAACACTGCAAGCATTAATAAATATTATACCTTGTTCCTTTAACTGTTCAAGTAGGGGGAACAACCGTTAAGAATTATGGGGTGCAACCAAAATTTGAGCGCACCCGAAAAAGCCGGTTTTGGCGATTCCCACTTCCAATTGAGAATTGACCCTGTCGGTTGCGAATGCTACTGTAAAAACTGCACGCGTCCCTGCGCTGACAGGGAGAGCAAACAGCAAGACAAAGAGTCTGAGTAGTTAGGAGTGAGGAAGAAGGAGTTAGCGCAAAGCGTCGTCTTCCTCCTCGTCGACTATTTCATGTATTTGTCAGCGAAGTTCATATACTTATCCCAGTCCCAGGGCAAAAGACCGTGTTTGCCGGTTCGGACATGGTAATGGATGATTCCGCCGACAGGCGTGTCGATAGCCGGCATTTTAGGAGGATTGACGTCGTCGCCAAGAGGGTTGTCGTAAAATAGTTTATAAACCGATTCGGCATTGCAGGCGGAAAGGAACTCGCCTTTCGGATCGCACCAGATGTCTAGCGAAGCGGACGCAACGTAAACCGGGCGCGGCGCCTGTAACGCGATTAACTCGTGCATGTCGAACGGCAAATCGTTCTCTCTGTCAGCGAATTTAAACAGATTGTCGCAGAACCAGTGCGGGAAATTCTTCTTCATAAAACTCAGCCGCTCTCCAACCGGACGGCGATACAAAGCCGCTCCGCCGCAGCCGGATTCGTTGGAAATAACCAGCGCGAATCGTTCGTCAGACGCTCCCGCCCATAACGCGGTCTTGCCCAATCGGGAATGCCCGATAACGGCGACTTTCGTTCCGTCAATATCCGGGTCGGTCTGAAGATAATCCAAAGCGCAGGACAGCGCCCACGCCCACATGGAAATCGCTCTCCATTCCGAACCGTCTTTGACTTCTTTTTCCGGGAAGAGCTTTGCGACGCCCTTGAGGTACTCGTTGGGGCTGTCCGGGGCGATTTCGCCCATAAACAGAGTGCAAGGAGCGTAACCGCGGTCAATGATCTGGTCAATGGGCCAACGCCAACGTTCCTGATATTTGCCCCGGCTCTTTTCTGTTGATTTGTTGTTGACTCGTCCCTCTTTGGGTTCGTTGGGAACCCAGGCGTCCGTCATGGTAACGTCGTCGTCCAGTGTAACAGTATGATTGCCGCGAAAATTCAGACCCAGGAATGCCGGCGCTTTCTTCCCTTCCGGGCGATTGTTGGGAACGTAAATCAGCATCCGCGCTTTGACGCCGTCAGGCTGACCGTTGAAGTTGATAACGACTTCTTTTCTGGTCGCTTTTCCGCCGCAAGCGTCTTTTTTTACGTTCTCGACGGTAAAGGTCATGGTTTCAAACTTGGGCGGCATGACGCCGTAAACGCCTTCAGAAAACATCTTGTAAACTTCCGGACGGCGAACGGTTTTCCACTGCTCGGCGGTTGTGATTTTCGTGCCGTCGTTTGCCGTCAGAGGGTCAGGCAGAGTGTAATCCGGAATTGCGACCGGGTCGAAATGCGGGTCGCGTTCCCCCTGAGCGAAAACGACGCTCGAAATAATCACGGCTGCAATCAATGCAAATGTTTTGTTTAAAATTGACATGAAACGCTCCTTAATATCAAAGGTTAAGTAAGTTAAATATATTGCTTGAATTGAAACAGAGTTTTGCTTGCGTAACTCTTCATTCCTAACTCATTCATGCTCTTCGTCTGTTACAACAATCTTATAGCGCGCTGTCAGGGATTCGCCCGGCTGAAGTTCGATTGGTTTCTCCCGCGTAGCCATCGTTGCGCTCATATAAGCGGACGTCTTGCCAGCGGCGTTGTAGGGGGTAACAACAAGGTATAATTGACCGCAAGAAAAAGCCATAGAACTGGCTGCGCCGAAACGCTGCAAACTGCTTTATTCCATCACATGGGAAACTGCTCAAACCAAAACTTACCCACAGATTTTGTTAGAGAGTCCTATTTAATAAATCGTTTTTAGAAAACAGGAACGAATTACTCTAACGGCGTCAGGCGGATGTTGAATCCGCCTTCGTCTGTCATATAGGCAGTAATCGTATCGAGCGAGCTGACTTCTCTCTTTTCAACTACGCACGCTAACGGCTTCTTGAGATTCTGGCGATAAATGCGAGCGGTGTACATAGGGTAATCGTCCCCCAAAGCAGATAGCGGAATATGGGTATGAAGGAACTTGAGCGGAATGTCCAGATTCCGCGCTTTATCGGTAATAGCGCTGATAAACCATTCTTTATCTTTGCGGCGGGCGACAACAATGTATTCGCCTGGAACGCCTGCCAGAACTCGGGTTTCATCCCATGTCGTTGGCATGGCAGACCAAAACGCCAGCTCCGGATACTGAGTCTGATTGGGATCAAGCGGCTTGTCATACCAATGCAAATACTGAAGCGGATTAAAGAAAATAACGCCGCAAGCCAGCTGAAACGCTCGAGACTTTACTCTTGGAGCTAAAAAGCACGGCGTGAAGTCCCCCATGCCGTTAATCGGACGAACAAACGCCATCAAGATTCGGCTGCGGGGCATGGCTGAATAGGTATCATGACATTCGTTCCCGGCAATTCCTTCAACTGAAACCAGATTCGGATACGTACGTTCCCAGCCGGTTGATCGATAATTGTCATGGACGTTGACCATGAGTTTATATTCCGCGGCTTTCTTTATCGCCTCATGAAGCCATTTCATGTCTTTTTGCGTTTCCCAGTTGACAAACCCGAATTTCACGCCGTCAACGCCCCATTGCTTATACGTTTTGAACGTTTCGTCCAGAGGGTAATTTTCCAGTTCTTTATGATTGCAGTACAGAAAGAACTTCTGTCCTTTTTCGTGGGCGTATTTAATCGCGCCCAACAAATCGCGGTCGCCGTCAATTTTAGTTGGATGGTCAGGAACGCTGTCATACTCAGTGCCGTTCCAGCCGGTGTCCCAATGAACGAATTGATAATTATTTGCCGCGTTGTAATCGACCCATTTATCGGAATCCGGACGCTGACAGGAAGAATTTCGGACGACTTTCCCGACCTGAATCCAGGACGTATCTTTCAGAGCGCAGGGCGGACAAAGGTTTTGAAGCAAATAGGCGTTTTCGACAAACTTGCCGGGATTTTCGGCAACAAAGATTACTCGCCACGGCGTTGTCAGCTCGCCGGAAACCTGAACGGTTCCTTTTCTGAAAGCCGCTTCCAGAGTTCCTCTGCGAAACGACGCTGGCCGCAGAACCATCGGAACGAAATCTTCCAGACTTCCCGCTTCTGCAATTGCTGCGTAAAGAGCGTCTTTTTTAATCTCGACAACAACTGCCGGCGGCATTTCAGGACACGATGACATCAAACGGACGTCGTACGCGCCCTGGGGCGTGTTGGTAAAAATACAATTGCAGTCCTGTAAAAACGGAAACGTTGTCAGTTCCTTGTCAAGAACGTACTCCTTCGAACCGCCAAAGCCTTCAGACAGAATGCAACGAAAAGCAACGCCTTCATTATACGCTCGAAGCTGCAGCGTCATTTTTTCGCCCGTATACGCTCTGATGGGGATGTCAACCTGAGAGCCGGCGTTGGGATACTCCGATCTAAATCCATGAACCGGCTTCCAAGGGTTATTGAACGAAACGGTTTTGGGATCGAGGTCTTTATCGTGATACCACTCGCGAGCTTTATCCCAGCCTTGAACGTGAAAGCCGATTTGACCGCGATAAATAACCAAAGAACCGCGCCAGGAAACGGAATAGTGCAAACGTCCGTCTTCCAGCGTCGCTTCTATCGACAGTTTGCCGTCAGGCGACGAAACTACGTACGTTCTGCCAAAGGCGGCAGAGCAAGTGATGAGTAACGCTGCGATAAATATATATATGCGGTGCATGGTTGTACAAGCTACTAGCTATTAGCTCCTAGCCATTAGCTTGGTTACTAGTAATTCTTAGCGTTAATATTTAAAACCCGAAGCTAAAATAACAAAGCTAGAAGCTAGTAGCTAATAGCTAAAAACTTAATTTATTTCTTCTTCCTGTCCCTGCGTCGGCGCGGCGCGTCTTTGGGAGTATCGTCTTCTTTCGGTTTCCCGATGTTTTTCAAAGCGTCTCCCCAGGATTTGAGAACGTTCATCGGCTCGTCGTCTTCCGGACGATGTCGCGGCGTCTTTTTATTCTGATTCGACTTCCAGTTGTTGGCTTCTTCCTGAACCAATTCCTGATCTACAAGTTCTTTAGGCATAAACTGTCGTTCTGCCAAGCCCCATAAAGATGAGGCGATAAAGTAAATGCACAATCCAGCGGCAACCTTAAAGAACATCAACCCCATGAAAAGCATCATGAACGTCATGACCCGCTGCTGCATGCGCGCCTGGTCGTCAGCCGGCGGCGGCATGAGGATTTTCTGCTGAATCAAAAACAGCGCAATCGTCGCCATCGGCAGAAGATTGAAATACGGTCCCAAACCGAACATGCCATATCCGGACGTTATAAACTGAGGCGCCCAGGACGTCCAGTCAAGCAGCATGTCGGGAGCCGCCAGGTTCGAGCAGAATCGGAAAGCGGAACCGAACATGGACGCCTGACGAAGTTCAACGTCGACCATCAGCGCGCGGTAAAGAGCCATAAAAATCGGGAGCTGAATAAACAGAACCAGACAGCCGGAAAGCGGATTGTAATTGTGCTTTCGGAACAGTTCCTGCTGCGCTTTCATCTGCTCTTGAGGATCAGTGTACTTTTCCTTGATTTTAGCCATTTCCGGCTGAAGCTTCTGCATCTTCAACGCGCCGATAACCTGCTTTCTGGACAACGGGTGCAGCGCCAGTCGAACGACGGCGGTCAAAAGCAGAATCGCGATGCCGTAGTTGGGAATAATCATATAGAAGAAATGTAACAGCCCAACCAGCGGGACGGCAACCCAGCTGAACCAACCGTAATAAATGACCCCGTCCAAACCGTACGTTTTCATTAAGTCCGGTTTGCGAGGACCAATAAAGACCGTATACGTCTGCGACGTTTCCGCGCCCGGCGCCAATTCTGTTTCCTGGCTGTACGCTCTGAACGAGCAGTTCGTTCTGGTTGGCCATTTCGGATCGACAGACCCAACGCGCAGCGGCTGAAGTTTCGCGAATTTAAAACTTTCGCCTTTCGTCTTTTCCGGAATTAAATACGAACCAAAATAAGCCGCGTCTACGCCTGTGTACGCAAGCGGGAAATCTTCAACGGCGTCCCATTTGTCCTGAGAAATGCTCTGACAGGAAACCATATTCGGACGTTTATTGGCGTCTTCCTTGTAGACCATGTCACGAAGTCCAACGCCGCTCCAGGTCGTCCAAACCTTGTGAGTGTACCAGTACCCCTCAAGCGGCAATCCGGTGGGGCCGTCCAGACGATACGCCGTCTTGCGGGCGTTCTTTCCCACGTTTTTAACGGCAATTGTCATGTTGACGTGATAACCCGCGTTCGCGTCCGATGAGTCCGTTTCTATCAATTCAAACGTTTTATAGACTTCCAGACCGTAACGGGGAATCGGGAACTTGAAGACGACTTTTTTCTGGCTGGATTCGACAACGTCCCAAATGCCGTTTCTCATATCGACATTAGGCAATTCACGATTGAGATAGCTTTGCAGTTTTATCTGATTCGCCTGTGCGTCTGACGCCTGACGAGAAAACGCCGGCAAGACGTCTGAAACCTTCGCGTCGTCAATCTGCTGCATCGTCATCAGGAACGACAGCGGATTGCCCTGCCCGGCGCTTTCAAATTCTTCCGGACGAATAACCGCCATGGGAGCGCTGCGTAACGCGACTTCCTTGAGCTTAAGCGTTTTGCCGTCGCGGTTGACGGTTAAAGTCAGCTTTGCGCCCGGGGACGTCGACTTTATATACTCATTGAATTCTTTGCGATTCTTGATTGCCAGGTCGTTGCATTTGACGATTTCATCGCCCACTTTCAACCCTGCCGCCTGAGCGGGCGTTCCATCTGGAACAACGACAACAACGCATTTATTGGCAAGCTCTGACGCGGTCTGCGAGGCTGCGCCCTCTTTAGACGCGTCCGATTGAGCCAAAAGGGCTTTTAAATCGATTGCTGGAATGGGAACTTCCGCAAAGACGTTGCCCAGGTATCCCATGTTTTGATAAAGATATCCCTCTTTATCGAAGACGTCTAAATAGTGCGGAGAATTGAGTTCCGCGTACGCCATCGCCGCACCCTTGCTGGTAAAAGTAAGCAGCAGCTTGTACTTGCTGGCGCTGTCCATTGACCCCAACGCGATCCACTGTTCCGTTTTGGGCGGTTCCGGCTGAGTTGCAGGCGTTTGAGCTTCAGTCTGTCCTTCTGCGGGCTGTCCCTCAGAAGCGGGAGTTGCTGCCGCCGCGCCGTTCCAGCCTTCTTCTTCGGTTATCGGAACGTTAGCCGAAGCCTCAATTTCTTCTACTGTACCCTGCTCTGCCGGCTTTTCCGGTTTTGGAGTGAAATGATTTAAAATCCAAAACGTCAACAGAAAAATAATGAGGAATGTTATTACAGAATTGATTGGGCTGGGCTGTTCCTGTCCCGGAGGGGTAATAGATCTTTGCATATTAAAAAAGTTGTGATGATTAATTGATTAAGAAAAAATTTTATAACAGGGAATGATACGGAGTAAGGAAAGAACTCCTCACTCCTGACGCCTCATTCCAAACTTTACCGTCCTTCTGTCAGTCGTTCCGCCAGGAAGTTATCGAGATCCGCAATCGCGCCAATCTTCGCTGCCGTTACGCTGTAGTCGTATTCCAAACGACGATACGTAACTGTTTGATCTTCAAAAATGACGTAACAGGCGCGGTTGTCGTTGTCGCGCGGCTGACCAACAGACCCAACGTTAATCATGTACTTGGAATCGGATTGAAGTTCGCGGACGTTGTCGAATTCTTCCGGAGAGCGGAATCGATATGGACGTTCCGTGAAAATGCCGGGAACGTGAGTGTGTCCCTGAAATGCGACCCATTGAATTTGGGCGAATATCTTTTCCAGCTTGCGTTCATGGTAAACGTCTTCAGGAAAGACGTACTCATTAAGCGGGTTTCTGGCGGAGCCATGAACAAAGATCATTTTGTCTTCGACGTAGTTTCGGTTCAGATTCCCGAGAAAATCCCATCGGGCGTCTCGAACGTCAACCGGATCGCAGGGCTTTTGGAGTTCTTCTCGAGTCCAAAAAATCGCCTGTTCCGCGCAAGCGTTAAATCCATCTGGATTGTAAATAGCGCCGTGGTCGTGGTTGCCCATAATGCAAACCGAACAGGACGTGCGAATAATATCCAGACATTCTCTTGGGTTGGGACCGTATCCGACAACGTCGCCCAGACAGATGATGCTGTCCACCTTTTGAGCTTCGATGTCAGCCATAACGGTAGTAAGGGCTTCCAAATTACTGTGGATATCGCTAATAATGGCTCTTTTCACGGGAGTATCCTTTTGAAACCAAATTACAGGGAACAGCGACAAATAGTCCGCTGTGAGCAGAAAGGATTAAGAGTATATACAAGCCGCAAAACTCCTTGACCTTCGCTCATTTTTTGAACTATAAAGTCGCTATATATTTCTCATCGTATTATATATATTATAACCAAAATAAAAACTTTGTCAGACCCCCCCTTGTCTTTTTATACATTTTTTAAAAATATAATAACGATTCCGTCGATTGCGCGGGTTCAGAAAAAATAGAGAATTTTGGCGAACTTCGCCGTTCACAATCATAAAATTTGATTATAATGAACTGCATTGCACTTGAAACGACTGAAAAATCTGCCTCCGTGGCGATTTTTGAAAACGAGC
This sequence comes from uncultured Planctomycetota bacterium, assembly GCA_902770245.1. Lineage (GTDB taxonomy): Bacteria > Planctomycetota > Planctomycetia > Pirellulales > Thermoguttaceae > RUG11551. Next base: position 1,750 of record CACXSS010000040.1, on the reverse strand, counting down.
GAATGACCTATTTCGCTCAGTTGCCGGCGGAAATACGTTCCGCCCAATCGCTGGCGCCGGGTTTGAAAGAAGCCTTGACCCAAACAGGATTGGAACCGAATCAAATTGGTTTGGTCGCCGTCGCGCAGGGTCCCGGCTCGTTTACCGGGCTTCGCGTTGGAGTCGTTTCCGCCAAAACGTTTGCCTGGGCGGTCAACGCTGATATTATCGGCGTCGATTCCATGGAAGTCTGCGCTCATCAGGCGCCGCAAGACGTCAAAAAGATTTCCATCGCCTTCGACTGCCAGCGCGGTCAGGTGATTTATCGCAACTTCGACCGCTCCGCAGACGGGACGTTCACCCCAGCCGGCGACGAGAAAACTGTTGCGTGGCGAGACTGGCTGGCTCAAACGGAACCAGAAAGATGGCTGTCTGGACCGTACGTCAGCAGAATTGATCCCGCCGCGCTGGAAAATCGGCTGGTTATCGCCTCGGAACTGCGCGCTCCAACCGCTCAAGGAGTGGGAGAACTGGCGATTCGTCAGTACGCCGCCGGCAGAAAAGACGTTTTGTGGGACTTGTTGCCGCGTTACAGCCGTCCCGCCGCCGCAGAAGAAAAAAGAATGGCGGCGAATAACAACGAGCATTAATTATTGGGGAAATCGTGTACCTGATAGTGGTAAGTGGTTAGTGGTAAGTGGATTTTCTACTGCCTACTGCCTACTGCCTACTGCCTATTGCCTTATGAATATCCTTGCCTTCTATCGCCTTGCATGCCGATGGTTCGTCTACTGGACGCTGTTCCTGGGGACGGCGTTGGCGATGACGCTCTTTTGGCGGCGCATGGCAGGAGGGTTCCCGGTTATGAGCTGGCAGCTTCCGCTGGTTATTCTGATTTTCGTCTGTTTATCCGCCCTTCTTCGCGGCGCCGTTTCCGTCGCCTTTAAGAACGAACCCAAAACCTGTCAACGAATTGGGCTGTTTCTCATTCCGGTTGAACTGCTGTTTTTATGCGGCGTGTGTCGAACGGAAGCCATGCCCGAATTCTACCTGAGCGTAATTATCGCATTTCTGTTCCATTACGTCTTCTGGTTCTGGGGTGAGGACAACCCGTCCGCAAAACCATCTCCCGCTTCTGAGATAAACGACGCAAAAGAGAGCGCTGTTGAAGGCTTGGTCGACGCTGAAGAAGACCTGGAAGAATCTGAAGAGGACTATTTAGAATCGCTTTTCCCGTCCGACGTCTGTCAGCAATGGACGCGTCAAACCGGAGAATCCGGCGAGGACGTTCAAACCGGCTGGTTTAGAGTTTCTTTTGCCGCACATCAGAAACACGCGTCAGTCAACGCCGCGTTCTGTCCGCCGTTCCAGTCCGTTCCGGAAACGGAATTGGAAATAATCGACGGCGCGGAACTAACCGCCTCCGTTGGCGTCTGCTACCCCCACGGAGCGAGAATCGACCTGACGCTGGCAGCCCCGTCGCCGTTAGAGCAAACTGTGCTGATTCGATTTACAGCAAAGTGCGCTTAGTTCTTGTGCAGGTCATCCGCACACGGATTTAACGGATTAGACTGATTTTCGCCGATTGGTTATCTTTGCGTTCTTTGTGTTCTTTGTGTTCTTTGTGGTTAAAATCTCTTCGACGGGCTTCACCCAACTTGAAAAAACTTAAGTCGCCAGCAAGCTGGCTCCCTTTTAGAGAAGTTTTTTCAAGTTTAATTAAGAGGGGAAAACCTTTTTTGAAAAAAAGGTTCTTCCCCTCAAACTCCCC
>CACXSS010000039.1 GCA_902770245.1 uncultured Planctomycetota bacterium | reverse complement strand
TGCCAATAAGTTCGGTTACTTATTGGTCTTTGCAGGTTATTGAGTCTTTCCGACTCACAACTTGCTCACAAAGGAAAAAACAAGAGACTATCTCTTATTTATCTTTAAGGTACAATGTCTGTTCCGCCAAATTGTCAAAGTTCATTTGTCGCTGCCGACTTGCTGTCGCGCAAACAACGGGGGATAATATAGCGCTTTTCAAAATCCCGTCAATGGGGGGAAAGCCGCTTTTTTAAAAATTTTTAAAAGTTTTTTAATTTGAGTTAGAAGTTAGGAATGAAACAGACAAAAACAACTGCCTACTGCCTATTACTCATTCCCTACACTCTTTCTTACGATAAATAATCGTCGTATAAATGTTTAAATTTCTGAAATTTTACATCGTTTACGACAAATTAACCCTTGAAATCTGTTATAAAGCCTGTTATATTGAAAGCTGTTGGGGGGAGGATATCTCCTATTATAGAATGTAAAAGAGAATACAATATCGAATCCCGCCTTAGAATCGCCTAGAACGAAAAAAATGAAAAACAGTCTACGACTTTTAATGCTAGCCGTCTTGCTGACATGTTTGCCTTTTATTTATTCGTGCAAACCAACTTTTACTCAAGACGATATAACAAAGCCGCCAGTTCTTGACGAAGTTCGTCAGCGGAATGTAAAATTGTTTTTCGGCGATACCGAACGATTTGAGCGGATGTTTCGCACCGGAGAAATCAGTTTCGATTTGTTGCCGCCATACGGAGGGAATATCTTGCATTATGCTGCCTACACAGGCAGCATTCCCCGGGTTAAATATCTTCTCAAACTTCATCCGGACGTTTATGTACGAATGAAATGCATATATTTTCCATCGCGCATTCAACCATGTATGGGCGTTTTGCAATGCGCCGTTGCCAGCGGGAACGTTGAATTGGTAAAATTGCTTATGTACGACGAGGACATTGCGGCGGAACTGGCAAAAACAGATCAGCGCTTGAATATTAACGAACTCGATGGCAATCGCCGTACTTTATCATTTTATTCTGGCAGTCTTGAAGTCGCAAAATGGTTCAGATGTGAAAAAAGCGTATATTGGTTGCCGTACATTGCAACCTTTGGCGATACGGAATTGTTCAAATGGGCGTATTCTTCAATTGATTCAGACGAATATTATTACCGAGATGTATGGGAAAATATCCTCAGAAGCGGCAACGTTGAATTGGCTCAATGGCTCTTGGAATATGGTCTGTTTTTAGAAAAAAGCGGCTTTGTACACAATGATAATACAAGTATTGGAGGAAGATATTCAAGAATTGGAATATCTGAATTCCTCAAAACTAATGACAAACTATTATTATTCGCCGCCCAAAGCGGGAATTTGGAAATGGTCAAATGGCTGGAAAAACAAGAGGTTAAAATTGATCCCGCGTCCAAAAACAGTTTCTCCGTTATATATACTGCCGCTCAAAGCGGAAATCTGGATATGGTTAAATGGTTTGTTGAACGTGGATTTAACGTCAAGGCAATCAATGATTATTACCAAACAGTTTTGCATGGCGCCGCTGAAAGCGGAAATTTAGAAATGGTCAAGTGGCTCATTGAACAAGGGGCGGATATTAACGCCAAAAAAAATTATAATGAAACGATTTTGCATTGCGCCGCCCAAAGCGGGAATCTGGAATTAATAAAATGGTTAATAGAACAAGGACAAAGCGTTAAAGACGGTAGTAATGCTAGTGATTGTGGTTTTTATTACAACAAAAAGGTTTTAGATTATCTTGCTGAAAACGGAAATCTGGAAGCGTTAAAATGGATTCAAGACCAGGGATTTGATATTAAAGAAAGCCCAACAATCTTGTATTCAGCGGCTAAAAGCGGTAATTTAGAACTGGTTAAATGGCTCTTCGCTCAAAATGTTAACAAAGATCAGAACAATATTTTACACGTAGCCGCCCGCAGAGGCGCCTTTGACGTTGTTAAATGGCTGGTCGAACAGGGGTTGGACGTTCACGCTCGCGATTTAAACGGCACGACCGTCTTATGGATGGCAGCGGGTACTGGACATCTGCCGATGGTTAAATGGCTGGTCGAACAAGGATTGGATATCAACGCCCAGGACCACGAGCTTTATACGGTATTACGTGAAGCGCCCGAAGGTTCTGAAGTCCAAAGATGGCTTGAAGAACAAGGCGCGCATTATTGAACCCCGCTGATAAGGAATATCCATCCCGTTAGATGGGGTGCGATAAATATAGAGTTGCGAAAGCAGATAAGATAAATGTAGAATCGCATCTCGAAGAGACGCCATTTCTATCACCGTCGACTTTAGTTTACTGACGGCGAAGTCCTTCTAAAAAGTTCCTAATCAAGTCTGTCCCTTTTCTTTCTCTCCCGGAGCCATAGACTCCGGGAGAGAAAGAAAAGGGTATTTGTCGATTATTCTTATTGTTCGTATCATTTTGTCCGTGGGTTAAACCCCACGGCTACTAATATTGAACTGCTATGCAGTTCTAGAAGAACGCTATCGCGTCTGTTTAAATTTCAACGCAGTTCTGGCAGATGCGCTTCACGCCTACTGCCTTATATCATTCTTCTTCCGCATCCAGCTGTTTCTGGACGTCTTCCGGAATAACGAAGTTGGCAAAAACGTTCTGAACGTCGTCGTGTTCGTCCAGACGGTCAAAGAGCTTGAGCGCCTTGCGGGCGTCGTCCAAGCCCAGTTCAACCGTATTGGAGGCAATGCGAACCATCTGCGACTTCGTCGGGTGCAAGCCCTTGTCGGTAAACGCCTGCATCATGGAACCGAAATCGTCGGTTGAGCAAAGAACGTTATAGTACTTAACGAGATTGTCGTTGTCGTCGTAATCTTCTTCAATCGTGCAGTCTTCGCCGCCCAAATCGAGAACGAGTTCCGTCATGGCGTCTTCGTCGGGCATCTGTTCAACCGGGATGTGGAACTGACCTTTGCGGTCAAACATGAACGCGACGCAGCCGGGGTTGCCCATCTTTCCGCCGCAGACTTCGAAAATCTTGCGGATTTCCGGAGCGGTTCTGTTGCGGTTGTCGGTAAGAACTTCTGCGATAACGGCGCTTCCGCCCGCTCCGTAGCCCTCGTACATGAGTTCGTCAAGGTTGCCGCCTTCCAGTTCGCCGGTTCCCTTTTTGATGGCGCGCTGAATGTTTTCCTTGGGCATACTGACGGCTTTGGCTTCGTCAATGGCGTAACGCAGTTTGAGGTTCGTGTCAACGTCTCCGCCGCCTGCTTTGGCAGCAACGATAATCGCCTTGGAAAGCTTGCTCCACAGACGTCCGCGTTTGTTATCGACCAGCGCTTTTTTGTGTTTGATTCCAGCCCAATGTGAATGTCCTGACATGTTATTTTACCTCTTTCTTTTACTTATGGTTAGGTGATTTATTTATATACAAACGTTAAACGACTTTTATTCCGAAGCTGAATTACCCGCTGATGGAGGGTGCGAAGCCGCACGGGCGAGAGGATGAGGTTGAGCCTCCGAACGAGCAGGTTTCGGCGCTTCCCACGTCAACTCAGGAACCGACCTTGTCGGGTGGACGCTGTTGAGTTTTTTCTCAATTGCCGCTCGAAGCCCTAAATTGTCTTTGTTCGATTCCGGACTGTCGAGCAATTCCAACGCTTTTTGCCATGCGGATTTCGCGTTTTCCATGTCGTTTTTAGCCGCATAGACGTCGCCTAAATGGTCGAATACAACGGGGTCTTTAAGATCTTCCAAACTGCGTTTGATTAAATCGACAGCTTCGTCGTATTTACCCAGGCGATATTCAATCCAGCCCAGCGTATCCAGATAGGCGGCATTGTTGGGATCCTCTTCAAGCGTACGGCGCGACATTTTTTCTGCACGATGCAGATTTATATTTTGCTCCGCCTGCATGTACGCCAAAGAGTTCATGGCAATCAAAGAACCAGGGATTTCGTCCAGAACCTGTTCCAGCAATTCCAAAGACTTTTCCTGATACTCGAGCTTTTTGGATTCGTCCAGATTTACGTCTTCACAGAGTTTTTCGTAAATTCCCGCTAACGAATGACGCGCTTCAGAAACATTTTCCTGAACCCATTCGTCCTCGTAATTGTCAATATTGTCTTCTATGATTTTTTCGTACAGAGCCGCCGACTCTTCTGTTTTGCCAGACAGATAAAGCAGCCACGCTTTTCTAACAAAAAACTCGATATTATCCGGTTGACGTTTCAGACAGGAGTTAATCAGCGTCATCGCCTTGTCGTATTGTTTGTTGAGAATCAACGCGCCGGACATGGCATAATTGCAGCTGTCGACGCCCTCTTTGGAAGGAATCCATTTTCTAACGTCTTCAAACGCTTTGACTGCTGAAACGTATTGAGAATCCCGCATAAGGCACATTCCCCACGTCATGCCAACGGACGCGCCGTTGAAAGATCCGGGAGAAAGAACTCGCTCTTCCCCGGCGCCGTCTTCAGAACCGGAAAGCAGCTGACTGGCTTTTGACAGCGCTGACTGAACGGCGTTTTTGCGTTTAGCTACAAATTGAGGCGTTGAGCCTGCCATAGCATATTCAACAAACTGACGTATTTGAGTGATTTGCGGGCTTTCCGGCGGATTATCGGGGGAATCGTTGTCAGACCCCGTCGACTGATTGGGTTCGGCGCCTTTTTGATACGCCATCATCAACGCTAAACTTACAGCTCCGGCATGAAACACAGACCAGTTCTTTTCGACATTCTCTCCGCCGCTGGCTGTATTTTTGGGGGTTCGAATTTGCGCCGCCGTTGCCGCGTCAACAAACGCCTGGCGATTTTTATCGTCTTCAAGAAATTTTGTTATCGTTCCCGAAACGGAGGATATGCTGCCAGCAGATTTAAACAGACGAGCTATCGCGTTAAAAGCGTCTGAAAAACGACCGGCTTCTAACTGATACTGAATCGTCTTATTAAGCATCGCTCCGCCAGGTCTGACATTGTAAAAACGCTTAAGCAGTTTAATTGCTTCGTCTTTTTTGCCCGATTCTGCCAGCTTACTGCAATAATACTCCCAAACGTCGGCGTCAAAATCTGTAAGGATTTTTTTTGACCGCGACGCAGCAACGTTTCTCTTTTGAAGATCGCGAATTTTCAGATCAATTTTATCGACGAGCGTTTTAAGGGTCTGCTGAACAAATTCTGGCTGTTTAATCTTTTCGCTCAAATCTTTCAGAAGAAACATCGGCTCTTGCCCCTCTCCTGACAGATCGCCATTTAACGCCTCAAGAAGATACGTTTTTGCAGCGTTGAAATCTTCTTTTGCAACGGCAATTCGAGCTTTATGATACGCTAAAACAGGAGCGTTTTTGTTGAGCTTGTCCGCCATCTCAAAAAACAGTTCCGCTCTTTCAAAACGATTGTCCATCAAAAAAGCGTCTGCCGCCAATCGGAGCGTATCCGCCTTTTCTATTTCCAGAGCGTCAATCAGACGTGGGGAAAGACCAAACTCTTTAGGATCTTTGGCGGCGCGATAAACAAATTCAAAGCAGTCTGACGATTGGGCGTAATCTCCCGCTAAATACGCGCACCGAGCGGTTTCATAATTCAATAGAACCGCTTGGGGATCAAAACGGGAACCCAATTTCTCCAGCATTGCCTTGTAGAGTTTATACGCATCGTCAACTTCTTCAAAACGAATCAGTCCGGCAGCCAGCTGACGAAGCAGCATCGGGTCGATTCCGCCAACAGGCTGCTGCTGGTAAAACATTTCTTTAACGTACCGATCTGCCAAATCGAACTGTTCTCGAAGACAAGCCATTTCCACAATCCGAATAGACGTAGTCGTATTCGGGTCAAGGCGCGCTGCGCGCTGATAGTTCTTTAACGCTTGAGCTTCCAGCAAACGTTTTTGATACGGAGTGTATTGAATTCGTTCCGGATTGCTCGACGAATTGGGAAAATCGTCATCGTAAAACTTTTTGCGAACTTCGCTGCGGCGTTCCAGATCTCGGGCAATGGAAAACAAAATTCGAGCTTGAGCTTTGTCCTGTTCCAGAGGGGAAAGAGCATGAACGCGAGACATTGGTTTAACCGGGTCGTCCCACGGAAAAACGCCAGGCAAGACTAGCGGCGATGAATTATCAGAATGTGCAGAAGCGGTTTCCTGTTTGGATTCCTGAGAGAAAAGAGCGCATGACGACGTCATCCAAAGAAATAATATTATTCCCGGAAAAATACGCGCAATGCGAACCAGCTTTATGTAAAGTAAATGGAATTTCATTTATGTGGAAAAAGCAAAGCGGAAATCGACGCTTAAACGTCGATTTCTGCAGCTTGCATGGTTTAATTATTTTGACTTCTTCGTTGTTTTTGCCGTTGTTGACTTGGTCGATTTTGACGCGCCTGTCTTTGAGGAAACCGTTTTCCTGGCTGAAGCAGACTTGACTGCTGCGCTCTTGGCAGGAGCTGATTTAGCCGTTGACTTTGCAGGGACAGTTTTCTTCTCAACAGCTTTCTTCACGGCAGCTTTCTTTTCAACAGTTTTTTTCTCTGCGGTCTTTTTTTCAACAGTCTTCTTTTCAGCAGTTTTCTTCACAGTCGCCTTCTTTTCGACTGTCTTTTTCTCCTCGGTTTTCTTTTCTACCGGTTTCTTTTCCGCTGTCTTTTTCTCTGGAGCTTTCTTTTCCGCAGGTTTCTTTTCTGCGGGTTTCTGTTGAGCGGTTTTCTTTACGGCAGTCTTCTGTTCAACAGTCTTCTTCTCTGCCGTTTTCTTTTCGGCAGGCTTCTTTTCAGCCGGTTGCTTCTGAGCGGGCTTTTGTTCTGCCGGTTTCTGTTCTACAGCAGATTTCTTTTCTTCCGGTTTGTCAGCAGGTTTAACTTCAGGCGCAGCCTTGACTTCCGGTTCCGGTTTGGGTTCCGGCTGCGTTGGCGTTGAAACCAGCGGAAGCGTTGGCTGAACATCCTCGTCGGTCTTGCGGCGTTTGGGAATTCTGTCTTTGCATGTCGGAACAATCGCCGTTAAAATATCCATGACTTTACGACCAAAAGGATTTTTGACGTACAACGCAGCCAACTGATGAAGCAGCGAAAAGAATTCGTTCGCCTTTTTCTTTTCAATAACGCGTTCCAGCCACGAAACAGAGTTCTTTTCGCGGTCTTTGTCGTCAATCAGCCCCAGAATGTCAAGAACTTCAAACTCTCCGGAAGAAACCGGAATTGCATGACGTCCCATAACGGTCATCATCACGTATGCGGAATTGAACGGAGTAACGTTTTCCATTTTGGTAACGTACTCATTGAACGTCTTGACGCTCATTTTTTTGATTTCGTCAATTTCAAAAGCGTATTTCTGATCAAAAATGTAATGCAGAATACGTTTAAGGCGAAGTCCTGTTTGCGCCGGTTCCGGAAGGTTTTTCATCGTTTCCGCCAATTCACGGGAGCTGGAAACGCGAACTTCATTCCAATCGAAATAGTTGTGCGTCAGAGCGTTATAAACGTCGTCCGCCGCTGTAAACGATGCGTTTTCCAGACAAATCGAGTAAATGAGCTGTTCAATCGGCGTACGATTGGCGTCCGGACGCTCAACTTTGAAGTTCTTTTTAAGTACAGTTACCATCCGTTTTAAAACGGCGGCGCGTTCAGCATTTGTCATAGAGATTTGCTCCTGAGTCCAACCCTGACAGGGTATAATAATACATTTTAAAAATATTGTACCGCAATTGAGAATAAAGTCAAGGCGTAGCGCCTAATCTAAACTGCGATTTGCCAGATAAACGTCTCCAGATGGTTTGTTTAAAGATTCCAAATAAGACGACAACAAGACGTAAGCCGCTAATTTGTCTCGACATGCCTGCTTTTTCTTCTGTGTGAATTTGGCTTCTCTCATCAATTCGTCAGCGAATTTGGAGCTGTATCGCTCATCGTAAAAAACAACGGGGACTTTCGTAAGATTTTCCAGCCACGCGCCAAATTCTCGAGCCTGAGCGGATTTAGGGCTTTCGTCTCCGCTGGGATACAACGGCAATCCAACCACAAAAAGAACAATTCGCTCTTCCCGGACGAAATCCGTAAACCACTGACCGTCAAGACGTTCCGACTTTCGAGTCAGGTTTTCGTACGGAGACGCTATTTTTCTGTCAACATCGGTTATCGCTACGCCAAGGCGAACCGTGCCGAAGTCAACCGCCGCAATCTTGCCGGGAGGTAAAGGATCTGTCATATTCATCTTGCCAAAAATCCGTTATAGGATTATAATATATTATGAAGCATATTGCAGGTTAACCATTTAACGCTCAATATGATTACGAACAAGCTTGATCTTTGTTCATAAATCAACAAATAAAAAATCAAACAGCCTCGCTCGTTAAAAAGAGCATGATAAACAGCATAGATAAATCCATGTCCGAAATTCGTGGAGCAAAGAATAAAATTCTTTGTTCTATATTCGTTTGTATTATTATATCCTCAAACGCGGTTTTTGGTCAAGGGGGAGTCCCGCTTCCGATGGCGCCGTCCGGCGTTCAGACAGGGCAACCGATTCCGCCAGCTCAGTCTAACGTTTCAGAACCGTTTGCTATTCCCCTCCCGACAATGGGAGGAATGCAGTACTGGTCAGACGAGGTTTGGTTTCAGGGCTGGCGAATTCAGTACAACAGCATTTTCGGACAATACCGACTCATCGACTCAAGCGCAAAGCAGTACGCCTTCGGTTCGTTCAAGCATTGCAAAGAACGGCTGGAAAAGATTAAGCAGGCGCGGCGTTTGCCGCCAATGCGCGGTCGAGCGGTGATACTCGTTCATGGTTTTTTGGGAAATTACAAACTGCTTGATAAACTTGGCAATCGACTTCGTCAGTCCGGTCGATACGACCAGGTCATTCAAGCCGCCTATCCGTCAACGCAGGGTTCGCTGGAAGCGCACGCCGCCTGGATGGAACGGCTGATTTCCTCTCTGGACGGGATAACAACCATTGATTTTGTCGCTCACAGCATGGGCGGACTGGTTATTCGGTCGTACATGTCTGGACGGGGAAACAAATTGGGAATCCGTCCTGATCCCCGACGCTTCGGGCGCGTCGTTTTTATCGGGACGCCTAATTACGGAACGTACACTGCCCAGTACCACTATCAAACCAATCCGCTTGCCAAAGACTTTGCCGGGGCGTCGCTGTATGAAATGGGCGAAGGCTGGAAAGAGTTCTCCAAAGGACTCATTGTTCCGCCCTGTCCTTACGGCGTCATTGCCGGCGGAACGCCAGACGGAAAAGGACATTGCGGCGGACTGCGCGGAGACGACGACGGCGTTGTCGAACTGTCCAGTACACGTCTGTCCGGTTCCAGCGATTATAAAGTTCTATTTTACAAACACAACGCGCTTTTGAACCAGCCGGAAACGGCGGAAATGGTCAACCGATTTTTGGAATTCGGCTATTTCCTCACTCCGGAACAAATGACGCCGCTGCGATAAATTATACATCAAAACTATGGGAAGAAAAAAACGACATTCCGACCGTTACGACTGGGAAGACGAACAGGAAGACGACCTGACGCCGCAAAACGTCGAGCCTCAAAAAACGTCGCCTTTACAAGCCCGCGTCGCTGCCTTGGCTAAACAACGCAAAGAGCAGGAAAATCCTGCGTCTGCCAAGGAAAACGAACAGACATCGAAAAGCGCCGCAAAGCAGGAACCGAAAAAGAAGCCTGAAAAGAAAGCCAAACCGAAAAACAACGAACCAAAAGCGCCGTTTTTCGTACGGATGTCATATCTGATTTCCTGGCTGACAGCGTTAACGTTAATCGTCTTTTGTCTTGTCGGTTCATCCGTCGCGGTAAGAGAAATTTTCAATTCCGACAACGGCTGGCTGTATCGCTACGTTGTTTATCCTGCCGCGATAGCGTTTCTGTTCTGGATATATTTGTTACAATTTCAATATCTGTTTCTCATTCCGCGACGCGGACGGCAAGCGATAACAAGAGCCTGGATTTACGCCGGAGCGATTGCAGCTCTCGTTTTCGCCGCGGCGGCTACCGCAAAGTTCACTCATGGACAAGTTGACTGGCTGTTGATTAAGATTACTTTAATCGGCGCAGGCGTTTGGCTTGTCGGAATAATCAATAGAGTCGTCAATAACTGGCGGCAAAAGAAACTGCTGGACTTGTCGTTCGCGAAAAAAACCGATTTTGTCCCGGTCAAATGGCTGTCCTTTGCGGGCTGGCTTAAAAAGCTGGTCGCGATACTGATATTCCTTTTAGCCGTCTATTTGACAACGATGGATTTCCAAAAGCGCGTAGAGAGCGGCGAGGAGCAAAGCGCTCCTCAAGCCCTCGATTCTAATACACAATTGCCGACGACGCTGGAATCCAGCCTTCATGAGAATCATCCAGATTAATCAAAATCCAGTCGCCGCGTTTCTGTGACACTGTAAACTCAACCCCGGCAGTAAGCGGCTGAGTCAACGCGGGAGCGTACGTATCGGCGTCGCCTTTTCGGGCAACCACTTTCGACGCCGTTACAACGCCGTGCTGGGTCTGAACAAATCGCTGGTAATCGTACTGAACCGAAACGAACGAACAAACGGTCAAAAGTACAAAAACAATCCCAACGTACAAAATCGGACGTTTGCCAAAAATCAAATACGCCAGCAGAGTCAGCGTCGTTAAGACGGACAAAATCGTTGCGATGAACGCTTTGTTGGGAAGAGAAATCCAGTTCTGCCAGAAGAACAGGTTTTCAAACAGAGGAACCGTCTGCTCTTTTCCGCCAACGGACTGGATGTTGTCCAGCAGATGCGGGTTGGACGGCATGTACGGAACCGCCTGACGATACGCCGCCAGCGCGCGGGGCTTGTCGCCCGCCATTGCGTAGGCGTTGCCGAGATTGTAGTAAACGGCGCCGGACTTGACGCCCTGATTGACCAGATTCAAATACGTTTGAGCGGAGTTGAGATAATCGTCCGGCTTTTGCGCCTGCGCGAATTCGTCCAGCCCTTTTTGGAACTGTTTGACCTCGTCAGACGACAGCGGCTGGGAGCAGCCGGAGAACGTTACGAGCGCTGCCAAAAGAACAAACTGAGCGGCGCGGACGCGCGGCGACGATTTGAATTCTCGCAGTTTCATAATAATCTTCTCAGCTTTTTCAGGGACGTTGACGTTGACGTCCAAGCCTCCGAATCGGGCGGCGTCCGCCATCTGAAGAATTGACCTTGCGTCATTAAGAACGCTTTCGTCATTGCAGCCGTCCTGACGCAAAAGACGAATCACGTCGTCGGTCGTCAAACCGGCGGCGGGAACGTTTTGCCGGTCGGCGGCGTATGAAGTAATCGCCTTAACGACAGCGTCCAGCCGGTCAGCGGGAGTATTGAGCGACTTCGCCTGACGAATCGCCGACAGCGCGTTGGCAGCGGCGTGACGACGGCGAACCTGAACGGGACTGGACTTCATCATTCTAACAAGCAGGATAAGAGCCGACAACGCAATAAACGCGCCGTAAACAATCCCGTTAGTCCAAATAAACGCCGCTGGCGACTTCATCAAATTGAACGGGGATTCGCGAAGCTGGTTGACGTCTGTTACATTGGCGTGAACGCCCCCCTGGCTTGTCTTCCAGTTCTGGTCAGACGAACCGGCGCCAGCGTTGGGAACCGTCGGCGTCGACATCAGCAGAGCGGAACCCTTCTCCACCGTCAGCGGGATGGGATTCGTTTTCATCTGGAAGTACTGTCCGGTATCAACGTTGAAAAACGACGCGGTAATAGCCGGGATTTCCCGAACTTTGTCGTTCAGAGGACGCATTGACCAGCTAAACTCCATCTGCCCGTCGGTGAGTTTATCCGTCGACTCGTAAATCTTGAAATTGTCGGCAAAAGCCGGAATGGATTCCAGTTTCGGCGCGGTCATGTCTTCAAAAGACCCGGAACCGCGAACGCGAAGCGTCAAAGTAATCGGATCGCCAACCTTGACTTTATCCGGCGCAGCAGACGCGGTCATGTCAAACAGACCAACCGCGTTGATGTAGTCGTCCGGACGTCCCTTTTCCGGCGGGGGAACGACGTTGACGGTTAACGCTTTGGCGTTGGCGAAAAACGCCTCGCCCTGAAGACGTCCGTTTTCAAAACCAACCGCCAGATCGCCCTGGAAGTTAACGGGGCCGAACTGATACGACCCGGTTTTCTGAGCGGTAAAACGTCTGACAAAATCGAACTGCCAGTATTTCGTTTCCGTTCCGTTAGCGTCCGGCAGCGTTACAGCTTTCGCCTTCGGCATGAACGTAAACAGTGACGGTCTGCGAGATACGGAACCGAATCCAAAATCGAAATCGTCCATCAAATCAAAAGCGGACATCGCCTTTTTGTAGTCGTTGATAGAAAAGCCTCCAGAGTTGTTTTGATACGGTCCCAGCCAAACGCTCACGTCTGACGGCGTCGCCAGACCGTCCGGGAGGTTGTCCATAGCCCACGGAATTTTCAGGCGCACCGGAGTCTGCTGAACGGTCAGCGGGTTGCGGTCTGAATTCGGTTCGGGAATCGCCTTGATCCAGATTCGAAGAACGACGTCAAAACTCTGCATCGGATACAGTGGAGATTCTGAAACGTCCTTGCCATTGCTTTGAGCAAGGATTTTCATAATAACAACGTCCTGCGCGTCCGCCGACTTCACTGTCAGCGTTCCTCCGCCGGCTGTCAGCTGGCGCCCTTCGGTTTCAAAAACCAGCTTAGGCAGCTGAAGTTCTCCGGTTTTATTGGGAACAAGCTGAAACGTGTAGATGTGTTTTCGTTGGCTGTTGTCGATACGCTTGCCGTTGACAATAATTATACTGGTAGAGTTCTGCGGATGGTCGCCGCGGTCGAAGAGCTGAAAATCGTCGTTCATTTCCACTTTCGGCTTAACTGGCTCGGCGTCAATGAGCGTTACAACCCAGTCAATCGTCTGTCCTTCATAAACAGAATTCCCAATCTTTTGCCCGTCGATGGACATAACAGACTGCGTCGACGGCGCGCCCGCCAGCGCCAGCGTCGGAAATAATAACGTCAGTATTGTCAACGATAAAAACGTATGTGAATATTTCATAATCTATTAGGGAATAGGGAATGGGGAATAGGGAGTAGGGAAGATAAACTCTTACCTATAACCTACTCCCTACTCCCTATTATTTTACCAATCTTTTTCAACTTTGTCAGGGGGGTTGAGCAGTTTTCGAAGCTGGGCTTCCAGTTTCTTCCGTTCTTCCTGACGAGCCTGGACGCGGCGCATCAGACCGTGCGCCTGCGCGTCGGTCAATTCCTCGTCGTTTTGCTGAGCCTCCTGCTGCTGAGCTTCCTGCTGCTGCGCTTCCTGTTCATCTTGTTGAGCCTCCTGCTCGTCTTTCTGACCTTCCTGCTCGTCCTGTTCTTTTTGCTCTTCTTCCTCAGACTTCTTATCCTGTTCGGACTCGTTTTGCTCGTCCTGTTTTTGTTCGTCTTGATTCTGTTGATCTTGCTTATCCTGGTCTTGCTGATCCTGTTGATCCTGCTTGTCCTGATTTTGCTGATCTTTATTTTGATTCTGTTTGTCTTTGTTCTGCTGATCTTTGTTTTGTTGATCCTGATTCTGCTGATCTTGATTTTGCTGATCCTGTTTTTGCTGGTCTTGATTGTCCTGATTCTGCTGGGAATCGTCTTTGATAATCTCTTCCAGCAAACGGAGCGCTTCTTTCTGAGACGTCAGAGCGTCGTCCAGTTTCGACGCCTTTAAGTCGTTGGCGGCGTACTGAACCAGCGGAGGAATCGACGGACCGAGTTCGACCGCCTTTTTGCACATGTTACGCAGCTTCTGAATTTGCTGATCCTGCGGGTTGGCGGAATTCGGGTCAACGGCGGCGTCTTCCGGATTCTGCAGCGCGTCCAGCGCGTCCTGCAGGTTCTCTGCGCTGTCCTGAAGCTTTAGCTTTGAACTGCCGTCGTCTTTTTTCGGCGCCTTTTCCGGCGGAAGCTGCTGAAGCATTGCCTCTGCTTTGGGAACGATTGTCTGCGTCCAGGGAAGGAGCGCTTTCTGCTTGAATACTTTCTCGTCCAGTTCTATTTGTAACAGTCTGTCGTCCGGTTTCGCGTCGTCCGATTTATCGTCAGCTTTCTGGTTATCCGCTTCTTTTTTGGAAGCGTTTTCTTTCTTTTTGATCTCCTTCTCTGTATATTTGATAAGCTCTTTTTGCTCTTTGATAGCTCTGGCGATCATCTCTTGCAGAGGGGACATGACCAGATAGAGGTTGTCAATTGTCTGGACGCTCTTTGACAGCGAGTCAGCCGCGCCTTTGGAATCCTGGCTGTAAAGCTTTTCAGCCGATTTTTCAATTGCCGACTGAGCGTCTTTAACGCATTTTTCAATCAACGGTTTCACCTGTTCCAGCTGCGCCTGTTGTTCCGGGGTAAGGACGGGCGGCTGCGGCGCCGGCTGACCCGGCTGCGCCTGAGCTGCGGCGGCTTCCTGACCGGACAACGCCTTGATCGTTTTGTCCTGAAGCAACTCCGCTTTCTTTATCGAATCCGACAACTGTTCAGCTGTCTGAAAATATTCCTGTCGCGTTACAAGGGAATCGTCTTTCAAACCCAGACGAGAGCTTTTCGCTTTCGCCTTGAGAAGTTCTTCCTCAACGTCGACGGCGTACTGCAGAGCGGTTTTCTTTTCCGCGTCCTTTTTCAAATCGGCGTCTTTCCAGGCGTCTTCCCATTCGCGGCTGACGGTCAGAATGCGCTCCAGCTTCTCTTTCGCATCGGGATAGTCCGGCTGAGCGTCCAGGACGGCTCGAAACTGTTCCGCCGCGCGATTGACGTTAGAGCGAATCTTTTTCCGGACGGAATCTTCAACCGCTTTGGGATCCGACCCGGATTCCTGATTGGCGATTTGAGCGTACAGACACCCCAGGTCGTATTTCGCCCGGAGAGCCATCGCGTCGTCTGCCGACCCGGCAACAGCCAGGTACGCTTCTTTTGCTTTCTCGAACTGCCCGGCTTTGTCCAGACACCGCGCCAGATTGTACTGACAGATTGTCAAGTCCTTCTTTTGAGCGTTCGGATTCTTCTGTGACGCAATCGAGTCTATAATCTTCTGATACTTCTCCGCCGCCTGAGTAAAATGACCCGCTTGGTAATCGTTTTGAGCGGACGCCATCGTCGGAACCGTTTCCGCCTGTAACGCCTGGGGCGAAGTCAGCAAAACGAACAGCAGAATTAACGTCATTGGAGCGCTCAGCGCTGAGTGTCGATTTTCGTTTCTCACTTCCCGCCTCTCGTTATTCGTCTCTTGTTTTTCGTTTCTTGTAACGCGTTTCTCGTTTATCAAAACAAACAGGATTAAGAAGAACATTCCCGCCGCTAAAAACCACTGGTACTGTTCCCGATAGCGGATTCGCTCTTCGACGCCGTCTGTACCGTGCTTGAGTTTGCTGAGCGTATCTTTGTAAACCTGTCCTAAATCGTAGGTTTTTGTTCCTGCTGGAATATACACGCCAGACCCCGCCAGCGCGATTTGCTGCAAAAGCCCTTCGTCCGCTTTGCTGAACACTTCCTGACCGTTTTTGTCTTTCAGGTACGACTTGTTGCGCCCTTCGACAACGGGAATTCTGGCTCCCTCTTTGGCGTCGCCAATCGACATCGTAAAGACGCGCATCTTCTTTGCCGCCGCGGCTGTCGCCGCCTCAACCGGCAAAGACTCGTGATCTTCGCCGTCGGTAATCAACAGCATCGCCTGATCCCGGTCGGTGCGTTCCGGCATGGATTCCATCGCCAGGCGAATCGCGTCGCCCATGAGCGTGCCGCCTCGCGGAGCGGACTGCGTATCGATATCTTTGAGCGTTCGTTTGAAAAAGCCCTGATCCGTCGTCAGCGGGACTTTCAAAAGCGGCTTCCCCGCAAAGACAATAAGACCAACGCGTTCCCCTTTGAGTTCCTTGAGCAAGTCGAGGCAGTCCGCCTTCGCCTTTTCCAATCGGCTGGGCATGACGTCCTGAGCGTCCATTGACTTTGAAACGTCCAGAAGAATAAACATGTCGGCGCCGCGTCGCTGAACCTGTTCATAATAGACGCCGAAGCGCGGACGCGCCAGAGCGACAATAAAAAACGTTATCGCCAAAAGCAGACACAGCGTTTTGAACGCCGCGCGGCCGCCGGACAGTTTGGGCGCCAAACGCTTTTGAGCGTCCTGATCGATAAACCTGTCCAACGCCTTTTTGCGGCTGCGATAGGAATAATACGCCAGAGCGACGATTATCGGCTCAAGCCAAATTAACGACAGAATTCCCGGATTCTCCCAGTTCATTTTTTCCGATTATACTCCTTACGGAAGCGATCTGAATCGCGTGGTTGTTAGTAACACGTACGCCAAAATCAAAATCAGGCTTGCCCACAGAGGGACGGTAAACCATTCTTTGTAATGCGTGTACATTTGCCCTTCGATTTTGGACTTCTCAAGTTTGTCAATCGCCTGATACACCTGTTCCAGAGCTTTGGTCGATTTCGCGTTGAAATAAACGCCGCCAGTCTCCTTTGCGATATTTTTAAGCGTCTCTTCGTCCAGACGCATAATTCCCTTTTGCATGATAACCCGACCGTTGGAAAGCATTGTCGGGACGTCCGTCAATCCATTGGTTCCGATTCCGATAGTATAAACCTTTATACCGTACTTCTTCGCCAGAGCGGTTCCCTGCTCCGGGGTCAGCTCGCCAGCCGTCTGTTCGCCGTCGGAAAGGAAAATCATAATTTTCGATTTCTCTTCCGCGTTCCGCAGACGTTCAACGCCTTCCGCCAGCGCGTCGCCGATTGCAGTGCTGTTTTCTTCCTGAACCAGACGTTCGTTGAGCAAACGCCCCCGGTCGTCGTAAATCGGATCGGAGATGTTGACTTCGTTCAAAACGCTGATTAACGCGTCGTGATCCAGCGTCAGCGGACAACGGTCTTCCGCATAGCCGCCGAAGGAAATCAAACCGATGTTGTCGTTGGGACGTCCTTCCAGAACGCCGTCTCCGATGACGAACCGCTTGAATACGTCTTTAATCGCTTCCAGACGGTTGACCTGGCGACCGTTGATTTTGAAGTCCAGAGCGCGCATTGACCCGCTTCTGTCAACGACCATTTCAATAGCAATGCCTTCCGTCTGGACGCGAAATTCTTCTTCTCCCTGCCGGGGGCGCGCCAGAGCGACAATCGCGCAAACGCCCGCCAAAAACAGAACCAGCGGCAAAAGACGCTTGATTCTCAAGGCAAACGTTACCGGCAACTCCCGCAGCGAGCTGACGTCAGGAAACAAAATCGCCGATCTGCTTTGCCGTCGTTTCCCAAACGGGAACGCAAACGACA
>CACXSS010000038.1 GCA_902770245.1 uncultured Planctomycetota bacterium | reverse complement strand
TTTTTCCTACTTTTGCAACATCTTAAAAATTATGTAATGATGAAAAAGATAGGATTTGGTTCAAATACGAATTGCAGAGAACATGTATTTGTTAAGGATAATAATGGCTTCAAACGTATCGTATGGAGCCAGGACGCTGCCATCTGCCATGATCAGATTAATCATCGCGCCGTCTTCAATGGTAAGATTGCCCAGGACGATCAGCATATCGTTATCTTCCGGTTCGGGTCCGGCAATTTCCATTAACAGCGTTGCCATGGAATGAAGGGTCAAAGCGGAAACCTCTGACGGCAATTCCGTTCCGTCTATAGTCAGCGTTCCGATCGAGTTGCCCGGCGACAAAACCGCGCCGCTGTTAAGTTCCATACCGCCTTTGAAGTATCCCTTGAAGTCCAGCCTGCCAACGTCAACGATAAAGTTGGAAGCAGTGGAAACGTTGTTCTCATCGCTGAAAATCTTCAATGTTCCGGAGCCAGTCTTTGTAACAGTCTTTCCAGCAGCGTCAATCTTTCCGATAAACTTTGTATCAGACCCGGAATTGGAATTAAACGTCAAATCGCCTTCCGAAACCAGATTGACCGGATTGTATACAGAACCAGGATCGTCTGCTTTGACTTCTGAACCGCCGGACAGATCGTTCAGCGTTGCGTCAGCGGCAAGTTTGAGCGTTCCGTCTGAAATGGTCGTCTTGCCGGTATACGCCGACAGGTTGTCGCCGGAAAGGGTTAGCGTTCCTTTGCCGATTTTGATCATCTCGCCAGAGCCGGTAATGTCGCCGGACAGCGTCAAATTGTAATTCGCGCCAACTTCGACTGTGCCAGCGTCAACCATCTGAATGGAATTGTCAGCTTCCACTGAAAGGTTTGCTCCAGAAACGAGCTTAACGCCCTTCTTGCTTTCACCGTTAATTTCCCAGTTTGAAATGTCAGTGGAATCTGTTGCGTTAGCATACCAGTAGCAGTTGCGAAGCTCAATAATGCTTTTGCCAGCGGTCAGAGCCCAAAGCCTGCCGGCTTCCTTCAAGCCCGCTTCGCTCAGGTGAATGGAGTTGCCGCTGTTTTGTCCGCGCAGGTCGCGCGAGAATTCGTCTGTATTGACGCCTTCAACGACCAGCGGGTCGTCCGCGATAACTCGCAGCTGAGCGTTGGTAACGTTGCTGTAAGTATTCCCGTTGGCGTCGGCAGAAACAATCGCAACGCCCCAGAACAAATTCTCGTTGCCGGAATCGGTTCGAGTCCGTTCAATCAAGGCGCTAAGTCTGTCATAATAATCCTGCTCTGACGTTCCCTTGTCGGATTCGCCCTGATGCCAAAGGATTCCAGCAAAGCCGTTGGCGTTTTCGTTGAGGAATTCCATCGCATTTACCAGGTTCGTGTACATTCCGTTTGCGTCGCTTGCCCATTGCGCCTGAGTTGTTCCGCCGTACCCGACAGAATACGTTGCAACCGGGACGCCTTCTTCTGCTGAGAGCGTATCCGTAAACGACGGTCACGTAGAGCCGCGGTTAGAGCCGTCAAGCGGACCTTGCTGCGGGTCTTCGTTTTGCTGCCATTGACCGGTTCTGGGGTTGTACGATAACGCCAAAGGCGAAGTAGAGGTCTGAGCGGCGTCGCCGTAGTTGGTCGAGTTGGACTGACCGGCGGTGATGAAGATTTCTCCAACGCCGACCTGTCCGGATTTCGTTGCCACAACGTTTCCGTTGACGTCTACCGCCTGATACGAAACATCGTGCATGCCGCCCAGAAGAGACGTCGTCCCGGTAAAGGTGCCGTCTGAATTCATGGTCAGCGCAAACCAGTCGCCGCCGTCAACCGACGCCTGAACCGTGTCAATTGTAACGCCGTTGGTCGCCGCCCACGTGCCGGAAAGAGTAACGTTCGCCTGGTTCGTCAAGTCTCTTTGATACATGGACAGAGCGTTTGTCGTCAGCAGAGCGTCAACCTCATGAACGAACGTATAGATGTTGGCGATCGCGTAATTCTTTTTGTTTTCGTCAAAAGTCCAGTCGAACTGTGAACCGTTGTTGTTT
This sequence comes from uncultured Planctomycetota bacterium, assembly GCA_902770245.1. Classification (GTDB taxonomy): domain Bacteria; phylum Planctomycetota; class Planctomycetia; order Pirellulales; family Thermoguttaceae; genus RUG11551. Next base: position 21,658 of record CACXSS010000038.1, on the reverse strand, counting down.
GCAGAGGGATTGGGGTTCGTACCAATTCCATACTGCTTTGTTCCATTAAGATGATTCAAAGCAAAAATCGTTTGCTGAGTGTCGATTGAATGTATCTGCATTGACCCGTGCCCAGCTGCGTACGGGTCGGCGGGGATGGTATCGTTAATATCGTAGATGTCATTGCTTCCCAGGGAGTTGACGCCGCCTTTGGGCTGCGAGTAGTTGGACGCGCAGAATTCAATAAATCCCTTTTCGTGAGAAATGGTCTTATTGGCTGCCGCCTGAGCGCCCGTATTCGGGTCGTTGATTCGTCCTTGAGACGCGGCAACGTTGGTTGTTACTTCCAGATTATTGACAAACTGCTGATAATATTCTCCAGACGAAGCAATCGGAACGCCGATTTTGGAGATGTCGGTCGTCATGGCGTCAAACGAAACGAAGACGTACGTCAGCGGATCGTTTACCGTGGCAGCATATTCCATGTAATAGCCAACGCGGTCAAACAGAACGCCCTGATTCTGCAGAGTTGCCAGATTGTTGACAATGTCATAATTGACGCCGTTGTCATGCCAGTTCGTTCCCATCTGAGTCGTCAGACGCGCGCCCTGAACCATCGTGTAATCTGCCCCGTTTGTAACGTTCGCCATGCCAGGGGCGATTGCCGGAGAAGCCATAACGTACAGCGTGCGGTTTGCATACTGAGACGCGTTGGAAACGCCGACTCCCCGCTCGCCGTCAAACGTATAGTCAGGCTCGCCGCTGGCATTGGGATTGGTTCCGATGCCAATATCAATCGTACGGTTGTTGCTGGCTGTCGCATGACCGTTCCAGGCGTTAAGAGCTATAACTGTTTGCTTATCGCCATAGTTATGAATCTGGAACGATGCGTAGTCGCCGCCAGAGGCAACTTCATCTCCAAAGTCGTATTTATTGCCGTCTGCGCCAGGAATGTTCTTGGCGTTGCCTTTATTATAGTTTTTGTTCCAGAATTCGATGTTGCCCGACAAACCCGACCCGTTGACAACGCCATTAACGTTGGACGAAACCGTTAAATTATTGACCGTCGTTTGGAAAACCGAGCCGTCAAACGGCAGACCCAATTTAGCGGGATTATTTGTAACAGAATCGTACGACGCGTAAGCGTAATCAACGGAGCCGTCCGATTTTTCCAGCGTCATGTAATATGCAACGCGACCAATCGGCATGCCTTTAAAGCTGTCTGGAAGATTGCTGGCGTTGTTGACCGTATAAGTATCAGCCGAGTACGTCCCATTAAGCGGGCATTCCAGCTTGTAAACCAGGCTCATATTAGATACTTCAGACTGAATAGGCTGGAAATGAGTCTCATCCATGTCAAACAAAACCGGCTTGGCAAACGTGTAAATATTGGCGATTGCGTAGTTCTTTTTAGTCTCGTTGTTTGTCCAGTCAGGATCTCCTGAACCGGTGGCGTTTTTACCAATGCCAAACTGTTTGACGCCATTAAAATGGTTCAAAGCAAAAATGGTCTGTTCAGTATCGAGCGAATGGATTTGCATGGAGCCGTGACCGTAACCCGTGCTGCCTCCAGAATCGTTGATGTCGTAGGAATTGGCGTCGCCCTGAGAAATGACATTGCTTTTCGCTTTACCGTAATTGGACGCCCAGAATTCCAGATAACCTTTATTATACGAAATCGTTTTATTGGCGGCGACCTGTTGTCCCGTGCCGGGGTCGGTAATCAAACCGTCAGACGCGGTTACGTTGGTTGTAACATTCAAATTTTTAACAACCTTCTGATAGAATTCGCCGGAAGGATTGGTTGGAACGCCGATTTTGGAGATGTCGGCGGTCATTGTATCGAAGGAGACGAAGACGTATTTGAGCGGGTCGTTGGCGTTTTGAGCGTATTCCATATAATAGCCAACGCGGTCAAACGGTCCCAACGTCTTTTGCAGTTCTGCAACGTTGTTTACAATATCGTAATTGACGCCGCCGTTTTCTTTAGACCAACCAGTATTCATTTGAGACGTTAATCGCGCGCCCTGAACGATAGTATATTGGGAAGCGTCCGGAACGTTGGACATGCCAGGCGCTATTGCCACTTCCGCCATGACGTAAAGCGAACGGTTTTGATACTGGGACGCGTTGGAATTCGCTCCCGCATCGCCGTCGAAAGTATAGTCTAAAGCTTCGCCTGCGACAGGATTATTTCCGATTCCCATGTCAATGGTCTTGCCGCCAGACGCCGGACCGTTCCACTTGTTCAACGCCATGACCGTTTGACTGGCGCCGTAGTTGTGAATCTGGAAACAGGCGTAGTTGCCGCCAGTTCCGCGTTCGTCGCCGAAGTCAAAGCCCGGATGGCCTTTATCGCTGCTGGCGTTCGGAATGCCAATCGCGTTGTTTTCACTATAGTTGGTATTCCAGATCTCGACGTTGCCCGTTTCAATTCCGGTTCCGTTGACAACGCCGGCAACGTTGGATTGAACAGTCATGTTGCTGACCGTCTGCTGATGATACCAGCTTGAACCGCTAAACGGCAAGCCGATCTGGTTGACGTCGTTGGTAATTGGATCGAATCCGGTATAGGCGTAATCGACGGTTCCGTCCGACTTTTCCATGACCATGTAATATCCAACGCGGCTGAGCGGCATGCCGGTATAACTTGCCGCGTTATTGACAACATAATTATTGGAGCTGTACGTTCCGGTAAGCGGGCAGTCCAGCTTATAAACCAGCTGCATGTTGGAAACTTCGCCGGAGATGGCTGAGTAATCTGACTCGCTCATCGAGGAGAAAACCGGTTTGGCGAAAACGTCCAGCTGCTTGGTATCGTACGAAGCGGTGGTGTACTTGTGAGTCCAGTCCAAGCCAACGCTTGTATCGGGACAGTTGCCAATGCCGAGGCTGGCTTGAAGCCCGGAGTTCCATCGGTTAAAAGCAAAAACCGTAGTGCGGTTTTGATAGTCGTGAACCTGCATAGATCCGTAGTTGTTGTCATAGTTGCAGGTGTCGCCAAAGTCAAAGTTTCTGTTGCCGTTGGCTCCGCTGGCGTTGGGAATGCTCTTCGCATTGCCAGTTCCATAATTCCACGGCCAGAATTCGATATTGCCCTGTGTAACAGTCGTTCCCGTTGTTGTCAATGACGGAGACTTCGCTTCGTAATACAGGTTTTGAACGTATCGCTGAGACACCACTCCAGACGTAAACGTCGGGACGCCATATTGGGACAGTTCGTTGGTATACGCGCTAAAAGACGCATAGCAGAAATTGTTTTCGCCCAAATTGAGCCGGTATGCGACAGATTCAATCGGACCCAGATTCAAATTGGAATTGTCAAGCGTATACGGCGCGCCAAGCCTGAAATTAGGCTGATCCGGAATTGACAGCGAATAGATGTGAGTATACCCCATCGCCTCAATTTCCGCATCGGTTTTCAACGTCTGAGCGGAAACGCCGCCAATCAAACAAAACGTCAACGCAACAGCGCTTAAAACTACGGAATTAATACGCATTTTCATTTTACTTTTTTAAATATGTTCAGATTACTTCTCAAGAAATAACTATGTATGCAAATATACCTAATACTTTATTATAACATAGATTTTAAAATTTTTAAGCGCTTTTAAAGAATTTTTTAATTAACAAATAAAACTGACATTTTAGAGCGAGATGTGAAGTGCAATAGCTTGGCGTCGATTTTAAAAGAATGAAATTGAGAAGTACGTTTAAAGTAATTCGTACCAACAACCTTGGAACAATAATTCTTTATTATTATCGATTATTGTTCAAAACGTTATTGGCACGAAAAAACTATTATCGTCGTTCTCGTCGGAGTTGGTTATGAAAGCGACGGCAAGCCGTCGCTTTCCATGTTACTTTCTCTTTCGGCAGTACAGCAGTCCGGCAACGCCAAGAACCAATAGCGCCCACGTTGACGGTTCCGGGACGCCGGAGCCGGGTTCAGGAGCAGGACCAGCGCCCAAGCCGATCAGATACAGACCGTCCGTTCTGCCTTGCAGACCGAACAGGCTCGTGTAGTTGCCCAGCAAATCGCTCATGTCGGTTATATCATCGACAAAGCCTTCGTCGGATACCAGCTTGTATTCTGCACCTTCCGCCGCCCAGAGGTCAGCGTCGCCGCCTTCAAAGTACAGCTTGATAATCGAGTTGGGGTCGATAACAAACGCGCCGTCGTTGCCAATGGTAAGCGTATCGTATGATTGCTGCGCCGGGTCGGCGTTGTAGGCGCTGAACTCAAACAAACCTGTCGCGCCGACGTCCATGGTAACGTTGCCGTAGACGGTTAAATCGCCGACTGAGTTGCCAGGCGAAAGCGTTGCGCCGGACTGAACGAACAAGTCGCCGTTGTACTGCCCCTTGAAGTCCAATTCGCCGGCGGATACCGTGAATTTATCTGAGCTGAACTGATCGCCGTCCGCTTTGATCTTGAGTTTTCCAGCGCCCGTCTTAACAACGTTTCCGCCGGAGACGGTAACGTTGTCTGAGAAGGTCAGCTGTTTGGTATTGTTAGCGGCAACGTTGTATTCCAAAGTGGCGTCGTCAGCGATTTCAATGGCGCTCTTTGCCTTGACAGCGTCGCCAGTCAGAGCGAGCGTTCCAGCTTCAACGGTCGTCTTGCCGGTATACGTGTTGTCGCCGGAAAGGGTCAGCGTACCTTCGCCCTGTTTGGTTACGTCGCCTTCGCCGGAAACGACGCCGGTAAGAGCAAGATTTCTGTTCTCGCTGACGTCAAAGGTTCCAGCAGCGTTCATTTCAACTTCGCCTGCGTAGGTTGCTGTGTTGTTTTCGCCTTCGGTAAACGTAACGCCTTTCTTATTAACTCCGTCGATTGCCCATTCCTCTGCGGCAATGTCCTCAGCGGAATTGGCGCGATAATACTGATCAATTACCGGCGGTTCGACGTTCTGATTTTTCAAGACGATTGACGTTCCAACCGTATCGAGATACCAGGCGTCCGTCGCTGCGGAATTAACCAAAAGCTGGATGTTGTCCAAGTTTACGTTCAAAGAAGTCGTATCGACAAGGACGTAGCCGTTGTCGGTATTGTTGTTCCACCACTCGATTTGATCGCCGTTGTTAAAGGCGATGTTAATCGAACCGGTGGTAAACGTCGCGGCATTGACAGTCAAGCGGTCGTAATCTGTATTATTTGAGCTGTTGTTGAAATCGAAGAAAATCGCGCCGTTGTCAACGGTCAAATTACCGATGGCGATTTGCGTTGAGTCGGTCGTTTCTCCGATAACCAGCGAACCGCCGTTCAAGGTTACATTGGACGCAATCGACGGCGCAGCGTCAATAAACGAGGCGCCTGCGGCAACTGTTACATCTGTGGCGAGGCTGCCTGTGCTGGCTAACGCCAACGCGCCGGCAGAGATAGTTGTCGGTCCGGTGAATTCGTTAACCTTGGTCAGTCTCACAGTACCAGCGCCAGTCTTGGTCAACGAGTTGTTTGCAACAAAAGCTTCACTCTTATCGCCCAATTTAACGTTGACAACGAGGTCGGCAGCGGAACTCCTGGTAATGTCGTCTACATTTAACACCGCGCTGTCGAGAACGAAAATAACGCCGTCTGCTCCGTTGAAGTTTACCGGGCTTTCCGGGGTTGAACCGTCGCCGGCAAAGGTAACGTTGTTTGTTCCCAGCAGCCAGAACGAACGATAAATGTCTCGGTTGTTGTTGCCGTAAACTTCTGCGCCGTTTTGGAATGTTGCGTTATACAGCGGGTTGTTGTTCGTACCGGTCAACTTGCCGCCGTTAATAATATATCTAAGGCTATTGTCGTTAAAGTTGGAAATGTTGCAGCCGCCGAGGACGTCGTTTGTTCCCAATACCAGTTCAGCGCCGGAATTGATGGTAACCGTTCTGCCGCCGTTTTTGGAAAACGCGCCTAAAGCCGTTGTTGTGTAACTTGAATGAGCCGCAGTAGCTGTAACAGTACCGCCGTTGATAACAACGTTCCCGGTAAAGTTACTGCCATTATTGGCAAACGTCTGCTTGCCTTCGCCGTTTGAATTGATAATCATTTCAACATTGCCGGTTGTCTTGCCCTGGAAGGTCAAGTCCTTGTCGGTAATATCCAATGTCAACGTTGACAGCGTGTTTGTATTGTTGAAAATCTGTCCTTTGAGGGTTGTTCCGCTCGTGTTGCTGGACAGACCTTTGAAAACCTGAGAATAGCCGTTCATATCCAGCTGACCGTAAATGTAACCAGATCCAGCGTTGGCGCCAAAGGGTTGAGGCGCCGCCAAGCGCATCTTACCCATTGAAGTGGCGCTGTCCCAGTTCATCTGGACGTCGCCGGTAAAAGTTCCGTCGCACGACGTTCCCATAATAACCCAGCCGGAATCGGAGAGAACTGTAAGTTTTCCGGAACCGGTTAAAGCGCCTGTATAGGTTGAGTCTTTGCTCCAGCCAGACTTCAATGACGAATTTGAAAGAACGTTCAGGTCGTTTGGAACGGTAATGAAGTTGTCGCTGTTTTGAATCATGCCGCCGTTGAGCTGAATCGGCTGTGAACCGATATACGGAGTAGCGCTGACTGACGTCGTTCCTGCAACGCCAATTCTCATGTTGCCTTTAACAAGCAGAGAACCCGTATACTCGCTGGCGTCGCCGGCGAATCGGAGATGTCCGGAATCGCTTCCAACGGTCAGGGATTTATCGCCTTTTAACTTGCCGGTTAATGTTATTGACTTGCTCCAGCCGGCGTGAATATCGCCGCCGTCTTTTGTAACGGTGATATCAGCGGCAAGAGTGGCGTTGTTGTCATTATTAATAAGCATGCCGCCGTTAAAGGTAATTCCATTTGAGAAATTAAACGAATCGCCGACGCGCATATACCCGCCGTCGATAGTAAGCTTTCCGTTGCCTGTCCAGTCGCCAGTGCAAAGGACGTATGACGAGTTGTCGTCAAGAACAACGTTTCCGTCAATACGAATCGCCCCGCCGTTGGTCGAAATCTTTGAGAGCGGTTTGATAGCCATCGTTTCTCCCGGAACGCCAAAAACGAGCGTACCGCTTTTGGATTGAATTGTTACTTTGGAAAGATTGCCGTTGAGAACCTGCGTTCCCGCGCCGATGTAATCTACCGCTTTTTCATTGAGGGTAATTGACCCGTTATAGACAAAGGTCTTGTCGGCTGTTACGCCGTTTCCGATGACGATGCCTTTGCAGTTGGTTTTGCCGGAATCGTTGACAATCTTCGCTCCGGCTTCGCCCGTCAAACCGCCGACTTTCATCTGAGCGCCGTCCCACAAATCGACTTTGCCGGTTGCTCCAATATGAAGCGTCGCCTGGTTGTTGTCCCAGTTTTGGCTTTGATAACTGCCGTTGATAAACATGCCGCTCTTAACGTCAATAACAGAGTTGGAATCCAGAGCGAATGTAACGCCGGAAGCGCCTGTGCCGGCAACGGCGGAAATGGTTCCTCCGCCGTCAATGAGAATCGTTGCGCCCGTTCCGTTGATAACAACGTCCTGTCCGGCAACTCCAGAGGAAATGCCGTTGTCAATGTTATGCGTTGTAGCAGGAGTCGTGTTGTAAAATTCGAGCGTTCCGCCGTTGATATTAAACGTCAAAGCGCTTGTATTGTGCGGAACCGTGTTGTTATACAGCATCGTTGCGCCTGCGCCAACGTTGATCGTTGTAGACGCCAGCGTTCCCGCGCCGGTCAGTTCCAGCGTTCCGCCGGAGACGGTTGTTACGCCAGTAAAGTCGCTGTTGGCTGTCGTGATCGTTAATTTTCCTGCGTCGGTCTTTTCTAACGCGCCGGATCCGGATAAACCGCCGGCGAGCGTGAGATTGTAATTCGCGCCGACTTGAATTGTTCCGTTGGCGGTCATTTCAACCGGATTGTAATACGTAGCGTTGCTGCCGGAAACCAGCACGGCTCCAACCTTGTTTGTTCCGTCAATCGTCCAGCTCGGGAGACTAATATCAGTTGAATCGGCGTTATACCAGTTACTTCCCGGTTCTGGTCCAGGTCCGGGACCTGGTCCCGGATCGTCGCTGCCTTCAACAGCCCAAAGCAAAAGATTATCATTTGTCGCTGTAAGCGTCCATCTGTTTGACAGCGTACCGTTCACAGTAACTAAAACGCTGTTACTATCGAAGCTTCCGTAATCTTGAATAGTTCCGTTAATAAGGGAAAAACCTTCTCCTGAATCATTAATGACGTTCCACCAATCGTCAGCGCTGCTGCCATGGAACGACAGATCAATATACCCGGAATCAAAGACGGCAGTAGAAACCTTCAGCCAGTCGGCGTCGTAGGGGTCGGAGCTGTCATTAAAATCGAAACTGACAGTTCCGCCGTCAAGAGTAAGAGCGCCGATCGTAATTTCTTTAGTCGCTGACGTTTCACCAACGACAAACTTTCCGCCATTCAAGACGAAGTCAGAGGAAATATCCACTCCCGTCTGGAACGTTCCTCCCGTTGCAACTTCAACATTGGTATTCGACATGCTGGAACCAGTTGGCACAAGGAGCGTTCCGCCTGAAACCGTTGTATCGCCGTGATACGAATTGTTGCCGGACAGAGTCAGCGTTCCAGTTCCGGTTTTTGAAACAGAACCATAGCCGGAGATAGCGTTACTAACCGTCTGGTCTGAATTGTGAGCGAATTCTAAAGTCGTATTATCGTTTAAGGAGACATCGCCTGAACCCAGCGTACCAGCTTCGGTCAGTTTAACCGTTCCTTCGAAAATCGTTGTTCCGCCGCCATACGAATTGGCTTTGGTCATCGTCAGAGTACCAGCGCCGGTCTTGGTAATAGCTCCATAGCCGGAAACAACGCCGGACAGCGTCAGATTCTTTCCTAAACCAATTTCAATCGTACCGTTTCCGTTAAATATTACCGGATTAGCAAACGTTGCCGTCGAATCGCCTTCGGTAAAGATAACGCCCTTCTTAACTGAGCCGTCAATAGTCCAATTGACAGCGGAAATGTCTGACGTGTTTGCATAATAATACGGTTCCTGCGCAACCTGATAGAATGCAATTTCTGTAAACCCAACCCGGTCGCCGCCGGTAAACCCCGAGTAGAAATTGTATCCGTTATCCAGAGCCGTCAGAACAGCCGTTTTAAATGCGTATTTATCTCCAAAAGAGAATGTTGCGTATTGTGATTTATTAATATAGGAATCAATTAAATACTCGTCTGCATAAACCAGATTGCCGGCGCTGTCATAGAGTTCCAAAGTAAAATCTGACATCAGATTCCCTTTATTGCCGTATCCCCAAACAGAGAAACTGTCGTACGCCGCCTGATCTGACATTGTGAACTCAATAACAGGCGTATATCCAACTGTATAATAATCAGGAATAACGTTATTTCCAACTTTTGTATCAATCGTATACCATTCCGCTCCTCCGGCGCTTCCTGTACCGTCAAACAGATATGTCAAAGCGCGAGCAGAGGCTCTTTCCGATGCAGGAGTAAGAAATTGCGCTGATGTTGGACGAACAATAGTAGAGTCAGAGCTCATTGGAGCGTTATAAATTACAGGCGTAGTAGGCGTGTCAAGGTTAGTTGGAACTGCGAAAGCCACTTCTGACAAACCAACTCGGTCTCCGCCGCTGCCAGTTCCTTTGTAGTTGCTGGTAAGGGTCATTTCAACTTTCGACACATTTTCAACGGTTGGGAACGTAAATTCGTCTCGGGTCTGATTCGTTGTATGCGTCATCGTAAAGCGGTATTGGGACGGATCGGCAACTGAAATCTGCGCTCCGTTGGCGTCATAGAAACTCAAATTAAAGTCTTTAAGAGAGTTGCCGGAAACGTTATAGCCATTTACTCCAATGCCTGTAAGCGTTTGAGGCTTGTCATACGTAAAAGTAAATACCGGGTTTGGATTCGTGCCGTTATAATAACCGTTAGTAGCATCTGCAACATTGGTAACCCATTGAGTAGTAATATTGCCGTCAAACAGGTTGCTGACAGGCCAGTTTTGATACGTAGGAACGTTGACCGTTCCGGAAGTTGGCGTTCCTTCAGAGACAACGTCAAACATAAGGTTCCCAACGCCAAAGCGATCGCCGCCGTAATTTTCTGTCATTGTAATTTTGACAAATCTCGCATTCGTTGGAGTTGTGAGCGGCAAGTTCTTATAGCTTTGAGGAATTCCTGTAAACGTTTGAGTATATACAGGCGTTGCGTTGATCGCGGGAGAATCATAGAATTCCACCGTCATCGCTTTGACAATATTGCTAGTCGCGCTGTATGGAGAAACCGAAATAGCATTAATTGTTCGAACGGTTCCCAAATCGCAAAGCATGACTGGAATCGTATCGTTCGTGAGAGTATAAGGCTTATTGTTTGCCTGCGTACACCATCTAACGGTGTTGGTGTCGTCGTTAGTACTGAAACTATAATTGCCGTAAATATCGTTGTTTTCACGGTAATTATAATTTCCAGCCGCATTCAATGCGTTTACGCGAACTGCGTAAATCAATTCTGCCTGAGCTGAACTTGACAGAAAAAGCCCCAGCAAAAGGAAAGCAATTCCGCCGAGCGTTAAAATACGTGAGAACGAAAAACGATCTTGGAAATTGGACATATTTTTACTCCATTTTATATAAAAGGATAAACATTTATGGTTTTATACAATATATATTATACACCAGATTTTTTAATTTTGAAGAACTGGATAAAAATTTTTTAGAAAAAACTTCAGTAAATGATAAAATAGGCAATATGTTGTGCGACGCCTTGGAGCCGCTTTTGTACTTGACGGCTTCCCTCAAGACTGTTTATTTTCTGTTGCAAGCTGCGCTTGAAATTTAGAGCTATTCTATTTTAAAAAGAAAAGCGAGAGTTCCGCTAAATGAAACCCTCGCTGAAATATTTAACCATGAGGAGCGCTTGCGCCAACTCCTCACTACGTTTCACACCCACGAGCTTACACTCGCGGCTCGCCTATTATTTTCGTTTACGGAAGTACAGCAAGCCAGCAGCGCCGAGAATCAGCAACGCCCAGGTAGACGGTTCCGGAACTCCGGAGCCAGGTTCAGGAGCGCCCAAGCCGATCAAATAAAGACCGTCCGTTCTGCCTTGCAAAGCAAACAGGGTTTGATAGTTCGCCAGCAAAGCGCTTAGGTCGGTGGTAGCGTCGACAAAACCTTCATCGGAAACCAGCTGATATTCCGCGCCTTCTTCCGCCCAAAGAGCGGCGTCGCCGTTTTCAAAGTAAAGCTGGATAATCGAATCCGCATCCAACGTTAAAGAACCGTCGTCTGCAACGGTCAGCGTATCGAATTCTTGAGAATCCGGATCCGGGTTGTACGCGCTGAATTCAAACAGACCAATCGCGCCGGCGCCAATAACAACGTTGCCGATAACGGTCAAGTCGCCAACGGAGTTACCCGGTGAAAGCGTCGCGCCAGATTTGATTTCCAAATTGCCGTTGTAGTCGCCTTTGAAGTCCAATTCGCCAGCTTCGACAGCAAAATCATTGGCGGTAAACTGCGTTCCGTCAGCCTTGATCTTGAGCTGTCCTTCACCCGTTTTGACAACTTTTCCGCCGGAAAGGGTAACGTCGTCCGAGAAGGTCAGCTGTTTGGAATCGCCAGCATTAACGTTGTAAACCAACGTCGTATCGTCAGCTGCTTCCAGAGAACCGTTTGACGTAACAGCGTTACCGGCCAACGTCAGAGTTCCTTCGGAAACGGTCGTCTTGCCGGTAAATGCAGACGCATCTCCGGAAAGAGTCAACGCGCCTTTGCCGGTTTTCGTCAAAGCGCCGGAACCGGAAACGTCGCCGGTCAGAGTCAAGTCGTAACCTTCGCCAACTTCGACTGTACCATCAGCAACCATTTGAACAGCGTTTTCAGCTTCCACCGAACGTTCTTCTCCGGAAACGAGCTTGACGCCCAGCTTGTATCCGCCGTTGACTTCCCAGTCGGAAACGGCAAGAGCTTCTGCGGAATCGGCTAACCAGTATTTACGCAAACCGATAATGCTTTCGCCCGCGGTCAACGCCCAGAGTCGACCGGCTTCCTTCAAGCCCTTGTCGCTCAAGTGAATCGAGTTGCCGTTGGTTCCTCGTAACGTTTCGTAATCCGGGTCAGAGGCGTGTTCTCTGTCGATAACGCAGAATTCATCTGTATTAACGCCGAGGAAGATATTCGGATCGTCTGCGATAACTCGCAGCTGAGCGTTGGTAACGTTAGAGTATGCGTTCCCGTTGGCGTCGGCAGAGGCAATCGCAACGCCCCACGGCAATTCGTCGTCGCCGGCAGCGGTACGAGCGCGAGCAATCAACTGATTCAGTTTTTCATAGTAAACGTCTTCCGCCGTTCCCTTGTCGGATTCGCCCTGATGCCAGAGGATGCCAGCAAAGCCGTCGGCGTTTTCGTTGAGGAATTTAATCGCATTAACCATGTTGGTGGAAATGCCGCCCTTTTCGTCATTAATCCATTGCGAGATGTTGGTTCCGCTGTATCCAACGGCGTACGTCGCAACAGGAACGCCTTCTTCTTCCGCCAACGTATCAGCGAAAGACGGCCAAGTTGAACCTCTGTTTGTACCGTCTAACGGACCAAACTGCTGGTCGACGTTTTGTTCCCATTGACCTGTTACCGGATTATACGCAAACGCCAAACCAGAGGTAGACGTCTGTCGAGCGTCGCCGCAGTTGGTCGAGTTGGACTGACCAGCCGTGATGAAGATTTCACCAACGCCGATCTGTCCTGAACGGGTTGCGACAACCGCGCCGTTAGCGTCTAACGCTTGATACGCAACGTTGTGCATGCCGCCCTTCAAGGACATGGAATCTGACGAAAACGTGCCGTCAGCGTTCATAATCAGGTCAATCCAGTCTCCACCGTCAACAGACGCCTGAACGGTATTAATTGTAACGCCGTTAGTCGCCGCCCACGTACCAGTAAGAGTAATGTCGGCGACATTCGCCAAATTCCGTTGATACATCGACATGGCGTTAGTCGTCAACTGAGCGTCTACCTGATGAACAAAAGTATAGATGTTGGCAATCGCGTAGCTTTTCTTGCCTTCGTCAAACGTGTAATCCGCCTGAGCGTTGCTGCCATTGGTGGAAGCGTTGGGATTTGTACCGATTCCAAAGCATTTGTTTCCAGCAAAACGGTTAAGAGCGAAAATCGTTTGTCCCGTTTCCAGCGAATGAATTTGCATGGAACCGTAACCTTTTACGCCGGGAATGCCGGTAACCGTGTCGCTGACGTCGTAAATGTCTCCCGACCCGACTGAAAGCGACGGATTTTTTGTATGAGTGTAATCGTTAGACCAGAATTCAATGTATCCCTGATCCTGTGTATAGGTGGCATTGGCTGTAACCTGTGCGCCGGTCGTCGGGTCAAACAGCTTGCCCTGATTGGCAGGAACATTGGTTGTGAATTGAAGGTTGTTAACCTTCTGAGCGTAAAATTCTCCGGATGAAGCAATCGGAACGCCGATCTTGGACAGGTCGTTTGTCATCGCGTCAAAGGAGACAAAGACGTACGTCAGCGGATCGTTTAATGTTGGAGCGTATTCCATGTAATAGCCAACGCGGTCAAACAGAACGCCCTGAGACTGCAAGGCGGAAAGGTTGTTGACAATGTCGTAATTGACGCCGTTGTCATGCCAGTTCGTTCCCATTTGAGTTGTCAAACGAGCGCCCTGAACGAGCGTGTAGTCGGACGCGTTGGCGACGTTTGCCATGCCGGGAGCAATTGCCGGAGACGCCATAACGTACAGCGTTCTGTTGGAATACTGAGACGCGTTGGAGTTCACTCCCTGATCGCCGTCAAATGTATAATCAGGAGAACCGTCAGCTTTCTGGTTGTTTCCAATTCCAATATCAATCGTTCTATCTGGAGACGTTGCGTAACCATTCCAGGCGTTAAGAGCCATAACGGTTTGTTTATCGCCATAGTTGTGAATCTGGAAAGAAGCGTAATTGCCGTTAGCGGCAACTTTGTCTCCGAAGTCGTATTTACCGCCGTCCGCGCCGGGGATGTTCATGGCATTGTCTGTATTATAGTTTTTGTTCCAAAATTCGATGTTGCCATTAAGCCCCGTTCCGTTGACAACGCCCGGAACGTTTGAAGAAACCGTCAGATTATTGACTGTCGTTTGTGAAACCGAGCCGTCAAACGGCAATCCCAGTTTCGCGGGGTTGTTTGTAACAGAATCATACGACGCGTAAGCGTAGTCCGTACCGGTTCCGTCCGCTTTTTCCAGCGTCATGTAGTACGCAACGCGACCGATCGGCATACCCTTCAAATCGCCAAGATTGTTAAGATTGTTGACGGTGTAATTATCGGCGCTGTACGTTCCATAAAGCGGGCAGTCCAGTTTATAAACCAGATTCATATTCGCAGCTTCAGACTGAATTGGCTGGAAGTGATCCGAGTCCATATCAGACAAAACCGGCTTGGCAAACGTGTAAACGTTGGCAATAGCGTAATTCTTCTTGTTCTCGTCGCCCGTCCAGTCAGGATCGCCGGAAGGTTTTGAACCAATGCCAAACTGCTTAACGCCATTGAAATGATTCAAGGCAAAAATAGTTTGACTTGTGTCAACGGAATGCACCTGCATGGAGCCGTGTCCGAAACCCGTGTTGCCTCCAGAGTCGTTGATATCGTATGTATTTCCGTCGCCCTGAGAAATAATATTGCTTTTGGGTTTAGCATAGTTGGACGGCCAGAATTCCAGATAGCCGGTATTATACGATACGGTGCTATTGGCGGCAACCTGAGCGTTTGTAGATGGGTCGGTAATCAAACCGTCTGAAGCGGTTACGTTTGTTGTAACTTTCAAATTTTTAACGGTCTGCTGATAGAACTCGCCGGATGTAACCGTCGGGACGCCGATTTTGGCAATGTCCGCCGTCATTGCATCGAATGACACAAAAACGTATTTCAGCGGATCGCTGGCGTTTTGAGCGTATTCCATATAATAACCGACGCGGTCAAACGGACCAAAATTCTGTTTTAGCTGATCGACGTTATTAACAATGTCGTAATCAACGCCGCCAAAATCAGCGCTCCACTGAGTTGCCATTTGAGACGTCAAACGTGCGCCCTGAACGATTTGGTACTTGGAAGCGTCCGGAACGTTTTTCATTTCCGGAGCAATAGCCGCTTCCGCCAAAATGTACAGCGAACGGGTTTGATACTTGGAAGCGTTAGACGTGTTTTTATCGTCTCCGTTTGACGCCTGACCGTTCCATTTATTTAACGCCATAACCGTTTGACCGGCGCCGTAGTTGTGAATCTGGAAACAGCCGTAATCGCCGTTGGTGGGGTTATCGCCGAAATCAAATTCGCTGCCGTTTGCGTTCGGAATATTGGCAGAGTTGGCTTCATTATAATTTCGATTCCACATTTCGATGTTGCCAGTCGCAATTCCCGTTCCGTTGACAATGCCAGGAACGTTGGATCGAACGGTCATATTATTTACAGTCTGCTGACGAATAGAGCCGTCAAACGGCAAACTAATCTGGTTCAAATCGTTGGTGATTGCATCGTATCCAGCGTAGGCGTAATCGACGTTTCCGTCTCCTTTGTCCAAAACCATGTAATATCCAACCCGCTTGAGAGGCATGCCGGAAATGTCAGAATTGGTCGCGTTGTTGACAGTATAATTACTAGCGCTGTACTTTCCCTGAAGCGGGCAATCGAGCTTGTAAACCAGCTTCATGTTGGAAACTTCGCCGGAAATGGCGGCGTAGTCCGATTCGCTCATCTGTAAAAAGACCGGCTTGGCGAATACGTCCAACTGCTTCGTTTCGTAAGAAGCGGCAGTGTAATTGTGCGTCCAGTCCTGTCCGTATGCCGTGTCTGTGCAGTTCCCAATTCCAATACTCGCCGTTTCACCTGTGTTCCAACGATTAAACGCAAAAACTGTAGTTCTGTTCTGATAATCGTGAACCTGCATAGATCCGTATGTGCCATTGCCGCCGACGGTGTCGCCGAAGTCAAAGCCGCTGTTGTTATTGGCTCCGCTGGCGTTAGGAATGCCAAGCGCGTTGCCCTGAGAATAGTTAAGCGGCCAGAATTCAATGTTGCCCTGCGTTACAGTCGTTCCCGTCGTATTGAGCGTTGGCGATTTCGCTTCGTAATACAGATTTTGAACGTATCGCTGAGCAATTGTTTGAGAGGTAAACGTCGGGACGCCAATGCGGGACAAGTCGCTGGTAAACGCGCCAAAAGACGCATAGCAGAAATTGTCCGCGCCCAAATTGAGCCGGTACGCGACGGATTCAATCGGTCCCAAATTCAAACTGGAATTGTCAACGGAATACGTTGCGCCTTTATAAAAATTCGGCGCGTCAGGAATCGAAAGCGAATAGATGTGGGAATACCCCATCGCCTCAATTTCCGCATCGGTTTTCAATGTCTGAGCAGACGCCCAGCCAACCAAACAAAACGTCAGCGCAACAGCGCTTAAAACAACGGATTTTACACGCATTTTCATTTTTATTAAACCTTATGTGCTGAGGTTACTTCTCAAGAAATAACTCAAGATACTAATACACCTATTGCTATATTATAACCTGAATTTTAAAATTTTTAAGCGCTTTCCGAGAAAATTATTATTTTCTATTAAGACAGATTAATTTATGGTGCGACGGCTTGCCGTTGGCGGCAAGGCGCACAAAAATGGAAGGCGGTAATGGAGTGAGCGTTAGCGAACGGAATTACGCATTCGCCGTCAGGCGAACTTCTACCCAGAAGCGTGCATCATAAAACAACGAAGCCAAAAACCTTCACGGGTAGCGGATAATATCCGCGATCCATAATGGTTTTCGGCTGCGTCAATTTGTTATGAAAACTTCTCGGCATTTCGGTTCGCCGTTGGCGAACTGCGTAATTCCGCTCCCGCCGGTCGCTTCATTACCGCCTTTCATTTATTTCGCTTTCTCATATACAGCAAGCCCGCGGCGCCGAGAATCAGCAACGCCCACGTGGACGGTTCCGGTACGCCGGAGCCGGGTTCAGGAGCGGGACCTGCGCCCAAGCCAATTAGATACAGACCGTCAAGTCTGCCTTCCAGACCAAACAGGTTCGTGAAGTTGCCCAGCAAACCGCTCATGTCGGTTGTTTCGCTGACAAAATCTTCGTCTGATACCAGCTTGTATTCCGAACCTTCAGCCGCCCAGAGGTTAGCGTCGTTATTTTCAAAGAACAGCTTGATAATCGAATTTTCATCGATTACAAACGAGCCGTCGTTTCCGATAACCAGTCTGTCGTATGATTGCTGCGCCGGGTCTTCGTTAAAAGCGCTGAACTCAAACAAGCCAGTCGCGCCGGTTTCGATAATCGCGTTGCCGTAGATGGTCAAGTCGCCGACGGAGTTACCGGGCGAAAGCGTTGCACCGGACTGGACGAACAAGTCGCCATTGTACTGTCCCTTGAAGTCCAACTCGCCAGCAGAAACGGTAAATTTGTCTGAGCTGAACTGATCGCTGTCCGCTTTAATCTTGAGCTTGCCAGCGCCCGTCTTGAGGACGTTTCCGCCGGAAACGGTAACATCATCAGAGAAGGTCAGCTGTTTGGTATTGTTGGCGGCGACGTTATATTCCAATGTCGCGTTGTCAGCAATTTCAATCGAGCTGTTCGCCTTGACAGCGTCGCCCGTCAGAGCGAGCGTTCCAGCTTCAACCGTCGTCTTGCCGGTATACGCGTTGTTACCGGAAAGAGTCAGAGTTCCGTCACCCTGTTTAGTTACATTCCCTGCGCCGGAAACGACGCCTGCAAGCGTCAGATTCCTGTTTTCAGCAACTTCAAAGGAACCATTGGCGTTCATTTCAACTTCGCCAGCGTAGGTTGCCGTATTGTCGTCGCCTTCTGTAAACTTGACGCCCTTCTTATCCGTTCCGTCAATCGTCCACTTGTCAGCAGAAATATCTTCCGGCGAATTCGCGCGATAATAGTAATCCGTTGGCGTTGGCGGTTCCGGTCCATTCATTTTCATCAGAACCAGATTGTTTCCTGCCGTAGTCAGATACCAGTTGTCCGTCGCAGCAGAATTAACCAGCAGCTGGATGCTGTCCAGGTCAGCCGTCAAAGCAGACGCGTTGATCAAAGAGTATCCGCTGTCAGATGCGTTGGTCCACCACGCGTTTTCGTCGCCGTTGTTAAACGTGAGGTTGATTATGCCAGAGGTCAGCGTGGCAGCGCCGGTGGACAGGTTATCGAAATTATAATCTACAGACGCGCTGTTGAAATCGAAGTTGACCGTACCGTTGGTAACGGCAAAGTCTCCAATGACAATTCTTGCCGTCGAACTGGTTTCGCCAATCGTCAGCGTACCGCCGTTGAGCGTTACAGCAGACGTGATATAGTTGGAACCGTCAACAAAGGTTGCGCCAGAGGCGACGTTGACGTTTGAAACCAGAGTTGCAGCGCTTGTCAAAAGGAACGTACCTTCGTTAATGTTCGCATCGCCGTTAGAGGTTCCTGTAGCAGTAACTTTCAGCGTGCCTGCGCCGATCTTGGTAAAGCCTGCGCTTCCAGCTGTTTCTTCAGTGGATTTATTGATGCCGGCTTCAACGGTCAGAACGCCGTCCTTAACGTCAAAGGTAACATTGGAATTGCTGCGAATGCAGAGTCTGGATTTAATTACCGAGTCCCCTGTTGAAGTAATTGTTGCCGTTCTGTTTCTAAAGTCCATACCAGAACCGGAGTCAGAATAACCATATTCCTTTTCGATAACGCCGTTTTCCAACGTTAAGTTTTTAATATGTGTATAATTGCTGGGAATGAACGTACCGCGAATAATAATGTCATTAGGAGCGCCTGTATCATACCCAAGTTGGTTAGACTGCTGGAATTCCAGCATTGCGCCGGATTCAATAACAATTTTACCTGTGCCGTAAGTACTGGCGCCAGCGTTAGTTGCATTAGAAATAACCTTTCCTTCTGAAATCGTTAATCCGCCAGCATACGTGCTGCGAGCCGTAAAGAACAGAGTTCCTTCGCCCTTTTTAACGATTGGGCAATTGACGCCTTGAGTGTCATAGTTGACAATTACGCCCGTCATATTGAGTTGAGAGTTGGCGTCGGTAACAATCTCGAACGTGTCGCCATCTCCGCTATTGCGAAGTCGAATGCCGGCTGAAACCGTTGATATAGTCGGATTTTCTGCGGTTGCTCCTTCAAGAGCGTGAGAATAGAAATTGGAATTTGTATGGCAGATATCGTACGTGCCGCCGCCGGACGCTTTCGCCGTACCGCCATAGAAATGGAAGTTCGTATACTTAAGCGTCTCGTTTCCGGCTGAGGTGTCTATCGTACCATAAATATTCATAACGGTATTAGACGCCCCGTATCCGAGCGAGTCGTGCGTCGCGCAGTCCAACGTAGCGCCCGGATCGATAGTAACAGTACCGTTGAACCGTTTGCCGTTGTTACCGCCAATACCGCCGGTAATCTGGAGAGTTCCTTCTTTAATTTCAACATTATGATTGATCCATGCGGAGGTGGTCAGCGTTCCAGCTCCCGTTTTAACCGTCTTGGACGCTTCCGCGGCGTTGTTGATATTATACGTAATAGACATTGTTTCTCCCGCAGCCGGAGAGAATTCAAAAATCGCATTGTTGGTAACGCCGCCGGTTCCAATCGTACCTTCGCCGGTCAGTTTGAGAGTACCAGCGTTAATTGTCGTTGCGCCGGAATAATTGTTAGCTCCGGAGAGCGTCAGCGTCTCAGCGCCGGTTTTAACCAACGCGCCAGCGCCGGAAATAACGCCGGAAAACTCGGACGCCGCAGTATTATTGAGCGTTAAAGCCTTTCCGCCGTTGTCAATCGTTCCCGTTCCAGACAGATTGTTAAGCGACTGTTCGGCAGTCATGGCAATTGCGCCGTTGTTTTCAACGGAAGAGGAATTGGAAATTGCGTTTTGAGCCGTCAAAGCCAGCGTTCCGGCAGAAACCTTGGTCGCGCCGGTAAAATTATTGTTTGCCGTACTGAGAGTTAACGTACCGTCTCCGGTTTTATCCATTGCTGCAGAACCGGTAACGCCGCCGGAAAGCGTCAAATCGTATCCCTCGCCAACTTCAAACGAACCATCCTGAGTCAATTGGACTTCGCCCGTATAGTCAGCCGTCGGAGCTAAACCTTTAGTAAGCTTAATGCCCAACTTGGGATCGTGATCAATGGGCCATGTCGATTCTGCCAGGTCTGCCGACTGATTGGCGAACCAGTATTCAGAAACCGGAATCGGACCGTCCGCTCTAATCAAAAACAGTTCATCGTTAACTTCCGCCAAACGCCATGCCGTTGACTCCTCATTATCAACATAAACTTTGACGTTGTCTGCATTTAACGACAACGAATCTGCCGTAATAAGCAGGTATCCGTCGTCTGTCGCATTATTCAACCAATCCTGTTCGCCTTCGTTAAAAGAGAGATTGATAATACCGGAATTCAAAGAAACCGTTCCCGCTTGCAGCCAGTCCATGTCGTCCTGAGAAGTAGCGCCTGGTATATAGCTGTTTAAATCAAAGCATATCTGACCGCCGTTACTAAGCGAGACGTCCCCAACGGTAATCCATGAGGTTTGCGGCGTTTCACCAATAACAAACGAGCCGCCGTCAACAATAATATTGGAACCGATTTCGTACGCTCCATTTTGGAACGTTCCGCCTGATGTAACTGTTACCAAAGGAGAAAGAAAAGAACTGTCCGACCCTACAACCAGTGTTCCTTCAGATACGGTTGTATTGCCGGTATACTGATTATTGTAGCCAGCCAATTTCAGCGTTCCCGTTCCGGTTTTTGTCAGAGAACCGCTGCCTGTAATATCGCCGTTGAAAGTTGTATTTGCGGTATTGTTAACCGTCAAGTCAAATCCGCCGTTATCAATATTGCCGTAACCGGAAAGATTGTTCAGCGTCTGCTTGGCGCCCATAATAATAGAGCCGCTTTCAATCGTTACTGCAGAGGACTTGGCAATCGCGTCTTGAGCGGTCAACTGAAGAACGCCGCCGGAAACGGTCGTTGTTCCATTATAAGCGTGTTTACCGTTGAGAACCAGCGTTCCACTGCCGGATTTGACAAAGGAGCCTGCTCCTCTAATATTAACGTCGTCGCTGTAATTCAGAGTCTTCGATTGACTATTAATATTATAAGTCAGAAAGCCTTCGTCTTCGACTGTTACAGGTCCGTAGACAGCCGCAGCGTTATCGTTAAACTGAAGCGTCCCCTGTTTAATGAGAGTATTTCCAGTAAACGAGTTGGCAGTTGAAAGAACGGTCGTTCCCTCGCCAGATTTGACCAGCGAACCCGTCCCGTTGATTGCATTGTCAAAGGCGTGATAATCGGCGTAGCCAAATTCCAGCGTACCATTTGTCATGGTTACGTTTCCATTTCCAAGGGTTGCCGTTTCTGACAGTTTAACCGCGCTGGAATCGATAATCGTGCCGCCGTTATAATACGCCGGTTTTAACAACTCAAGAGTTCCGCCGCCTTTGACGGTCAATTTGTTACTGTCAATCGCGCTTTCGATTGTCTCTCTTTGAATAAAGACCGCGTCGGTGCGAATGCCGATTGTCGCGTCGTTGGTAAGCGTGATCGGAACGCTGCTGTCGGAACTTTGCAGGAATCGCAGCGCGCCGGAACCGTCTCCAGAACCTTCGATTTCCAGTTTGCCCAGTTCGCGAATAGCGGCATAAGAAGCGTTGGAATAACTCGAATTCATCAACAGCTG
>CACXSS010000037.1 GCA_902770245.1 uncultured Planctomycetota bacterium | reverse complement strand
CTCCCTATTGTAGAAGTTTTTTCAAGTTTAATTAAGAGGGGAAAACCTTTTTTGAAAAAAAGGTTCTTCCCCTCAAACTCCCCTTTCCAAAAAACTTTAACAAGGAAAACGCAAGCGACCAACGGGAGCGATTTTTGGCAGGCGCGCGGCAGCGCGGATTGGGAGCGGCGCCTCGCCGCCACGCCCTTGACGTCTGGGGTTATAAATGCTATACTATATCTATTCATGAATATTTATCCGCTGGGCGGTTCCCTGACGTATCCGATTTTAATCGCGTCCGCATTGTTCGGGCTGCTGATCTGGGGAACGCTTTGCGATAAAAAGCTGTCGGGGGCGAAAAAGTGGATTCTCTTCTCGCTTCGGGCGGTTACGATTCTGCTGTTGTTCTGGATTCTGCTGCGTCCGTCGGCTGTTACAACGACAATCGCTCGCGACGCGTCGTCCGTTATCGTTCTTCTGGACGAAACCCGTTCAATGAGCGTTCCAGACGCCAATGACGACAAATTGCCCCGATTCGCCGCAGCGAAAGCCGTCTTGACGTCCAATCAGGACGCGATCAACAGTCTCAACAAAGAGCTTGATTTGAAGTTCTACTCTTTTGATTCCGGAATCCGACCTGTAACGTCGCCGGACGGGAAGACGCTGGCGTTTTCTGACCAGCCGCTGGGCGAACAGACCGCTCTGGGCAAGACGCTCGACGACCTGATTCGTCAGGAGGCGGGAAAGCGCATTTTGGGCGTCTTTCTGCTCACCGACGGCGCTCAGCGTCTGCCGGCGCAAAATGCGTCTCAGGAACTGGCTCTGCTCCCTCAGACGGCGGCACAGACGTACAAACGGTTGGGGATTCCGATTTTCCCGATGTGTTTCGGTCAGCCGGTGGGGAATACGAAAATCAAAGACGTCTCGATTGTAAATCTGAACGTCCCGCCGCGCGTGTTCCTGAAAAGCGCCGCCCAAATTGAAGGGCAGATTCGCGTCGACGGTCTGACAAACGTCGATATTCCCGTTCGGCTTCTGTTTGAAACGTCGCCCGGCAAGATGGAAGAAATCGCGCAAACGGTTGTCCGCGCCGAGACGTCCGGGCAAGTCTTGCCGGTCTCGTTCGTCTACGAGCCGAAATCAAACGGCGAGTTCAAAGTCGCTATTGACGTTCCTGCTGTTACAGACGAGCAGAACAAAGCCAACAACTCCATGGACGGGTTTATTCAGGTTGTCGACGGGGGCTTGAAAATCCTGTATATTGAAGGCGCGATTCGACCGGAACAGAAGTTTATCTGCCGCGCGTTTGAGGATTCCCCCTACGCTCAAACTGACGTGATAAGAATCAACCGGCTGGGAACCAATACAGAAACGCTGCTCGAAACGCTCGAACAGGGCGAGTACGACGTTGTTATCCTGGGCGACGTTCACGCCTCGGTTCTCCCGGAAGACGTCCAAAACAAAATCGTAGAGTTGGTTCGATCGGGAACGGGTCTGTTCTTAATGGGCGGGTTTAACGCCTACGGACCGGGCGGATACGCTCAAGCCCCGCTCAACGCCGTTATTCCCGTTGTCATGGATAAGTTTGAACGTCAAAACCCAACCGACGCGCCCGCCTCCGATTTGCATATCGACAAACCAATTCGCCTGACGCTGACCGGTCAGGGAAAAATCAGCCCAATTTTATCTGTCAGCGACTCCAACCCGCTGGGCGTCTGGAAACAGCTTCCCGCTCTGGACGGCGCGAATAAATGGCTCGACGTCAAGTCGGGCGCCGACGTTTTGGCGACAAGCGACGGTAAAGATCCCGCCCCGATTCTCGTTTCGACGCAAGTCGGAAAAGGGCGCGTTTTGGCGTTCGCCGCCGATTCCACCTGGCGATGGGTCTTGGCGGGATTCGGCGCGGAACATCAGCGATTTTGGGTGCAGTCCGTCTTCTGGCTGGCGCAAAAAGATAAGGTCAAAGACGCCCGCGTTGAAATTAAAGTCGATAAACAGCGCGTCCCTTGCGGCGGCGAATTTGTCTTTACTGCAAACGCGTTCGACACCGATGGGAATCCGCTGGAAGCGTCGTGTTTCAAGATTCTGGTGAAAAAGCCGGACGGCAAGAAAGTCCCCGTTTCCGTCGTTAAAAATGGCGACCAGATTGAGGCGGTTTTCAAAGACGTCGACCTGCCGGGCGACTATCAGTACGCTGCCGTCGCCGTTCAAAATGACGAAAATCTCGGCATGGTTCAGGGGCGGGTTCAGGCGTTCAAACAGGACGTCGAACTGGACGATCCCGCCGCCGATCCCGAAACGCTCAAACAGATTGCCGCTCTGACAGAAGGACAACTGCTTGCCCCCGACCAACTTCCTGACGAACTGAGCAAGATGGCTCAGATGGCGAAGACGCTGGAAATCCGGACGGAATCGCCCCATTCCCTTTGGGATTCGTTCTGGATTCTGCTGCTGTTTATTCAATTCATGAGCATAGAATGGGGCTTAAGGAAATTATGGACGAATGTATAAACAAAGATTTGTGAGTTAGGAGTGAGGAGTGAGGAGTGAGGAGTTACGCAAGCGCTTCTCGTTGGTTATTACTGGGTAGGTCTGCAAAAGAAAAAGACTGGGAACTGCTGGGAAGAGTCGGGAATTTCCCAGCGTCTCCCAGAATCCTCCCAGCGCTCTCCCAGAATCCTCCCAGAATCCTCCCAGATTTATAATACTGCGGGACAAACAAAAAAACTCGCGTGTTAATCCGCGAGGTTTATTCTTATACGACCGGGGGGGAATATTGCTCAAAAGGCAAAAACTCTAGCAAGAGGCTTTCTCGTCTTTTTTATCAGAAGAGCAGCAATTGCAGCCAGACTTTTGAACCTGAAACGTTTGTCGTTCCTTGAATTCCTCTTTTTTACCCTTATTCCAACTGTGAACCGGGCGGAAATAACCAACAACCCGAGACCAGACTTCACATCTTTCACCACAAACCGACATTGCAATCTCCTTAAAAAATGGGAAAAATTTTATAGTTCAAACGCCGCTCTACCCTGGCTGGCTTTGAACCTGAATTTGACCTCCAGAACGTCTGCCGGAGCTTTCGTTCTTTTGGAATCCGTTCCAAATACAATTATATTATACCACAATATTTCGGCTTTATCAACAAAGGACTGCACAATATCTTGTATTTCTCTCAAAAAAAGATCTGGTTTTTTGGATTAGATAAAATAGAGAGAGCAGGGGAGTATAATTGAAAAAACAGCGAGAACGGCAACATGAAGCGTTCTCGCTGTTTATGAGCGTATGCGCAAATTACGATGAGCTAATTAAAAACGATATTCTTTGTTCTTTTCGTTGAAGTCCCAATCCGTAAAGCCGCGGTTAAACTGCAGTTTCGTATAGGTGAACTCTTCGTCCAGAACCGGCTTTCCGCCTTGCGTAGTCGGCCACATCCAGGCGGCGTATCGAACCGGAATGCCCCATTCCTTATCGAGAAGGATTTCAGCTCGGTGGAATCGATAGCAGGGTCGCTTTACCGGGTGCAAAACGTCGACGCGAATGCAGGGGCGCCCGTCGATATTCCCGCCGTCTTCGACAAACTTCACAAACGTCTCTTTACCCTGCGGGTCGTTTTTCATATCCAGTCTGACGGTTTCCATCATTTTCTTAACCAGATTGGGAATTCCGCCATCGGTAATCGGGTATTTCTGACCAGCCATCGCCAGACGTCCGTTCGGGTCAAGCCACAAAGAACCAGCCATTGCCCGGAATCCGACATCGTGTCCTAAAAGCTGATCGTTATGATAACCCTTGCGATACAGAGCTTCAACCCCGGCTTTTTTATCCGGTTTGAGGTACTTAACGTAAATGCTGAACGGTTCTTCTCGAATCTTCATATAAAGCGTGCTGGAGTCCTGAAGCTGACCGTTAATTCGTTCACGTTTAATCATGACGCAGGAATAGTCTTTAATTTTGGCGTTGAACGTCTGAAGTCCTTCATTCGCCCAAGGAATTAATGCCGCCATTGGATGTTCTCCCGGCTGAGTCGGTCGAATATTCAACGGGCAAATACTTCCGCCTTTGAACATATATTCTGAGCTTTGAGCTTGAACCGGCGCCGACGGCTGTTGCATTGGCTGAGCTGGAACCTGCGGCTGACTGGGCGCAATCGTGGGGGAAGAATACGGCTGGTTCTGTGGAATCTGAGGAGTCGACGGAACTGCTGGCGTCTGCGGCGCTTGCTGATAAGACCCTTGCTGATAAGGACTTGGAGCAGCTGGAGCAGGAGCAGGAGAATATGGGTTCATTGACTGACGCGGTGCGTTTTGACCGGGACCTGGAATGCCAATTACAGGAACCTGAGCGACTGGTGGATTAACAGACGCCGTTTCCGGTTCGCTGGGCAGCGGAGGCAAGTCTGGAACGGACGGAGCGGAAACAGGAGCGGTTTTATTTGCCATGGCAACCTGAGAGCTGGCAGGTCGAGAGACTCCAAAAGACGGCGGCCATGTTCCGTGCGTCTGACCGACAAACGGCTTTCGGAAGTTCGCCTGAAAATCCGGATTAGCCATTACTTTGGCGTTGACGTTGCTAGCAATTGAGGACGCTGGAGCGGAAGATTGAATCGGAGCGAGGGACTGTGTCGATGGATTGTTCAAACCCGAAACAGTAGACGTCGAATCCATTGGCGAATTGCTTTGAGGCGTAAAGCTCGGTACTGGAGGAAGTTCGTCCTGAGCAAAGCTTACAGTTCCTAAAACTAAAGCCAATGACAAAATTCCGCTCATGCATAAAAACCGTTGATAAATCGAATTAAATATACTCATTCGTCCTGTTGGGTAAAAATGTTTTACTTAACTTAACATCAATCTGACTATAACCCGACTTGATTATCAGTTGCCATATTATATATGATAAGGAAATCAGCTCGAATCAGTTTGTCAGAGTATGTTAATAATATAACGACTAAAGCCAAATAAACGATATAAAGCTCTTTGTCTATATAATCGTCATAATTTCCCCATTATATTAAAAAAAGAGCCTTGTGAAAAGAGAGATTAGAGGGAAATTTCGAAATAAATAGGAATTTTGACGATAAATCCATTGACAAAAACTGAAATAACTGTTATGATACCATATATATTTTAATGTTGAAATAATTAATTCAAGGAATTGCTGTCATGACAAAAGATTCGATTTATGAAACTTTCATGATGCTCTTTGAGATTGTTGACAAACTTTCTCAAAAAGGATTGGCTACGTCTGCCAAAAAGAACGTCGCGCTTTTAGAGTCGCTGTCTGTCAGGCAGCAAAAAACCCTTTTTGCTGTCATTACCATGACGAAACGCAACCCGGCGGGCATCAATTTGAAAGATTTAGCAGCGCGTATGAACATTACCGTTCCTGCTGCTTCTGTTTTGGTGGAGTCCATGGTTCAACGAGGATTTCTGGAACGAGAAATCAATCCGAACGACCGTCGCTCTGTCTGTATTAAAATTTCCGCTTCCGGTCAACAAATATTTGAAGTTATCCGACAGGAAACGATGGTACAAGTCAATAAATTGGCTCTCCTGATTAATCCGGAAGAGCGAGCTGTTTTTGAAAAGATTATTCAGCGATTTTACGATGAATTGTTTCAGTCCTAGCGCTTTAGTCAATCGTGATTAGACAACTCGTTAAATTTCCTTCACTCCCTTATTTTCTATTCATTATTAACTCATAACTAATTATGATACCAGGATTTTCCGTTATTGCAGAATCGATTAACAACTCCGTCCCCTCCACTCAACAGATGTACGACAACGGCGACATCGCCGGTTTGCTTGAACTGGCAAAAACGCAAGACGTTGCCGGCGCCGCTTATATAGACGTCAACGTCGGACCGCGTTCCGCCGACCTGCTGGCGAAGATGATTGCCGAGATTCAAACCGTTTCCAGCAAACCGCTGTCTATCGACTCTCCAGATTACGCTCAGGCGGAAGCGGGGTTGAAAACCTACGACCCGGCAAAGGCGAACGGAATGAAGCCGATTCTCAATTCCATCTCCCCGATGAGAACGGAAATGTTCAAGCTGTACGAGATTCAGCCGTTCCGTCCGATTCTGCTTTCCAGCGAACAGCTCGTTGACGGCGCCGGCGCCCCGTGTCACACGGCAGAAGAGACGTACAACGCCGCGAAAAAACTCGTTGAGCAGTTCCTGGAATCCTGCCCCGGTTCCACCATTGACGACTGCATTATCGACCCCGGCATCGCCCCGATCGGCTCTGATATGGAAGACAACTTCCGCCGCCTTGTCGACGCCATGAAGCTCATTCAGGCGGACGAATCTCTCAAAGGCGTTCACTTCTCCGGCGGCTTGAGCAACTTCACCGTTATGCTACCCTCCAAACGTCCTGACGGCATGGCGATTAAAAGCGCGCTGGAAAGCGCCTTTTTGACCATTACCATCCCGCTGGGAATGGACATGTGCATCACGTCCGTCAAGCGCAAGCACGAAATTCTCCCGGAAGACCACCTGGCGATGAAATGCCTCAACGACGTCCTGTCCTTGTCTGGAATCGACTGCCTCAAACGAGTCAAGAAATTCTACAAAGGAAAAGACTGAAATTAATTAGTAATGAGTAATTAGTAATGAGTAATTGGCGCAAGCGAGCCGCGATGGTTATCAGCTAGTCAATTAATTGGCGATTAACGATGAAGAATAACGTTGTTTTGGAAAAATCAAAAGCGTTCGCACTTCGAATCATTAAATTGTATCAATACTTGTGTGAAACAAAGAGAGAATTTATTCTTTCAAAGCAAGTATTAAGGGGTGGTACAAGCATTGGAGCCAACGTTAAAGAAGCTGCTTGCGGACAGAGTACGGCAGATTTTTATTCAAAGTTATATATTTCTTTTAAAGAAGCCGCCGAAACAGAATACTGGCTTTAATTGCTTCATGAAAGCGGATATATTAGCGATAAAGATTTTGAAAGCATTTATGCCGATTGTCAATCGATACTGAAACTATTGTCCTCAATAACCAAAAATCAAAAAAGAAACAATAATTAAGGTATTGTGTTACAGTCATTTGATATAACACAATATCCTTGAGATTAGCGCTTGCGTAATTACTAATTACTAATCACTAATTACTAATTCTGTTTGCCCAAACAAGAATAGCTCCCCAAACTACGCTCAGGGCGATTCCCGCTCCGATGGAGTACAGCGCCCAGAGCGTAAAGTTCTCGTTAGCCATGGGGAAAACCATCATGGACGCAATGAGCCAGAAGAACCCGGTAAGCGCTTCAATTATCGGGTACATGGGCGAAATCGGTTCGTGACAATCTTTGCATTTGCCCCGGAGAATAATCCAGCCCAAAATGGGAATGTTGTGCCATGGTCGGATTTTCGCCCCGCATTTGGGACAGTGCGACGCAGGAAACGCGATGTTCATACCGCGCGGGATTCGGTACGCCAAAACGTTGAGAAAACTCCCCACGACCGACCCGATGCACCCGATCCAGAACAGAAAGAAAACGTACAGTTCAAACGGAATAATTTTATCAAACGGCATGGTAATTAGGCAATAGGAAATAGGCGCGAAGCGCTTCACCTGGAACCGCGTAGCGGTTCAATATTTGTAGCCGTGGGTTTTAACCCACGGAGGGAATAGAAAGGAATATTAATGATTCCTCTCTTATTGACTTCTGCGCTTATAGCGATTTTTGGCTTTCGACAGGGCGGA
Source organism: uncultured Planctomycetota bacterium (assembly GCA_902770245.1). Taxonomy (GTDB): domain Bacteria; phylum Planctomycetota; class Planctomycetia; order Pirellulales; family Thermoguttaceae; genus RUG11551. The sequence continues at coordinate 10,763 of CACXSS010000037.1, read as the reverse complement.
GGACAATTCGTTCGAATCGTCGCCTTTGGACGGCTGCGGCTGTGCCGGCTGTTTTGATTCTTGTTTCTCCGGGATGTTGTCGCTCTTGAACGATTTCTCTTTTCCCGTCGTCGGGGCGTCCGCTTCCTTGTCAGACGCTGCGTCTGATTTACTTGCGGAGTCTGCGGCAGTCGCTGCGGGCTTGCCGGATTTGATTCTGGAAACGAGTCTGTAAACCATAGCTGCGGCGCCATGACAGGCGGAACCGATAAACCCGGTTCGTCGTTCCAGCGTTTCGAGCAAGAAGAACAGTACCGCGCCTGCCAGCAGAAACGGGAAAATGGGCGTCAGCTGACGCGTAGGCGGAATGTCTTTCCAGAACGTCGCCATGTCAAGCCGTTCCGTCCCGCCGGTTAACGCTGCCAGTCGGCGCAGCGTCGATTCCCCGTTTCGAGCGTCCGCGCCACCGGAGAAATTGTATTCCGGAGAGTACATTCGGCACGCTGGCGAAAGTGTAACAGTTCTGTTGGGGACTTCGTTTGTTTTTTCCTTTTTGCCGCCAGCCGCCAGCGCAGACGGGTCAAACGACACCGACGCCAAAATGCGTTCCTCGCCTTGAATCGGGACGTCAGCGCCCAGCGTCGAGCCGTCGAGACGTTTCATCTCAACAGGCGCGTCTTCCTGAATGATTCCCGACCCAGGAACGGAACGAACAATCGAGACGCTCGGTTTGTGATTAAGAAAAGCGTCCGACCACGAAACGGAGCTGGATTCTTCGGCGGAATCTTCCGGCATGTACAGCCGAATCTGACAAACGCCGTTGACGACGTTCTGAGTCAGGAGCAGTTCCGGCGGCAAGACGGAATCCGCCCCTGCCGTCCAGCGAACCAGCGACGTCATAAAGGCGTTGTAGTTTTCCCATGCGCCGAAATCGCCGGTGTATTTGCCGTCTGCCTGACCGGTAAAGCACGCGCTGCGCCCCAAGCCAACGTAACGGGTTGCAACGATGGGCGCTTTGTAATCGTCCTTTGAAATCGCTTCCTGCTGGGCTTCCGGACGAAGATAGGTCAGATTGTAACCTCCCACCGCAGGCGCGGCGCCGAATCGTTCTGCTGTAACAGTTTCCAGCAGCGGAGTAAAATCAACGTCAACCGGTTCGTCCAAAAACGAATTCCGGGTAAAAGTAAATGTATCCTGAGTAAACAGCCGCGGGAGTTCTTCCGCCTTGTTGGTGAAATAGCACGCGCCCTGTCCTCGTTTGGCGACGTCCTTGAGCAAATCGGCGTCACAGTCCTTTTCTGTTCCCAGCGCGATAACGCTGCAGGTAATCCCGGACTTTGTACATTTATCCAGCAACTCCGTATATTTCCCCGGCTCTTCGGAGTCGGCGGCGTCGGCAAAGAGAATAATGTGCTTTGTTTTCGCTTCCGCTTTGGAAAGCATTCTAACAGCGGCAAGAAGCCCTTGATAGACGAAAATTCCGCCGCCCTCGGAACGAATTGTACGAATCTTGCGCTGGAGTTCAGAGCGATGTTCCACGCTTTGCAAATCGGCGACGACGTGCGGCGCGGTGTCAACCGCCAAGACGCCCAGCTGATCTTGTCCGGACAGAATCTCCAGCGACTGCGCCACGCCCAGGTTGGCAAGATCCATTTTCGTTTTGCCTCCGCCAACTTCCATACACATAGACCCGGATCTGTCCAGAACGGCGACCAGCGCCAACGACAGCTTGCGGTGTTCCTTTCGCAGTTCCATGCTCACCGGCATAATCGGCTCGACTGGGGAACGGAAATAGCCGCCCAACCCAAACGACTTTTTGCCGCCGGTCATGAACAGCCCGCCGCCGGAACGCTCCACCCAGGCGCGAAGCGTTTCCAGTCCCTGTGACGTTACACTGGACGCCTCGACGTTTTCCAGAATTACGGCGCTGTACTGCCCCAGCGTTTCCAGATCGACGGTTATTTCAGACGGGTCTTTGGACTCGACTTGCAGCTTCCCCGCTTGGAGGGCTTTGCCCAATCCGGAATTCCCGCCGATGCACAGATGCAAAATCGGCTTCGATTTCCGCACGCCGACAATCGTTTTGGCGGAATTGTTCTCCTTGATCGCGTCCGCCCCCGGCGTCGAAATTTTCACTGTGTAATTAACCGCCGAGGCAGAGCCGATTTGATCTTCTGTCGCCTTGTCGCGAAACGTCAGGGAGTTTCGCCCGGCGGTACATGTTTTCACGCCGGACGCGATGAGCGTTTGACCGCGATAGAGTTTATAGTTGACGTCTCCCGCTTTGGGAACGTTCGCCCAGGCGGTTATCATAAACGCCTGACCCGGCTCAACGGAATCCGGAACGTCCAGGCGTTCAATCCATGCGTCCGCCAGTTTGGGGCGTTCAATAATTCGATAGTCAATCGGAACGGACGACGTCTGATTGGCGATCTCGAGAAGAGGGTCAACGCCGGTGTAACGCCCATCCGTTAAAAGGAGAATTCGCCCGCCGGTTTGCGGAGGAATCAGAGATCGCGCCGCTGAAATCGCTTCCAGAAGTTCAGAGCCATCCTGACCGACAGGGCGCGTCCACTCCTGAAACTGAACTGTAGACGCCGGCTGGGGCGGCAATTCCACCGCAGCCTTCTGCCCAAAGGAGACAACCGCCAACTTGTCTTTCGGGCGCGCCGACCGGGCAAGCAAATCGATTATTTCCTTTTGACGAGCCGACGCGTCAGACGGCATCGACAGGCTTCTGTCTGCAACGACGACTGTCGTTCCCCCTTCGTATTGACGATAAATCGCCAACTGCGCCAGTGACAAAATAACCAGCGTCAAAAACGCAGCACGAAACAGCCCCGCCGTTCTGGAAGAATACGGAGCCAGAACGAACAGGGCTATTGCCGGGATTGTCAGCAGAAGCCAAATGGGGGAAATGAACATTTCAGGACGCGATGTAACGTAACGAATTACTGTTTATTCTCAGTCTGCTCCTCCGGCTGCTTTTCCGACTGCGGTTCAGGTTGCGATTGTTCCTGCGCAGGCGTTTCTTTCGCCTCCGGCGCGGGAGCTTGTTCAGCTTCCGGAGCAGGCGCAGATTTTTCTTCCGCTTGCGGGGCAGGGGCTTGTTCAGTTTCCTGAGCGGGTTCTTCTTGAGCAGGCGCAGGGGCTTGTTCAGCTTCAGGATCGGGGGCTTCTTCGATATCCTCTAAAACTATATCGTCAACAGCAGATTCTGCTTTTGGTTCCTCTGCCTTGGGTTCATCTGCCTTTGGTTCCTCTGTAGTCGGTTGCTCCGGCTTCGGCTCCTCAGCCGTCGGTTCTTCCGCTTTTGGTTCCTCTGCCTTGGGTTCCTCAACCTTGACTTCCTCCGGTTTCGGCTCATCCACTTTCGGTTCTTCTGTAACAGTTTCAGGAAGGTCTTCTAATTCCGGGCTTTCATACTCGTCTAAATTGAGTTCGGGCGGATTGGGATTGTCTTCGGTCGGCTGCGGCTGAACGTTGTGGTCGTGGTCAGCTTCTTCTGCGGCGTGTTCGTGAGCGTGGTTGTGATCATGGTCGCCTGCCTCGCCGCATTCGGGACATACCAGTTCAGATTTCTTCGCGATAACGTCTTTTCGGGAAATATGAATCTTTTTATATTCCTCGTCGTCGATAATATAATACCAGTCGGCAAAACGTTTGTTGAGTTTCTCAACTTTTTCTTTCGCTTTGGCGAGGGCGGCTTCGTACTGTTTGGTTTTCTTTTCGTTAGCCGCTTTGACATCGGCGATTTTTTGCATAATCTCCGCAACGGCAGCCGCGTCGGGAGAATTCTCGTTGGGAGCTTCTGGAACAGACGCCAGCTCCGGCTTTTTCACGCCGTCCGGGTTGAACTGAACCATGACAAACAAATAACGGTTGACGGTTGATTCCCCTTTGTCTGAACGGACGTTGTCGGCAATCGCGCCAAAACGGAGAATGTATTCGACGCCGTTTCCCATGTCAACGGTAATGTCGCCGTCGGTCGACAAGAGCGTGATTTGCTCGCCGCCGCCAGGAACGGGAATCGGCAAGAGGCAGAATCCCTTTGAAATCAAATCCGCCTGAGTCTCGACGTCAACTTTATATGATCCCGTCTGTTTGAGGGATTTGCTGAACGCGTCTGATTTGCGGCGAACGTCTACGATTTTCAGGTCGTCGAGAGTTTGCGCGAGCCTGCCGATTCTGGCAACGTCCAGCCCCTCGTCGTCACGCATTTTAAGCTGCTTTAACTTGCCGTCTTTATCGGAAATGGTCATCTCTTCCAGCGACCACGACGGGTCAGCCTGATCGTCAAAGGCGAACTTCATCATGCCGTTGTCTCGAAGATACGGCTCGCCGTTTTGAATTTTCAACGCCAAATCGTTGACGGTAATTGATTTAATATCCCAGACGTCAATTTGAAGCAGGTCCTTTTCAATCCAGTCGCCGAAGTTGGTTGACAGTTTGTCCGTATAGATTTTCGTCGTGAAAATCGGGTTCTGCCCTACGCGGCGAACGTACCGCTGATCTTTGGTATTTTTGACGCTGTCGCCGATAATCAGCCCGAGCAGAACGTCGCCGTGAGCGTTGCGGAGAACGACTTTCGTACCCACGCCGCGTGAGCCGGGCGGCAAGTCCTTTTCGTCCGGGTCGACAACGCCGTAGGTTTCCTGATCTCCGCTGTCGGAAGACACCTGATTGAGAATTTCCAGCCCCATGACGTCGCTTGCCGCTTCAACGAGCTGCGTTTGCGCGTCGGTGGGATAGTTGTCGTGTGACGGAATGCTCCATCGGTCGTTGACCTGTTTGACTTGAAACGAGCTTTTTTCAGACGTCTGGGAATTGTACTTGACAATTTCCAAAGACGTCGCGTCGTTCGGGTTTTTGAAGTCCGGGAACAGCTGCGTTCCCAAACCGTTTTCGACGCAGTCAGCGGTTTGAATCGGGCGATTGACATACCAGCTGGCGCCAGCCGCCGCGACAGCCAGAATAACGAACAGCAATGTTTTCTTGAATTCTTTCATTTTAATATCTTCTGATTATTTGATTTGGCAACGTTGAATTACGACTTGAAACGAGCGAACGTCAGTTCTTTGTAACAGACGTTTTGCGGCGGCGTTTTTTGTTGACGCCCTCGTATTCGTCCAGACGCCGTTTGATATAAACTGCGATCGCGATAATCAGCGGCAGAATCGGCGGCAGAATCACCGCCAGGAGCTTGCATTTGTCCTGCGCCCGGTTAATTTCAGTTCGCAGTTCCGTTTCCAGACGCTGAGTCTGCTGTTCCTTGTCGCGTTCAAACTGCTGTTTTTGCGCTTCAAATCGTTTGTTCAAATCGGCGGAGAACAGTTCCACCCGCTGCAAAACCTCCTGCTGATCCAAGCCCTGTTCCCGAATCTGGCGGTTGAGCTTTTGCGTTTCCTCCTCAATTCGCTTTTTCTGCTGTTCGACTTTTTTGTCGTACTGAGCCTGCAAAGCCGCAACGTCTTTTTCTTTCTTTTCCCGAGCTTGACGGGTCAGATCGTTAATCAAAGTCAGCGTTCTGTGTTCTGGCCGATGGGATCGTATGTGACAGAACATATCTTGACCAGCAGCGCGGTCTATAACGTTAAGGACGAACGCGACGTTGTCGAATTTGAAATCTTCGTCCAAAACCTCGTTTCGGAGGCTGAAAAAGGCGTCGTGGAACAAGTCCAAATCTGCCGTTAAAATAACGTTGACGTTGTCTTGAGCGGCAACGGGCTTTTTCTCTGAGGGTTTATCGGCGGCGTCTTTGCCTGACGCGTTAGCAGCAGCCGCTTCAGCGACAGGTCGTTTCCAGTTTTTACTTGTAATCCAGGCGGAAACGATTAAATCGCCGTGTGACGGATTGGGTTTTGCATCGAGATTGATTCCCGCTCTGGCGCCCATACGGTTAATCTTAAACAGTTTATTGCCGGGAACAAAGCCCGCTTTCGGACCGGTGCGAAGGAGAAATCGTTGTTCCAGATCGCGTCCCGTTTCGCCAGCGTTCTTTTTGACGTTGTCCATCAAAACAATCGAACCGGGGAAAGGCAGCAAAACGCGCTGCAGCCACTCTGTCGTGGGGGTGGATTTATTAAACGGTTCCGGTTCGCCTGCCCCGTAGTCAATGAAAATGAATTGGGCGGGAATGTCGGAAAAGCGCGGAATGGGATTGTACGGCTGATAGACGCAGCCGTCTCCGTTAAACTCAACGCCCAGCAAATCCCACAGCTTGTTGATGTCTCCCTTGGGCGGCGCCTGCTGCTGCATCATCATCGCCATCATCGGATTGCCCTGCGGGTGACGAGGTTCTGACGTGCCGGGAATAGTGTCAGCGGCAAAGTACGATAGCGGATCTTCAAAAATTGCCGTTGGCGTTCCCGCTTTAACCGCTTCGATAAAGTTATCCAGTTCGTCTGGGCTTAACGACGACGGCTGAACGCAAAGCAGCGCGTCCCATTCCGCCGGATTGATTTTCTCTTTAGGGTCAACCGATTCGACGTTGTAAGTCAGTTTTAATTCCTCAATGATTTTCCAGTCGGGAGTTGGACGCATGGCGGCGAAGTCAATTCCGCTGAAAAGTTGAACGTCCGTCTGGACGACGCCGATTCTTTTGCGCTGTTTTGAAGATACCGTTGCCAGAGCGCGTGACAGTTCATAGTCTACCGACATGCCCGGGTCAATATAGGGAATGATTACCTGTTCCACGCCGGAAGAAAACACGGCGGCAAGATAAATGTCTTCGGTTGTCATAACAGAGCGGGAAATGTCCGCTACGCGTTTGGGGCGAATTCCGTACTGTTTTTCTGCCAGTAAAGCCTCGTCGGTCAGCGGCTTGATGTAATGAATATTGACGTCAAACCGCTTTCCCCCGCGGGAGCTGATTTCATGCAGAAGGCGTTCCATCTGACCTTTAATCTGAACGTATCGCTGCGGGACTTCCGGGGAAATATACGCGTCAATTTTAACCGGACGATTGGGATCCATGTAATCAATAAGATTTTTGGTTGCCGACGCCATCGAATTGAGGCGCTCTTCCGTCAAATCAAACTGGACGTCGTGATTTTTCAACAGCCCCGCCAGCCCAACGACAAAAACGAACAAGCATACCGCTCGGATTATATAATGAATCGAACGATTCCAGGCGTTGGCGCCGTCAGCCCAATGACGCCGGGAAATGAGAATCATGCAGACGTACAACGCCGCGACAGCGCAGCCGACGAAAAAGATTGTCGAGGACAGGGAAAACAGACCGCGTCCGAACGGGGCGAGCTGACCGGAAAAGCTCCAGTCGGAGAAAAACCGTCCCCATTTCTGGGAAAACAGGTTTGAACTCCAAACGGCAAACGTCAGCGGAGCGTTAAACGCCACGCCAAAAATGTACGCCATGGTCAGGTTGGATGTAACAAACGACGCTGCCATCCCGATAGCGCACATTGCCGCGCCTAAAAGCCAGTACCCGATAAACGTTGCGATAAACAGCCCCAAATCCGGATTGCCCAGCCATTCCAACTCGCACAGCAAACAAATCGCCGCGAAAAGCAGCGACGCAGTGTAAATCCCAATCGCCGCCAGAAACTTCCCAACGGTGATGTCGAAGTCCCGCGCCGGGAGAGTGAGCAGCAATTCGTCCGTTCCCCGCTGACGCTCTTCCGCCCAAACGCTCATCGTAATGGCAGGAATGAACAGGAGCATAATAAACGGATAAATGTTGTTGAGCTGTCCCAGGTTGGCGAGGTTCATATTGAAAAACTCTGCCGGCCAGAACGCGGAAAACGCGCATAAAAGCACGAATACGCAAATAAACACGTACCCGGTTGGGCTGGAAAAGTAAGCGAAAAAGTTTCGCTTGAATACGGCTTGAGCTGCGTGAAAATTCATGGTTATTAAAAGTTGCGAGTTGCGAGTTGCGAGTTGCGAGATTAAGGGATTGGTATTTGTGAAGTGGTAAGTAGTAAGTGGTTAGTGGTAAGTAAGAGCGGCGCTTTGCGTCAACTCCTCACTCCTCACTCCTCACTCCTAACTCATGGTTACTTTGTTAGCTCACTAAACTGTTGTTCTAGCGTCTTTCCGTCTTTTGTCAGTTCTGCAACGGAACCGTCGAAGACCAAACGTCCTTCGTTGATAAACACAACCCGGTTTGCCATGGCGGTTACTTCCTGTAAAATGTGCGTTGACAGAAGAATCGTCTTCGTTTCCCCGAGCTGTTTGATGGTTTCCCGGACGTCGTGAATCTGATTTGGATCCAGCCCGGCGGTCGGCTCGTCCATAATCAGAACGTCCGGCTCGTGAAGCAGCGTCTGCGCCATGCCGACGCGCTGTCGGTACCCGCGGGACAGTTTCCCGATCGGCTTCCCGATAACCTCGCCCAGCTTGCACAGTTCGATTACCTTTTCCATCTGACGCTTTAAGACCTTGGCGTCCATACCGCGGGCGCGCCCGAAAAACGTCAGCAAAGACCGCGGGGTCATGTCGTAGTACAGCGGTCCGTTTTCCGGGAGATAGCCTAAATGTTTTGCCCCTTCAACGCGCTGGGTTGACATGTCAAAACCGGCAATTTTCGCCGTCCCGGACGATGGGGAGACGTACCCGGTCAGCATTTTCATCGTGGTGCTTTTTCCCGCCCCGTTTGGACCGAGAAAGGCGACGACTTCGCCCCGGCGTATGGAAAAACTCACGTCAGCCGCCGCCGCGAAATCTCCGTAGTATTTCGACAGCTTATCGGCTTGAATCATTAAGTCGGACATGGCGTTTGTAGTTAGGAGTTAAATTATGGAGTGCGACGCCGACAAGGTCGGTTCCTGATTGGATGTGGGAATCTTCGAAACAGGCTTTTTCGGAGATATAACCTTATCCATTCGCCTGTGCGGCTTCGCACCTTGCCGTCGCTTTCGAACTATATTATTCCTTATTGCCTATATTATACTCAATCAAAAGATTCTTGCAAGGGCGCTTAGACGTAGCGCTTTGCGATACGGAGGGTCGACGTCCTCGTCGACCGCAGGCGTCCCCGCCTGCCAATGGAACAACGCCCCGGAGAAAAACTATTGCGTAAGCCGAAAACGTCTCCGGATCGCGAGCGATAGCTCGCCTTTTTCTGTTGCGGACTTCGTCCGCGACCCGGAAGGGTTTCTGGCTGCGAAAGAGGGAGAACGGCGGGGCAGAGAGGCTTCCGCCGCAAGCGCCTCCTTGCACAACGTTTCCCTCCTATTTCAACGTATAACTTGTCTACTATTGACTTTTATTCTAATTCGGGTTTAATACTTAATATGGAAAACGAGAACGACAAACCAACAGCCGAAAACAACAATCACAAAAAAAGAAGACCGTCTGACTGGGAACGGTTTATGACAATATACACGTGTCTGTTGCCGATTGTTGTATGGGTTGTTATCGTCTGTCATTTTGTTATCCATAAACCGATGTGGTGCGAACACTTCGGCATTTTTATTCCGCTTCCTATTTATTTGCCATGCTCCTTATATTTATTATCCGTTTATATCAGCCTGTTTTTAGTTCCACTTATTTTTCTTGGAATACTACTTTATGATTACTATAAGCATAAAAGAACAATAAAAAAGAGGTTATTAAATATAAGGGATAATCCTCAAAAAAATACGCTTAGTCGCGTTTGCAATCAATTTCATGATTCTTTTATTGGCGAGATTATTCATATCTTTCTTTACTTTGAACTGCCAGGGATATTATTACTGCTGTTCGAATTTTCGATAGCTAAGGATAGTATAGGCGGCGGCATTGCTATGGCAATGGCTACTGCATCATTAAATTATATTGTTCCGGTTATTTTAGCTTTAATTTTAGCTTTAATCTTCCTTTATGTTCTAATTCGTCGGCTTAGTATATATTATGCACGTCGAATCAGAAAATATAAACGTCAAAAAGACAAGAGAAAAGGGGCGCTGGAAAGAATAAGAAAAAATCGTCAAGATAACCCGCCGCATTAGCCACCGAAAAAGACCTGCTAAAACCTTTTGCGTAAATCGAAAACGTCTCCGGATCGCGAGCGATAGCTCGCCTTTTTCTGTTGCGGACTTCGTCCGCGACCCGGAAGCGTTTTCGACTGCGTCTCAGTCTTTCAGCGGGACAGAGAGGCTTCCGCCGCAAGCGCCCCCTCGCACAACGTTTCCCTCCGATTTCAACGTACAACTTGTCTACTATTGACTTTTATTCTAATTCGGGTTTAATAACTTATATGGAAACCGAAAACAACAAACCTACAGCCGAAAACAGAAGCCACAAAAAAAGCAGACCGTCTGACTGGGAACGGTTTATGACAATATACACGTGTCTGTTGCCGATTGTTGTATTGGTATTTGAGGTCTGCCATTTTATTAAGCATAATCCTATGGGATGTGATTGTTTAATCATACCAATAGTACCTCATTTATATTTACCAGCTACACAGTATATAATATGTGTATTTATCAGTATATATTTGATTCCAATTATTCTGATAATACTTGAATTAAATAATAATGACGAAACCGAAAAAGATGATCAATTGCTTTGTAAAATCAAGAAAAGATCGTTGAAAAATATTCTTATCAATTATGGCAATCAATTTCATAACAGCTTTATTGGCGAAATTATTCACTTATTTCTTTACTTTGTAATGATTGGAATAGGACCATTGCTATTTCTATTAATTGTAATTGCGTTTTTCGATGTCGGAGGACTCGCTGGCATTGTATATGGAATGGGTTATATGGAATTAAATTATATTGTTCCGATTGTTTTAGCTTTAATCTTCCTTTATGTTCTAATTCGTCGGATTA
>CACXSS010000036.1 GCA_902770245.1 uncultured Planctomycetota bacterium | reverse complement strand
TAAGCTCCAGCTGGTCGGAACCGGCTACATTGCCGCCGTCCAGGGAACTCAGCTTCAGCTCCGCGTCGGATTTGCCAACGAAATTCACGTTGAAATCCCGGCTGATCTGAAGGTTACATGTCCGAACCAGCAAGCGATTGTTATTCAGGGCATTGACAAGCAGCGCGTAACCAATTTCGCCGCCTCCGTCCGAGCCATTCGCAAGCCGGAACCCTATCTGGGCAAAGGCATTCGTTATGAAAACGAACAGGTTCGCCGCAAGGAACGCAAGAACGTTGGTAAATAACATTTTTACGCTCTCCGGAACAGGATGCGATAAAAAGTCAATATATTTATCGTCTTTTACCTGTATGGGGGTATTCCCAAAATCGTAAAAGACGGTAAAATAAATCAGATTGTATGGAATCAATCAAACATTTATAATTCGGGGTTGCCCTGAATTGAAAGAAAAGGTATAATTGTGGAACATTGCAAAGCTAAAGGAATTGTACGTAAACGACGAACGTTCTGCGGCTCTTGTTGGCAAGGCGATTGCGGAACGCGCGTTGGCTGCTGGCGTTAAAGAAGCAGCATTCGACCGTCGTGGATGCAAATATCACGGACGTTTGGCAGCTCTGGCAGACGCAGCTCGCGATGCTGGTCTGAACCTTGGCGCCAAAGGCGATAACGCTCCGAAGAAAGTTGCCGCCCAGTCTGGCGCAGCGAAGAAAGCCGCTAAGGCGGAAGCGAAAGCCGCTAAAGCCAAGGGAGCTAAAAAATAACCTCAATCGAATCATAACCATTTAGAAATAGGCGAAATAGCATGTCTTCAGAACATCAAAACGAACTGGAATCAAAAACAGTCTGTGTCCGTCGGTGCTCAAACGTAGTCAAAGGCGGTAAACGCTACAGCTTTGCGGCTATGGTAGTTGTTGGCGACGGCAAAGGTAAAGTTGGTTGGGGTTACGGCAAAGCCAATGAAGTTCCCCCGGCAGTAGACAAGGCGACCAAAGATGGAACCCGCAGTCTGGTTGACATCTCCCTTGACGGAACAACGATTCCGCATCAGGTCATTGGAGAATTCGGCTCGGCGAAAGTCGTTATGGTTCCCGCCCGTCCTGGTACTGGTATTATTGCTGGAGCTGCAGTCCGCGCGGTTTGCGAAGCTGCTGGCATCCATGACATTCTTACCAAGAGTTATGGCACAAGTAACGCAATGAACCTCGTCAAAGCGGCGATTGCCGGTTTGCAGAGCGTTCGTTCCAAGCAAGAAGTTGAACGTCTTCGAGGAGTATCGTTGTAATGAATATCACAGAAGTAAATAAAGGCATTAGTAAAAACAAGTCCCGCAAACGCGTTGGTCGCGGCACCGGTTCCGGCATTGGTCGTTATTCCGGTCGCGGCGCCAAAGGCGACGGATCCCGTTCTGGTCATCACGACAAGGGAACGTTTGAAGGCGGTATGCTTCCGACCGTTCAGCGTATTCCGATGCGTGGATTCAATAATCAGTTTGCTGATGAAGTTTTCGCAGTCAACGTTGGAGATCTCGACGCAACATTCGAAGACGGCGACGTTGTTTCTGTTGAAACGCTTAAAGAACTCGGAATCATCAAGAACTCTTTGGCAAAGAAATTTGTCGTTCTGAAGATTCTCGGCGTTGGCGAAATGACCAAAAAGCTGACTGTTAAGGCTCACAAGTTTAGCAAGACAGCGGCAGAAAAACTGACAGCTGCCGGCTGCACGATGGAAATCGCTGAACAACGCAAGCCGGTCGTTAAGAATAAAATGAAGGCTAAATAAGTTATCAATCAGAGCTTATTTGGTTTTACGCGTTGCCGACTGTGTTACATACTCAGTCGGCGTTGGCGTATGATAGACATGACGATTTTTCCCGCTGTATATGTCAGGATGGGCAAAATACAGCAAATCGTTATCCTTTAGACAAGGTTACAGTCGTTAAATTCCGCTGAGGCGTCATTGGAGATTTCCTCCGGAATTAAAATACTTTGGGTTAGCGGATTGTACGCTGACGAAATTGAATTTTCGTTTTTGAAACTGATTTACAGTTTTTTTCATAAACTGCGTGATTAAGCAGTTGAACGCAGATTGAGTTTCGAGGCAGGCGATTCGCCATACTGGTTACTATAACCCCACAAGGACGTATTAAGCATGTTGGAAAAAATCAGGATAATCTTTAGCATACCAGAGCTTCGCAAAAAGATCTTGCTTACGCTTCTGCTTCTTTTGGTTTTCCGCGTTGGTTCGATGATTCACCTTCCGGTGGTTGACCAGTCGCGCATGACTGCGTATGCTGAGAACATGAAAAAGGGCGACTTGGGCGCATTGTTAAACACCGTCGCCATCTTCAGCGCCAGCGATATTTCGCAGGCGACCATTTTCGGTTTGGGAATTATGCCCTACATTTCAGCGTCGATTATTTTCCAGCTGTTGGGCAGCGTTTACGAACCTCTTAAAAAGCTTCAAAAAGAAGGCGAAACCGGTCGTAAAAAAATTAACGAATGGACTCGATATGCAACAGTTGTTATATGCCTTTTCCAATCGGCGGCATATTTAGGCTATCTTGTAAAAAGCGGACTTATGAACGACGCATTTTTGACCTCTAACGGTCATCTTATGATGCGCTGGTGGTTCATGTCAATTTTCACAATGACTTGCGGAACCGCGTTTTTGATGTGGCTTGGCGAACAGATAGATGAATACGGCATTGGCAACGGCATCAGTTTGCTGATTATGGCTGGTATTGTCGCTCGTATGCCTCGAGCCGCTCAAGACCTCTTTGGCCCGATTTTCACCAACGGTTTGCAGATCGGTTCTGAAGGAGGAGCGATTGGCGTTGAAAAGCTTCTGGTTTTGGGATTTATGTTTGTAGCCGTTGTCGCAGGCGTTGTATTTGTAACGCTTGGTCAGCGTCGAATCCCAACGCAAACTGCGAAACACGTTCGCGGTCGACGTCAGTTCGGCGGCAACCGACAGTATCTTCCGCTTCGAGTCAATCAGGCGGGCGTTATGCCGATCATTTTCGCCAGCTCACTGCTTATGTTCCCGCAGTTGCTTTTCACATGGCTTCAGCGTTATCATTTTGAAGGTTTCTGGGGCGGTTTTATTAACGTCTGTTCAAGTTGCTTTAACCGCGGCAGTTCATTGACTTATAACCTTATTTACATCGCTCTGATTTACTTCTTCTGCTATTTCTGGACTGCGATTACGTTTAATCCTCAGGATATGGCAGACAACCTGAAAAACTACGGTACGTTCATTCCGGGGCACCGTCCTGGCAAGCGAACTGCTCATTATTTGGAAAAAGTTATGGTCAGAATTACATACGTTGGCGCGGCGTTCCTTGCACTTGTCGCTATTTTGCCGACGATTATCTCGACCGAAATGGGCGTTGGTTACGACGTTTCCAGCTTCTTTGGCGGCACTGGTTTGCTTATTGCCGTCAGTGTTGCGTTTGACCTCGTCCAGAAGATTGACTCGCATCTTGTAATGAGAAATTACACGGGTCTGCTTCAGAAATAAAAATAGAATCTGACTGTTCAATCAACGCCGTGAAACATCGGCGTTGAATTGAAATCAAGAAATCGCCTTGTTCGATTTCCTCTTAAGATAAAAAACGACATGCGTCATGCGTCGTTTATGAATAACGAGTATTTAGTAAACAATTCCACACCATTAACCTCACAGAAGGATTGCAGTAATGAGAATGGTATTCATTGGCCCTCCGGGAGCGGGCAAGGGCACCCAGGCTGAACGTCTGATTAAGAAGTACAACATGGCTCATCTTTCCACTGGAGATATGCTTCGCGCCGCTCGCGACGCCAAAACTCCCGTTGGACTCAAGGCTGAAGAGTACATGTCTTCCGGCGCGTTGGTTCCGGACGAAATTATCGTTTCGATTATTGAAGAACGTCTTGGTCAGAGCGACTGTGACGGCGGCTATCTTCTTGACGGTTTTCCCCGCACAATTGCTCAGGCAGAAGCTCTGGATGAAATGCTTGCCAAAAAGGGAACTCCGCTTGACATCGTTCTGGAACTTCAGGTTCCGGAAGAAGAATTGTTTACGCGTTTGGCTGGTCGCGGCCGCGCGGACGACAATCCTGACACGATTCGCAACCGTCTGGTAGCTTATCGGAATCAGACCGCTCCGCTGCTGGAATACTACGGCAAAACCGGTCTGTTAAAGAGCGTTAATGGTTTAGGAACGATTGACGAGATCTTTGATCGCGTTGTCGAAGAGATGGAAAAGGTTAATAAATAGTCATGCAAAGCTTTCGGCAGGAATTGCTGTCTCGTCGTGAAATTCGTGAAATGCGCCAGGCAGGGCTGCTTGTCTATCATGCTCATCGAATTGTAGAGAGCATGGTTAAACCCGGCGTTACAACGAAAGAGATTGATTCCGAAGTTGAAAAGTATTTTGACGCCAACAAGGCGGTTGGATGCTTCAAAGGCGTTCAGTTGTCACGGCGTCAAAAACCCTATCCGTCTGTTACATGCATGTCTGTCAATGCGGAACTCGTTCATGGAATTCCCAATGACAGAAAGTTGATCGAGGGCGACATTCTCAGTTGTGACACCGGAGCCAAAATCAACGGCTGGTGCGGCGATTCCGCCTGGACTCACGCCGTTGGAACGGTTGGTCCGGAAGTGAAAAAGCTGATGAGCTGCGGTCAAAACACGCTAAATCTTGCTATTGAACTTCTGGCGACTAAAACTCGCTGGAACCTCATTGCAAAGGAGATGGCAGATTACGTTCACAGCTGCGGCTTTCACGTGGTTGAAGACATGGTTGGTCATGGAATTGGTCATGAAATGCATCAGCCGCCGCAGGTTGCGAATTATCCGTGCCCTGGATACGATTTTACCATTCGACCGGGCGTGGTTATTGCTGTTGAACCAATGATTACTGTCGGAACGATTGAACTTCGTCAGCTTTCAGACGGTTGGACTCTGGTAACCAAAGATCACAAACTTTGCGTTCACTATGAGCATACAATCGCCATTACAGAGGATGGACCATGGGTTTTGACAGCTGGAGATGACGAATATTGGAATGCAAATTTTAAAAATGAAGTGGAAAATTAGAAAAAGTCAAGACTAATTTCAAGAAATTTTTAAAGTTTTTCCAAAAAAATCGCTTCCCCCCCTTGAGTAATCCGAATTTGACGCTATAATTCAAACTCCAATAATTTTAGAGTTAACAGGGTTAAACCCATCAAAAAAAGTCGTATAAAAGACAAATGAAAGGACGCTTTCCAGTAAATATAGCGTTTTGAGTTTGTGTAAAATATGCAAAATAGGTGATACAATGAAAGTTAGAGCCAGTGTTAAACGCATTTGTGAAAAATGCAAAATCGTTCGTCGTAAAGGCGTTGTGCGCGTAATTTGTGAAAATCCGCGTCATAAGCAGCGTCAGGGTTAGTTTGTAATCGTGGAGCCGGAAACGGCGCCCAGCTGAGAACAAGCGATTTACATTTGTTAATTTCAATATATATTAGGAGAGCTTTATGCCTCGTATTTTAGGTGTTGACATTCCGAATGATCGTCCGGCGGTAATCTCGTTGACGTATCTTTATGGAGTAGGTCCTCAAATTGCGCGCGAACTTTGCCGTCGAGTTGGCATTGACCCTCAGGTTCGTATGCGTGAAGTAACGGAAGAGCAAGTTCAAAAGCTGGCCTCATTGTTGGACAATGAGTACACGGTAGAAGGTCACCTTCGTCGTCAGCGTCTTCAGGATATTCAGCGCCTGAAGGAAATTGCCTGCTATCGCGGTATTCGTCATCGTCGCGGTCTGCCCGTTCGCGGTCAGCGCACCAAGACCAACGCGCGTACGCGTAAAGGTCCGAAAAAGACGGTTGCCGGAAAGAAAGGCGTCAAGGACTTACGCTAAGTTCCCGTATTCAGTTTTTGTCGAATGTGACAAGGCTGAAGTTCTCAGGAACAGTGGTAATACTTCAGGTGAATTTTTGATTCTGAATTGCATTTGAACAGGAGTAAAAAGTGGCTAAGGCAAAAAAGCGTAAAGTTCGTCGCAATGTAACGGCGGGCATCGCGTACATTAAAGCGACGTTCAACAATACGAATGTCAGTATTGCAGATTTGAAAGGCGATATCCTTTGCTGGGCGACCGCTGGAACCAATGGTTTCAAGGGCAGCCGTAAAAGCACGCCTTTTGCCGGACAGATGGCGGCTCAGCAGGCGGCTGAAAAAGCCATTAAGTTTGGTATGAAAGAAGTTGAAGTCAAGGTTAAGGGACCTGGAGGAGGTCGTGAAAGCGCGATTACCGCTCTTCAGGCCGCTGGTCTTGTCGTCAAATCGATTGAAGACACAACCCCGTTGCCGCACAATGGGTGCCGTCCCAAAAAACGCCGTCGCGTCTGATTTGACGCCGACAAAGTTCGTGATGAATCTGGCTGTTCTTTGAATTGCATTGCGGTCAAAGAATTTGAATTTACTAGCGCTCATAATTCAGCGTCAGGTTCATTTGATAACAAGCAGGCGCTTTAACTCAACTGGAGATATCCATGCGAATTCGATGGCGTGGTTTAGAACTGCCCAATCAGGTATCATGTGAAAAGAGCGAAGGTTCTACATACGGCAAGTTTGTAGCGGAGCCTTTTGAACATGGGTTCGGCGTTACGATAGGCAACAGCCTTCGCCGAATTATGCTTTCCAGTCTGGAAGGCAGCGCTGTTACACAAATCAAAATTCAGGGCGTCAGTCATGAATTCATGACTATTTCAGGCGTTTATGAAGACGTAACAGAAATTGTTCTTAACGTTAAATCGTTAATAGTAAAATCCATGTCGGATCAGCCTCGTACGCTTCGTATTGAAAAGCACAGCAAGGGCGTTATTACGGGCGCAGACGTTATTACCGACGACATGGTTGAAATAATCAACAAGGATCATGTCATTGCAACGCTTACCGGCGACGTATCGTTTGTGATGGAAATGGTTGTTGAAAAGGGACGCGGATATGTTCCGGTTGCGGAACGTAAAACCCAGAATCAGGAAATTGGCGTTATTCCGGTTGACGCTGCTTTTAGCCCTGTCGTTCGCGTTCGCTATGCAATTGAAGAAACTCGCGTTGGTCAGAAGACCAACTATGACAAGCTCATATTCGAGATTTGGACAGACGGTTCTTTGTCGCCTGAAATGGCGTTGGTAGAATCGGCGAAGATTCTTCGTAAACACCTTAATCCGTTTGTACAGTACGCGGAATTGGGATCGCAAATTCATTCGGAAGTCAAGAACTCACGTTCAGATGGGCTTCCACCGGAAGTCGAACTGAAATTATCGCGTTCGATTGCAGATTTGCATTTGTCGGTTCGCGCGACAAATTGCCTTGGAGCCGAACATATCATGACGGTTCGAGAACTGGTTTCACGTTCGGAAGAATCCTTGTTGGACGTCCGTAACTTTGGCGACACGACAGTGAAAGAAGTTCGTGAAAAGTTGGCTGAGAAGGGGTTGCAGCTTGGAATGCGTTTACCTCCGGTCTATGCCAATCCTTTCCAGTAACAGTTTGTTTCTTCACGATGTGAATCGTTGAGATTTTTTCCCGGCAACAGCGCGTCGCTCTTGTCGGGTTTATGAGAATAACATTTTTTTACAAGCAATAGTACAATGCGACATCGAAATCTTGGTCGAAAACTTGGACGTAATCCGAATCATCAGCGCGCTTTAAAGCGTATGCTTGCGACTTCTTTAATTCTTACTGAAGCAACAGCGGAAGATTACGATACGTATAATTACAATGTTGGCAAAACCGGCAAGCAGATTCGCACCGTTAAACCGGACGCCAAAATTCAGGGTCGAATCATCACCACTCTTCCGAAGGCGAAAGAAGTTCGTCCGATGGTAGAAAAGCTCGTAACTTTGGCGAAGAGCGTTATTGAAGCTCAGAAAGCGGCTGACGCGCTTGATTTTGCCGGCGATCGCAAGTCTGACGGCTGGAAAGCCTGGCGTCAAAGCGAAAAGCACGCCCAATGGGTTGCTGCAATTGCTCCGGTAGTTGCCGCTCGTCGCCGCGCGTACGATATTCTTCGCGACAAGATTGCAGTTTCAATCCTGTTTGACAAGATTGCTCCGCGTTATGTTGACCGCGCTGGCGGGTACACCCGTATTCTGAAGCTGGCTACCCCTCGTTTGGGAGACGCTGGCGAACGCGCGATTCTGGAATTCGTTGGTCGCAATGACGGCGCGTTTGAACGCAACAAGGTTCAGGCTCAGCAGCCGGTTGTTGACGCTGAATAATTCTGCGCTAAAAAGATTTTTCGCACCGAAGGCAATGTTAATATTGCCTTCGGTTTTTTTATATAGGTATTTTTTCTATCATCTCTTGACAAACCGTAAAAGTTCAGTTATTCTGATTATACTATGTTGATATATAAATATATAATTTTATAATTTTATGATCCGGAGGGATAAACATGGTATTGATAATACTTCGTATTTTGTTTGTTGCTATGATGAGCGGATTGGGTGTAACAATAATCAATTCGCCGGAACTGATGGGCGAGTCTGCCTGGACTCCGCCGCTTGTATTTGCTTCTTTGATGTTTGTTGCGGCTCTGGTGATTCTGGTTGACATTTTAATTCCGCGTAAAAAGATTGACGCGATTACTGCGGTTTATTTCGGTCTGATTGTCGGGTTGATAATATCGTATATGTTTTCTTTGGCTCTTACGCCGTTGTTTCCAACGGACAAACTTAAGGAAAGCCCGTTTTTATACGCTTTGCAGCCGATTGTCAAACTGTTGATTTCGATAGTAACGTGTTACATAACAACAAGTCTGCTATTGCAAACGCGCGGCGACTTCCGAATGATTCTGCCGTACGTTGAGTTTAAGAAGGACGTTCGCAGTTCGCGTCCGTACATTCTGGATACGTCAGCGGTCATCGACGGTCGAATTGTGGATATTTTGGAAACGGGGGTTTTTGACAGCCCGTTGATCATTCCGAGAAGCGTCGTTTCCGAGATACAGAATTTTGCGGACAGTTCTGATAAACTTCGCCGGGCGCGCGGTCGCCGCGGCTTGGATATTCTTAATCGGCTTCAAAACGACCCCAAAGTCGATTTGAGGGTTCTGGATTCGGATTCCCCGGATTTGCTTCAGCATCCGGAGGATTCGCGGTTGGTAATTCTGACCAAACAGCTGGAAGGCAAGCTGGTAACGAGCGATTACAACCTGTCGAAAGTGGCTCAGGTTCACGGTACGCCGTCTTTGAATTTGAATGATTTAGCCAACGCTTTGAAGCAGGTTTTTGTACCGGGAGAACAGCTGGAAGTTTTGCTTGTCAAAGCGGGTGAAGAACCGCAGCAGGGGTGCGGCTATCTGCCAGACGGTACGATGGTTGTGGTTGATAACGGTCGATCTGAAATCGGCAAGCTGGTTCGAATTTCCGTTACGAGCGTCTTGCAGACTAGCGCGGGGCGTCTTGTTTTTGGAAAAATAGAAAAGAAAGCAGAATCTTAATAAAGACGACGATTAAAACCGGCAATCTAACAATAGTCAGCGTCAGAAAAGCGGAAGACGTATTGACCGTTAGCAATGCGTGTATAATAACAAAGCCGGGTGAGAGGTTGATTCTCCGCCCGGCTTGATTAGATTCTGCATTTTAGAAGTACATCTGAACAGACGTCGTGAAGACGCTGACGTTTCCAGACTTGTTGAGCGTTCCGTACTTATATTCGTTGTTGGAGAGAATATAGTTGAACATAATGCGGAACGTCTGGCTCATCTGCCAGTTCAAACCAAAAGTATGATCGTAAGCAATGCCAACTTTGGAAGCGTCTCCGCTGGCGCCAGCCAGAAGCGGCATTTGCCGATAATCAATCCAGCTAAATCGATACAGAACCTGCCAGGCGCCTGTTCCGGTCTCAAAAACGCCGTTTTCGCAGCGGCGGACAAAGTCGCAATGCGGTTTGATATACGTTAAAGTTCCTGTCGATTTCTGGTAATTGTAATGTTCGCCGGTAAGCATATAGCTGACGGAAACGTGTCCTCCGTGGAAATTCATATCGCCCATATCCCGGTTTTTCAGACGGATGTAGTTATATTCTGCAAAAACGGCGAATGAATTGTTGGTGAAAATCAGTTCAGGAGAAACCATAAATGTATCTGTTGTTCCGTAGAAGTCGCCTGTTCCGATGCATTTGATTCCCAAGTCCATCTCCGGCTTGGTTCCCCAGTTCATCTTTTCGTTGGGATTCCAGCTTTTATAGGTAAACGACGTTCCAACGTGAAGGATTCGACCATATTCCGGACAATCCTGTAATAATTTGACAAATCGAGCGGTAACGCCTTCTCCGGAACGGGCGTCGGTTGGATCGTAGTCATCGTCGAAATGTTTGTGAATAGCATCTGAACAGTTCTGGAAGAAACCGAACGTCCAGAGGAAATTCTCATTTCTTGATCCGTTGCTAAATTCGATACCCATAGCGCGGTTTTGCATATAGGAGCTGATGCCGGACATGCTCAACGGCCGTTCGATAAACCACATTTGATGAACGCCTACAAGCTGTTCAACGCTGGACGGTTCCTTGAAATACCCGATTCTCATATCGCACAGAACAGGCAGGTCGTCAATACCCACATAGACGTCTTTGAACGCCAGCGACGACGGCGCAAGGTCAAAATTGCACTTGTACTTGAACTGCTTATACGAACCTGCAACGCCAATCCAGGTGCGGCGCAATTCCGTTCCATTCCGCATGTTGCCGACGCGAGCTTTCGATGCCTCGTTCTGATCGACGAAGTCCGCCTCATACTGTAAACGTCCGGAAACTTTGACGGACGGCTTTTTGGCATCGTCTTCTTTCTTTTTGGCGGCTTTTGCCTTTTCGTCTTTGAGCTGCGATTCCAGCGATTCCAGACGTTTATTGAGCGCTTCCCAATCGCTTGGGGAAATAGAATAATTAGTTTGCGTCTGCGCCGATTCCGATTCAACGATTTGATCCGGAGTTACAATCGAACTCGGAACGTCCTGAGCGTTTGTCATTACAACGCACAATACAATCAATGTACAAAATGCGATTGCTGCAACGCATTTCTGTTTAAAAATAATGACGCTTTTCATGATTTCTTTACGCTTTCGCGCTTCTCGGTATCCGTTTCCTCTTGATTATTTATCCATATAGGATTATATTGAATCCGTATAACCCGTATATTTTACCTAATTGTCGTTATCGTCAAAGACCATTGATTTATTTAACGACTAAAGTCAATATGGCGAATATAGGTATACGGCATAAAGGGATACTTATAAAAATATGGAAATTTTTTATAGAATTGGCAGAAAACTCAGAAATATGTACCCATGGATATGTTTATTCGTGGCGCTTATTATGATTGCCAGTTATCTGTACAAGCAATTTTCGCTTCCGAAAGTGGAGCCGTATCTCAAAGAGGGCGTTTATAACGTTGATCGGGTTGTCGACGGCGATACGCTTTTGCTATCTAATGGGATTCGAGTTCGGCTTATGGGTATTGACACGCCGGAAACCGTCAAACCGGGGTCAGAAGTAGAACCGTTTGGTCCGGAGGCGTCTGCGTTTACAAAAGAAGCGGTTGCCCGGGTTGGAAATCGGGTTTATATCCGTCAGGACTGCGACCGGTTCGACAAATACGGTCGAAATCTGGCGTTTGTTTATTTAGGCGAGTCTGATAGCGCGAACGTTATTTTTCTCAATGAAGAACTCGTTCGCGCCGGATTGGCGAAAGCGATTATGACGTTTAACTATTCCATGTCCATAAAAAGACGCCTGTACAAAGCTCAAAAAGAGGCAATCGACAACCGTCGAGGAATCTGGTCTTTACCAGAAAATCAAAATGAGAAGCCCCTATTGCAAAAGTATGAAGAATGATATAGAATAGAGAACATAGCGTTTGGAAGCGCGAACCAACAACCGCATGCGATGAGCGCTTTGCGATAATTACTAATTGCTAATTACTAATTGCTAATTATTATGAGATGTCCTTTTTGCCGCGAAGACAACGATAAAGTCATAGATTCCCGAACCGCTCAGGACGGAGCCGCGATTCGTCGGCGTCGGCTGTGTCTGTCGTGCAATCGTCGTTTTACAACCTACGAGAGCGTCGAGAAAAACGCTCTGAAAGTTGTCAAGCGAGACGGCGTTCGCGTTCCGTACGATCGAGCCAAGCTCCGTTCCGGCATCGAGAAAGCCTGCTGGAAACGTCCGATTTCTGCAGAGCAGATAGATGAAATGGTTGCCAGAATCGAATCGCTTGTCGAAAGCAAGTTCGATGCGGAAGTCGATTCCCGATTCCTCGGCGAAGCCGTTATGGAACAGCTTCGTGCCGTCGATGAGATTGCTTATATTCGATTCGCCAGCGTCTACCGACAATTCAAAGACGTCCAGGAATTCGTCAAAGGTCTGGACGCCATTCTTAAAACAGAACAAAGCTGACGCTGTCGGAGTGCGGGAGCAAAGCTCCCGCTTTTTCGGAAAACGTCGAGAAGAACGAAAAACGTCGTTCACCGCCAAGAAAGTTAGAACTACCGGATCGCGGCTGTATCAGCCGCAAAAGAAAAAAACGCGAGCTATCGCTCGCTTATAAAAGCGAGAGCTACGCTCTCGCACTCCGACATGGTCTCCCTCCTCGTACTCCGACATTCCCCCCTCCTCTTACTTGACTTTTCTTATAAATATAGTAAACTCTGGGATATAAAAAAGGAAGGCGTTGCCCGTATGGTTCGTCTAATTACTTTACTTTAACCCCATTAAACCCCATGGCTCTTAAAAACACTCGTAAAACGAATTATCCGGAATGGTATCAAAACGTTATTCAGGCTTCCGATATGGCGGAAATTTCCGCGTCGCCGGGCTGTATGGTTATCAAGCCGTGGGGATACGGAATCTGGGAACGCATTCAGCGTCTGCTTGACGACCGATTCAAAGCGACCGGACATGAAAACTGCTATTTTCCGCTGTTTATCCCGCTGAGCTTTTTCCAGAAAGAGGCGGATCACGTCGAAGGGTTTGCCAAAGAAATGGCGGTTGTAACGCACAGCCGACTGACTCAGCAGGACGGCAAACTCGTTCCCGCCAGCCCGCTGGAAGAACCGCTGGT
The DNA here is from genome assembly GCA_902770245.1 of uncultured Planctomycetota bacterium. Lineage (GTDB taxonomy): Bacteria > Planctomycetota > Planctomycetia > Pirellulales > Thermoguttaceae > RUG11551. Next base: position 5,113 of record CACXSS010000036.1, on the reverse strand, counting down.
CGTTCGTCCGACGTCGGAAACGATTATCGCCGATGCGTTCTCGAAGTGGATTGAATCCTATCGCGATCTGCCGGTTCTGGTCAACCAGTGGGCAAACGTCGTTCGATGGGAAATGCGTCCGCGAATCTTCCTCCGTACGCGAGAATTCCTGTGGCAGGAAGGTCACACCGCTCACGCCAGTTACGAAGAAGCGGAAGAAGAGACAAAGAAGATGTTGGGCGTCTATGCAGAATTCGTCGAAAACTGTATGGCGATGCCGGTCTTGCAGGGACGAAAGCCGGAACACGAAAAGTTCCCCGGCGCTATCGATACGTACTGCATTGAAGCCATGATGCAGGACGGCCGCGCGCTCCAGGCGGGTACGTCACACTTCCTCGGGCAGAATTTCGCCAAGTCGGCGGACATCAAGTTCCAGTCGGCGGAAGGCAAGCTGGAATACGCCTATACGACGTCGTGGGGCGTTTCTACCCGACTTATCGGCGGTTTGATTATGACACATGCCGACGACGAAGGCATGGTCGTTCCCCCGGCTCTGGCTCCGTATCAGATTGTTATCGTCCCGATTATTAAGAATAAGGACAAGAAGGGCGAGATTCTCGAATACGCTCAGAAGATTTACGACCTGCTCAAAGACAAAACGTTTATGGGCGAACGCGTTCGAGTTCGTCTGGACGACCGCGCCAAGGAATCCGTCGACAAGAACTGGGAATGGATTCGCAAAGGCGCGCCGATTATCTGCGAAGTCGGTCCGCGAGACATTGAGAAACAGGGCGCGATGATTAAAACCCGAATTCATTTCGGAACGCCGGAAGGAAAGCAGATCGTTTCCATTGACGATTTCGCCGCTAATATCGAAGAACGTCTGGCTGGCATTCAAAAGGCAATGTTCGACAAAGCCAACAATCAGCTGCAAACTCACATTCGCACCGACATCACAACCCCGGAACAGCTGGAAGAATACTTCACCGCTCAAAACGCGTGGCTGGAAGACAACCCGAATCCGGTCTGTTTCGTTCGAGGAAAATGGTCTGGCGACCCGGCAACGGAAGAAAAGATGAAAGCGATGCGTATTACGATTCGCTGCATTCCGTTTGACCAGAGCGGAACGGAAGGCGTCTGCCTGCTGTCCGGCAAACCCGCAACCATGGACGTTGTCTACGCGCGGTCGTACTGATTTAATTAGTAATTTGTAATTAGTAATTAGTAATTGTGGCGAAGCGTTTTCAACGCTTCGCCTTTTTTGTCTACTGTCTATTGCCTATTGCCTCGTCTTCTTCCTCGTTCTCTTCCTCTTTTGATTCAATATCGAGGACGACAGGCTCAATTCGTTCCGGTTCTTTTCCTTTTACTATCGGTTCGTTGACGCAGTCTGATTTCTTAACGCCGTTTTCAGGGAACAGAGGATCGCTTCGCAGCTTCGCCAAACGAAGAATCATGATCTTTTGATAATCGCCGCGAATGGAGGCGTCTGTAAAAAACTGAGAGCCTAAAGATGCTGAATGATTCGGCTGACAGGACAATACAACCATCTCGCCTGGTTTGAGCTTAACTTTCATCTGAAGGTTTTCAAACGTCTTTCTGGTTCGTCCAAATTCTACTCTGACCGCGCCCTGTTCGTAAACATACTGCTGACGCGAAGGACCATACTGGATTTCCGGTAAAATGGTTAAATCAATGGCGTTGTCCGGTCGCGGAGACGAGGTAATTCTGAAAACGCATTGAGCTTGCTGAAACGATTCTCCGCCCAGAGAACCGTCTGTTTTTTGAAGAACCGTTAGATTATCGTAGACGTCTGACGCCAGCGCTTCAGCAGGCTGACCGGAATTCAGTTCAACGTACCGGCACATGACCTTCTCGTCTTTGGTAAACTGCATGGCGTCTTCCCAGGAATCAACGTGAGCGTGCGACCCCGGATTAACCAAATTGAGCATATCAATCAAGGCAGACGTCTGAGCCGACCCCAAAACGCCAAATTGGAACCCGTTGTTCCGCATTTGTCGACGCGTCTGCTCTGGAAACGGCAGTTCAGAAACGTTTTCCCATAGTTCTTTAGCAGAATCGATATTTGTTACGCCTCGACGAATAAAGTATATCTCTACTCCAACAGAATCCGAGGAGGGTTTGATTGGCGGAAGCAAATCTGCAGGGTCAACTTTACCGCTGTCCGGATTATGAAACAGCGATATATTACTACACCCTGCAATCAACGCAGCGAATATTGACAACAACAGTATTCTAAATACCCAATTCATTAATTGGATATATACATATTAATTAACAAGTTGTCAAGAGAAAAATCGCCGCCAGGGCTAACCGCGAATTGGTTAACGCAGATAGCTTGACATCCTCTTGACGAACTGGACAAAAGGCGTAAAATATAGTAAAATACAGTAGGCAGTAGAGGCAAGCTCTTTCGCCTGATTACCAATTATTATCTTAACCCCCTGTTCAACATGAAAAACTGCATTAATAAACGACAGACGGCGTGTTCCGCAATTCAATTTTCGATCGTTCTTTTCTCTGTTTTTCTGTTGTCTGTTTTTTTGACGTCTGCGTCTGAAGCTCAAATTTCCGGCTCGGATCTGAAACGCTTTCAGTACGAATTCTCCCACAACATTTACAAACAGTACGCAGACGCAGTCGTGTATGTTACTGGCGAGTTTATAGATCCCAAGAAAAAGGAGCTGAAAGAGTTTTTTAAAATTCCCAACCAAAAACCCAACGACTCAATCGGCACTGGATTTTTCATTACCGATTCCGGGTACGTCCTGACAAACGCTCATGGAGTTCATAAATCCGTCTCGGCGGTAGTCGAACTTCGCAATTCTGTCCGATACAACGCCCAGGTTGTTGGCTTTATGCTTGAAGAAGACTTGGCTCTTCTTAAAATCAATCTTAATGAGCCTGTTAAATCCGTTACGTTCAAAGAGGACGCTGAAATTGAAGTCGGAGAGCCGATTATGTCTATCAGTCATCCTCATGGACTGAAATACAGCTGCACTCAGGGAATTATCAGCGCTGCTGGGCGACGCTCGCTCCTGTCAGACATCAATGTTACTGTTGATTGTCTTCTCCAGACAGATATGAGCATCAATCCCGGTTCCTCTGGCGGTCCCTGGTTTAACGTTGATGGCAAAGTTGTCGCGCTGACGACGTCTCGTCGAGGCGGTTCAGACAACATCGCCTTTGGCGTTTCCGCTCAAGAGATTTTGAGAAAGCTGCCCGCTCTGTTCGACTACCCCCATCGCAACGGGTTCGTCCGCGGTTTTGAATTTACTCTTAAAGACGGCTGCGTTTATGTAGATAAACTGGACCAAGCGTCTTCCGCTGCCAAAGCGGGACTAAAAAACGGCGACCGCATTCTGTCCGTCAATGGAACGCCGATTACAGGAATCGTTTCGTATTTGAATCTGGAAGATAAATTCCAGGCGGAACAGAACGTTGAATTGACCGTCAAGAGCGAACAAACAGAAAATAATCAGGAAAACGGCGAACGAACTGTAGCGTTCACGCTGGAAAAATGGAACGCTCCAGACGTCAACGACGCGTTGTGGTCAAAAGTTGGTTTGAAAGTTCGACCGCTAACGGACGAAGAATTCAAAACCTGCGAGCTGAAATCGTCTTATGCTTACGTTATTACAGAAATCAATAAAGACAAATTCGAAAATAAAGAACATAAGATTGTCCCAGGCGACGTCATTGGCAAAATTGCAGGCGTTCGACCTGAAAACCTGTCAGAGCTCAACCGCCTTTTGGCTCGTCTGAAGTCAGGCGACAGAATCAACATCACAATTCTTCGAGCCGTCAACGCCGAAGACAAAACGCCATTGGTTTCGGTTTCCGCCAGCCATGCTTCTCAACAGTCTGAAACGTTTGAAAACAACGGCAAGACGGATTCGGAGAATGAATCCGATTCTCATGACAATTCAAAAGCTCAAAAGCCGAAGGCGATTACCAAAACACGCATTGACATTTCCGATTTCAAAGTCAAATAGCCGTTCTTGCGGAGTTATCTAACTCTCAACGGAATAATATTGCGTTTGGAACGTTGACGGAATTTGTTTAGAGCGTCAAATAGGGCAACGATAAACAACAGTATCGAAACGCCATAAAGGTTGAAATAAAGCAGCCAAATAACGCTCAAGCAGCCGAGTACAAACGCGGGACGCCAGATAATAAACGCGTCTGGCGGGAAAAACGTCAGCCAGATTATTACTGGAATAAACAACATCGACAATATCAGCCAAATTGATGCGGTCGGGGCGTTTGCTGGCGAAAGAGAATAAGCCAGGGTAAACGCCGTCCCAGGGTCGCTTGTTCCAACGAGCAGCATCGACGGCGCCGCGAATTTGGAATCCAACGCTTCAGAATTGTTTGCTAAAAGGCTGAAATAATCCTTTGTCTCCTGATTATTGCTGGAATACTTTTGTATTTCATTTTTGGACGTTTTTTCTTTTATCGCTTCGCGAAGTCGGAGAACGTTTTGCATTGCCAAATGAATTGCTCCGGTTTCTGTAACGGTCAAGTTTGTACGATTAAAAGCGTTTGGTCTGGGAACTATAGAGTCGGAAATCGTTCTCGCCCTTGGTTTTTCTCCTCTGGTTTGATACTGCTTTAGCTGTGATTCAATTTCATCCAGTTTTCTGGAAAGACGCGATAATGCTATTGGGGAAATGTTTTCAGCGGATTGCTGCAAATATTGAAATTGACTGTTTAAATCGTTTATGAGCCATATCTGTTTGTTAATAAACGAAGTCGCTCTGACTGCGCCCGGGTCTAAATGAGAAAGATTTTTCCATGGGGCGGCTATCCAGAGAATATCTGGCTGCTGGGTCTGTTCAATCGTTGGCGGTTCGAATTTCATCGGATCGGTATACAGAGTTCGATTAAACGCAGACGTATATACAATTCGGACGTCGACCGGGTCGTTTTCCGTTATTATCGGTACGCATATTTCGCGGGTCTTGTTTTCAATCCAGCGCACTGAACGCTGATCAATTTGAACGTTGAGCGGTGAGCTTCCCTTTGGCAGTCGGACAAAAATGCCGTCTGTTCCTGAAACGGCGCAGGCGAATTCCGCCGCGGCGCAGTATTCGGACTCGCTAATTGGTTT
>CACXSS010000035.1 GCA_902770245.1 uncultured Planctomycetota bacterium | reverse complement strand
TGAACGAAGGTTTTTCGTAGCGCTATGGACAAGGCGGCGTCAAGCCGCCGCACTCCCCGATGCAAGCGCTCATCGGGCAACGCGAAGCGCAACTCCTCACTCCTAATTCCTAACTCGTTCCCCGCCCCGCCCTGCTAGTTGACAATTTTTTCATAAGAGGTACAATAACGGCTAATCGAAACTAAACGGTTTCATAATATATTATTAACCCGCAGAAATCAGGGATTAAAATGAACATCAAATACATCAGCAGCCAGGACGGTCAGGCGGCGGAATTCATGACGCAGCTTCGCAAGACGCTTTCCCCCCGCGGAGACGTCGTTTCGGAAGCGGGACGACAACGTACAATCGAGATTTTTGGCGAGGCGCTTACGCCTCAGCAGGTTGTCGAGAAGATTTGCCGCGACGTTGACGCCCGGGGTCTGGACGCCGTTCTGGAATACTCGGAACGAATCGACGGCAAACGCATGACGCCGGAAGAGCTTCGCGTCCCGCAGGAAGAACTCGACAAGGCGCGCGACAGCGTCGAACCGGAGTTTCTGGACGCCGTCCGTAAAATTCGTCAGAACATTGTCGACTTCCAGACGGCGATTCTGCACAAAGACGTCCGACTTGAACGTCCCAACGGCTATTTGATGGAACGGTACTTGCCGCTCAATCGAGTTGGGGTTTGCGTTCCCGGCGGCGCGGCGGCGTACCCGTCCAGCGTCCTCATGACAGCTATTCCCGCCCAGTGCGCGGGCGTAAAGGAAATCGCCGTTGTCGCCCCGCCCACGCCAAACGGGTCGTATAACCGCGACATGCTGGCGGTTTGCTGTGAGTTGGGAATCAAAGAAGTCTACCGCGTCGGCGGCGCTCAGGCGGTTGCCGCTCTGGCGTACGGCGTTGAAGGGCTGCCGAAAGTCGATAAAATCGTGGGACCGGGCAACCTGTTTGTCGCCCTGGCAAAACGGTTTGTCTTCGGCGACGTCGCTATTGACTCCATCGCCGGACCGAGCGAAGTCGTCGTTATTGTAGACGATTCCACCAACCCGAAGTACATCGCCGCTGACCTGATCGCACAGGCGGAACACGCGCCCGGCGCCAGCATCCTCATCGGATGGCACAAGCCCACTTTAGACGCTGTTATCGGCGAGTTGGACGTCATGCTCGGACAGCTCAGCCGAGGCGACCTGGCACGGCAATGCCTGGAAGATTTCGGCGCGCTCATTCTGGCTCAAGACCCGGACGACGCCTGCCAAATCAGCGACGCTATCGCCCCGGAACACCTTCACGTTGCGATTGACAACGCCGAAGAGCTTCTGCCCAAACTGCACAACGCCGGAGCGATTTTCCTCGGAACGTACACGCCGGTTGCGCTGGGCGACTACTGCGCCGGTCCGTCGCACGTTCTGCCGACCAGCGGCACAGCCCGATTCGCCTCCGGTTTGTCCGCCAACGACTTCGTCCGACCCGGCAGCGTAATCCATTTCAATCAGGACGGAATGCGTCAACTCGCCCCGCTGGTTGAAGTCCTCGCCACAAAAGAAGGACTCACCGGACACAGAGAAAGCGTCCGGGTGAGAATGTAGCGAAGCAATTAGTAATTAGTAATGAGTAATTAGTAATTGACGCAAGCGTTGCATAAAATCCTACTCCCTATTCCCTACTCCCTACTCCCTTCCCCCTCAATCAACCATGATCCAAATTACTCCCAAACACGAATTTTTTATCGGCATTGACTCTGACGGCTGCGCGTTCGATACGATGGAGCTGAAGCACAAAGAATGTTTTATTCCCAATACGATCAGCTACTGGGGCATGCAGGGCGTAAGCAAATACGCTCGAGAAGCGAACGAGTTTGTCAACCTGTACTCGAAAACGCGCGGCTGCAACCGGTTCCCCGCTCTGCGAGACTCCGTCGTCTGGCTCAACCGCCGCCCGGAAGTGATTGCTCGCGGGATTCATATTGAACTGCCGCAAAGCCTGCTCGACTGGATGGAACGGGAAAACAAGCTCGGCAACGCCGCCTTGATGGAAGCGGTTCGTCAAACGAACGACCCGGGTCTGAAACGGGCGCTGGAATGGTCGCTGGCGGTTAACGACGCCGTTACGAAAATCGTCCATGGCGTTCCGCCGTTCCCGTTCGTGAGAGAATCGCTGGAAAAGCTCAGCGCGCAGGGCGACATCATGGTCGTTTCCGCCACGCCCAACGAGGCTCTGGAACGCGAATGGGCGGAACACGACATTGCCAAGTACACGGTTGTCATTTGCGGTCAGGAATACGGGACGAAAAAGGAGATGCTCGTCAACGCCAACCAGTACGCGCCGAACAAGTCCTTGATGATCGGCGACGCGCCGGGCGACTACAAAGCCGCGAAAGCCAACAACACGCTCTTCTATCCGATTAACCCGGGCGCGGAAGAAGATTCCTGGAAACGGTTCTTTGAAGAGGGCGCCGACAAGTTCTTCAACGGAACCTTCGCCGGCGAATACCAGGAACAGCTTCTGGCGGAATTCGAAACCTTCCTGCCGGAACTCCCGCCATGGAAAGTCGTCTGATAAGAAAATACAAAAGGGGGCGAGGAACTGAGGTTTCTCGCCCTTGCGGTTTATAAGCAGGGAATTCCGAGGAGATCATAAACATGGACGAACGAGGCGAAGTTATTATTTATCAGACCCCAGACGGTCTGACAAAGATCAATGTTAAGATGCGGGACGATACGGTCTGGCTTTCTCTGGATCAGATGTCAGAACTGTTTGGACGGGATAAATCCACGCTCTCCCGACATATCAAAAACATATTTGAAGAAGGCGAGCTTTCGGAAGCGTCAACTGTTGCAAATTTTGCAACAGTTCAAACAGAGGGCGATCGTCATGTTACCCGAAACATTGAATATTATAACCTTGACGTTATCATTTCCGTTGGGTATCGCGTCAAGTCTCAGCGAGGCGTACAGTTCCGCATTTGGGCGAGTCGCATTCTGAAAGAGTATATTCGTAAAGGGTTTGTGCTTGACGACGAGCGTCTCAAAGGACGCGGCGGCGGAGACTACTGGAAGGAACTGCTCGACCGAATCCGAGACATTCGGTCTTCGGAAAAGGTCATGTATCGGCAGGTTTTAGACCTCTACGCAACCAGCGTCGACTACGATCCAAAAAGTCCGGAATCCATCCAATTTTTCAAAATTGTACAGAACAAATTGCATTACGCCGCCCATGGACATACGGCAGCCGAGGTCATCTTTGAACGCGCTGACGCAGAACAGGATTTTATGGGGCTGAAACACTTTGCGGGAACGTTTCCCGTCATGAAAGACGTGGAAGTTGCAAAGAACTATCTCAACGAAGACGAACTTCGCATACTTAACAACCTTGTTTCTGGTTACTTTGACTTGGCGGAAATCAACGCCATCGAACATCGACCGATGTACATGGCGGATTACATTCATCAACTGGATTCAATCTTGAGTTCCGGCGGTCGCGCCTTGCTGACTGGGTCAGGAACCGTCTCTCACGACGACGCAATCGAAAAAGCTCATCAAGAATACCGAAAGTTTCAGCAAAAAACGCTTTCTCCCGTTGAAGAAGTCTATCTGGAAAGCATTAAAAAGCTAGAGAAGGACGTCAAGGCGGAAACGAGAAAGAAAAAGAAAAAAGACTGAGCGCCGTTCTTGAACGCTTTCGACTGGAAAAGACGTTTCCAGCCGCAAAATTTATTTAGCCGCAAAGAACGCAAAGGACGCAAAGGATTGAAAGGCGGTAACGGAGTGAGTAAAGCGAACGTAGTTACGCTTAGGCGAGCCACGGGTGTAAACCCATGGGCATGATCGAAACGAACAGAGTTACGCTTTGCGATTCGGAAGGTCGACGTCCACGTCGACCACAGGAATCCTCGCCTGCATTCGTCGTCAGGCGAAAAACGCGAAACAAACCTTCGCTTTTTCCTTTTCTATTTCTCCCTGACTTATTAACCGTTTTGGTTTCTTGTAAACTGTGGCTCGTTATAAAAAACTCGAATCAAAGGGAAACGGGAAAAGCCACGTTGGGGGAGCGTAACTGTCAGCCATGTACTTCCAACCTGTAATAACGTCTGTATATGGTTTAACGTCAGTAGACGCCTTTATTACATAAGGTCTTTGAGAACCAGTTGGCGAATTGACCGTTAAATTGATCTCATACTGATATTTTCCCGGCTCCTCAAAGAGCGAAACAGGCGTCGATTCTACATAATCGCCACGGAGAATATTATCAGCGTCATACTCTAATTTTTGGAAAACAACCTTTTGATTAATTTCAAAATGTCGCTGTTGATTATTTAAATCTGTTACCGTAACGTCATTTATGACAATGCTGGCAATCTCCTCGGATTCTCGCTCGAAACCGATAGTTATACGAGGCAATTGCGATTTACTATAGCCAAACAGATAGGGAATCCGAAAAAAACGAGAAGGAATGTACCTGTCAACTGACACTTTCAGATTGTCTTGCGGTTGTACGTTTACTTTAGGATAGCAATAATAATCTGAAAAGACAATAACGCCGCCAGCAGTAACAATAATATAAATCACAAGCGCAATAAGCGCTCTCTTAAAAATTTTACGACTTTGACTAAGTAATGTAGCTATTTGACGTATCATAATAATTGGGGCTTTATGTTTGATTTTCTAAACCAATAGAAAAACGCGCCGTTCGCAGGCGCACGCGATTATTAATCTTTTGAATCGTTAAGGCTTTGATTCTCCAGACTGTCGCTTTTGCTGTCCTCTGACGACGGCAGGGGCGAACAGGATTTGCAGTTGTCGCAGTATTGTTCCAGAACGCTGTCGCCTTTACTTGCTTTTTCGTCCGCTATGCGCTGTTCTACGGATGCAAGGTAATCGTTCCAGTCAAGATCGTGTTTTGAAAAATACTCTTGATTAAACGCCGTGACGACTTTAACGGTATATTGAAGCCGCGCATTATGCTGAGTTCTTTGACGGTCTTCCGCATAGAATCCAAAACAAATTATCAGCAATAAAACAATAGCGATATTCTTATACATGGATTTAATCCCTCTCAACCCAAAACGCTTCCGTATCGCGAGCGAAGCTCGCCAAATCACTGAGCAGCGCTTTGCGTAATTACTAATTACTAATTAATTCTCGGCTCCCTGTTTTTTCAGCCAGCGAATCACTTGCAGATTGTTATCTTTATCGGCGTAAAACAAAACTGTATGTCCGTCTTTGTCTGTCGCGTTGACGTCTATTCCCTGCTTGACGAGCCATTGAACGATTTTCAAAAAGCGGCAGTGAGATTCATGATGAAGGACGGTTCTTCCCTCGTCGTCCGTCGCGTTGACGTCCAGTCCCTGCTTGACCAGCCACTCAACCAATTCTAAAGAGCCGCTCTGGACGGCGTAAAACAAGGCTGTTCGTTGTTTATTGTCTTTTGCATTCACGTTCGCGCCATGCTCCACAAACCACTGAGCCTGTTTCAGATAACCGTTTTCAGCAATATAAAGCAGAGCCGTCTTTCCGTAACAGTCTTTGGCGTTGACGTCTGCTCCATGCTCAACCAGCCATTGAGCCAGATTCATATAACTGTTTTCAGCGGCTAAAAGCAAAGCGGTACGTCCGTTTTTGTCTTCGGCGTTGACGTCTGCGCCCTGCTCTATAAGGCGCTCAACCAGATTTATATTTTTACTCAGGACGGCAAAATGCAATGCGGTCTTTTCGTCAATGTCTTTTGCTTTAACGTCCAAGCCCTGACCAGCCAGCCATTGCACCAGTTCCAAATTGCCGCTAAAAGCGGCAAAATGCAGAAGCGTTGTTTGTGAATCGTCTTTAGCGCTGACGTCCGCGCCGTGTTCAATCAGATATTGAACCAGTTTCAAATTCCCTCTCAGAGCGGCGTAATGCAAGGCTGTCTTTTCAAGATTACTTTTAGCATTGACGTCTGCGCCCTGTTCAACCAGATATTGAACCATGTCCCGATCGTCGTTATAAGCGGCGGAATGTAAAGCCGTCCATCCAAAACTGTCTTGGTTATTGACGTCTGCGCCATGTTCAACCAGATACTTTACCAGTTCCAAAGAACTGTTTTGACCAATGGAATTCACATAGACGCTTTCAGAATCGTCTAAAGTATCAGCGTCAACCAGACTGAGTTCCTTCTTAACCAGTAAATTCAAAGCTGTACGTCCATTATAGTCTTTTACGTTAACATTTGAGCCGTCTTTCCACCACCACTCTATCAGCTTCTGACAATCCTGTTCAGAATAATCGATAAGGGGAGCGTTAAGAACAGACTTCATAAGACTATCGCGGTCTTTGACGTCTGCGCCGCGTTCAATCAGGCGCTCAACCATCTTCAAATCGCCGCTTTGAGCCGCAGAATACAAGACTGTCGGGTTTTCAGAAAAATTTTTTTCATTAACGTCCAACCCCTGATTAAGCAGCCATTCAACCAGTTCCAAATTGCCGCTTCGAGCCGCGTTGTATAAGATGGTTAAATTCGAGCCGTCAGTTTCGTAAAGATTCAATCCCTGTTCAATAAGCCATTGCACCAGTTCCAAATTGCCGCTTCGAGCCGCGTAATGCAAGACAGACCACCCGTCTTCGCCAGTTGCGTAGACATTTGCCCCATGCGAAACCAGCCGCTTAACCAATTCCAGATCGCCTTTACCAGCCACATAATGCAAGACCGTCTCCCCCTGTTCGTTAATCGCGTTAACGTTCATGCCGTCCTGAATCAGCCAATCAAGCATTTCCAAAGAACCGCTTTGGACGGCAAAACGCAAAACGACCCAATCGTCTGACGGATTAAAGTCCAAACCCTGTTTGATCAGCCATTGAACCAGTTCAGTATTGCCGCTTAGAACCGCATCGTACAAGACGGTACATTCGCTTACATCTGTAACAAAAAGGTCAGCGTCCTGTTTGACAAGATACTCTACAAGAGCCAGATTTCCGCTTTGCGCGGCAAAATGCAAAACCGTCTGATTTAAGGGGTCGTCTGATGCGTTGACGTTGAGTCCCTGCTTGACGAGAAACTCAACCAGTTTCAGATTGCCGCTTTGGGCAGCGAAATGCAGCGCTGTACGATTCCATTTGCCAATTGAATAAACGTCTGCGCCGCGGTTCACTAATAATTTAACGCGATCCAAATCGCCGGTCATCGCGGCATAATGAAGAACCTCATCTCCAAAAATGGACGCGTCAACATCTCCGCTTTGAAACGCCTTTTCAAAACGTTCGATTTTACTTTTGCCAAAATAATGTAACGCTATCTCGTCCAGCGACCGCTTGACAGGTTTCTTCGCCGTTTCTTCCGACTGCTCGGCAGTAACATTCCCTTCATCTCCATCCGCCGACGGACTGACGGCGCTGTCAGTCTTGCAACACCCCGCTGCGACAGTTAAAGCTGTCAGGAAAACGACGATAGCGTTCAACAGGGATTTTCGATAGTTCATGATGACGACAGAGAAAAATTGACAACGCAAATTCAAATCTCTATAAATAAGACGCCTGACGCCGAACGATTTGAGGGGGAACGGAGAGACAGAAACAATACGGCGGACGATGCGTCCGCGAACCAGCGGGACGAAGCGGCTTTCCACGTTCTCGAGTTTTTTGGAGGCTTCCGCCGCAAAGCGTCTCTCGATTGTTTCGTTGTGTTCTTTGTGGTAAAATTTTTCTGTTGCGGACTTCGTCCGCGACCCGGAATAGTTTTCGGCTGCGTCGTTTTGGCATGCACGCCTCGCGGCGTTTCGTTCGCCTAAAAGTATTTTTAACGCGAAATACCGGGAAAGTAATATAATTATTTCAAATCTTTTCCACTTTTCCCGCCATGCTCTGCTAACCAAGTCAACATTTCCGGGTTCTCATCATCTTCATCGGCGCAATCGTATGCAGTATTTCCATAAATGTTCTTGACGTTGACGTCCAAGCCCTGACGAACAAGCCACTCGAGCGTTTCAAAATTGTGTCCACAAGCGTTATCATGTAAGATAGCGCTTCCCGCCTTGCCTTTTGCGTGAATGTCCAAACCTTGCTTGACCAGCCACTGTACCAATTTTAAAGAATCGCTCTGGACAGCATAAAACAAGACTGTCCTGTCGGTATTGTCTTTTGCGTTGACGTCCGCGCCCTGTTCAACGAGCCATTGAACCAGTTCCAAATTTCCACTCAGGGCGGCGAAATGTAATATAGAACGTTCAGACTCGTCTTTTTCATTGACGTCTAATCCCTGTTCAATGAGCCATTGAACCAGTTCCAAATTTCCGCTTTCGGCGGCGAAATGCAAGACTGTCTTATTCTCATCGTTCTTTTCATTAATATCCGCTTTATTTTTGATCAAGCATTGAACCATCTTAAGATTGCCTCTTTTAGCGGCGCGCTGAAGATTTGAGTTTCTTCCTCCTTCAAATGAGATTCCTTTATCTTTTGCATTTACGTCCAATCCCTGATCAATCAGCCATTGCGCCAATTCTGAATTTCCGCTTAAGACGGCATAATGTAAAACGGTATTTTGTGAGTTGTTTTTTGCATGGACGTCCGCGCCATGTTCAACCAGCCATTGAACCAGTTCCAAGTCCCCGCGCCCAGCTGCAAAATGCAGGATTGTATCTTGATTGCCGTTAAAGTATGTTACATTAACGTCGGCTCCACGCTCAATGAGCCACTTAACTAATTCCGGATTGAAATGATTCTCTAACTGGCGTTTCAGCGCTGAATTTATATCTTCAGCATTGAATTTCAAACCGTGATCCACCGCCCATTGAACCAATTCCAACGAATTGCTATAGTATAAAATGGAATTTCCTTTATTATCTATTGTATTGATGTCAATTCCCTGTTCAACAAGCCATTGGATAATGTTTAGATTGTCTGCTTCTGCGGCGAAAAGCAAAACATTCATTCCACAATAGTTTCTAACATTGACGTCAGCGCCATGCTCAATGAGCCATTGAATTGTTTCCAGATCGCCCCAGTACGCGGCATAATGCAAAGCAGTTTTTTGTGTTTAAGTTCTACTGTCTACCAGGTTGACGTCAGCGCTATGTTCAATCAGCCATTTAATTAGTTCCGCATTATAATTATCACAGGCGCTAATTAGAACATGCATATTATAGCTGCTTTTTCCGTTAATGCTCAGTCCCTGTTCAACGAGCCACTGAACCAGTTCCAGACTGCCGCTTCCAATGGCGTAATTCAAAGCGGTAATGCCCCCATTTGCAACGTCTTTGACGTCTAACCCCTGCTCAACGAGCCATTGAACCAGTTTCAGATTACCGCTCTGAGCGGCAAAATGCAAGGCTGTCATTCCATTGTCGCCGATTGCATTAATATCAGCTCCGTTTTTGACCAGCCATTGAACAACATCCAGATTCCCTTTTTTAGCGGCTAGATGCAACGTGTTGGCGTTGACTTCCAAGCCCAACGACGCAAGCCATTGAACCAATTCCAAATTCCCGCTCATGGCTGCATAATGCAAGGCGTTTCTTTTATAATAGTCTTTAGCGTTGACGTCCAAACCATACAAAGCCAGCCACATCGTCAATTTCAGCGAACCGCTTTGAGCGGCGTAATGCAAGACGCCCGTTCCATAATATAAGTGTTTTAAGTTGACGTACGCGCCGTTTTTGACAAGCCATTGAACCAGTTCCAACGAACCGCTTTGGGCGGCGAAATGCAAGGGGCTTTCTCCGTTGCGATTTATTGCGTTAATGTTCAATCCCTGCTCAACGAGCCATTGAACCAGTTTCAAATTTCCGCTTTGAGCTGCGTAATGCAAGACCCTCTTTGCATTGAGGTCAGCGCCCCGTTCAACGAGCCATTGAACCAGTTCCAAATTCCCGCTTAGGGCGGCGTAATGCAAGACGGTTGTGGCACAGGCTTTTGTATTGGCGTTAGCGCCCTGTTCAACCAGCCACTGAACCAGTTCCAGATTGCCGCTTTCGGCGGCGTAATGCAAAACGGTTTTTTGGCAATTGTATTTTGAATTGAGGACAGCTCCGCGTTTTACAAGCTCTTTAACCCGATTTAAGTCGCCGGTTAATGCGGCATAGTGAAGAATGGTTGCCCTTTGATACGAGGGGGTACTGAACGAAAGATTAAACTCTCCGGTTTGAAACATTCGTTCAAAACGTTCGACATAGCTTTTACCAAAAAGTTCCTGCGATTTTTTTATCGACGACGGAATGTATGTATTACTCTCTGAACCGTAACAAACGACGGCAAGACTCATTAGTACAATAAAGACGGTCAATAAGGAATAACGCTTTTTCATAGGTCAAATTGCAATCGTTTTTTCTTTACAGTTTAAATAACAAGGCGGACGATGCGTCCGCGAACCAGCAGGACGAAGCGGCTTTCCACGTTCTCGAGTTTTTTGGAGGCTTCCGCATTTTCTTGACGGCGGCGCCGTCAAGAAGGACTCCGAGAGCGGAGTCCATCCGGGGGAGGTTTTCGGCTGCGTCGGTTTGGTATGCACACCTCGCGGCGTTTTGTTCGCCTAACGGCGAATGCGTAATTACGTTCGCTTCGCTCACACCCACGGGTTAACACCCGTGGCTCGTCTAAATTATCGCTCCATTACCGTCTTCCAATCCTTTGCGTTCTCTGCGTTCTTTGCGGCTTAAATTCTTCGGTTGGCGGCGCCTCGCCGACTTGAAAAAACTTTCGGTCGCCAGCAAGCTGGCTTCCTTTTTAGGGAAGTTTTTTCAAGTTTAATTAAGAGGGGAAAACCTTTTTTGAAAAAAAGGTTCTTCCCCTCAAACTCCCCTTTCCAAAAAACTTTAGCAAGGGGAGAGAAAAAGGTAAGAACGACAATTTACCAATCGGTGAAAATCCGTCTAATCCGTAAAATCCGTGTGCGGGCTGACCCGCTCATAACCAACGACGAGCGCGAAGCGTAATTACGCATTCCGAATTCCGAATTCCGCATTATATTTCCGGGTGTTTCCACGGGGCGCGGTACGGGCGTCGGAGTTTATCGGTCGCTTTGTCGTTGCCTTTGACGACGCAGGCGTCCGGGTCGAATTCCAAGACCTCGCCGTTGAGTTCCGTCGAAATGTTCGCCAGAATACAGCACGCGGTTGAGATGTATCCTTCTTCAATATCGGAAACGGGTCGCTGACGGTCAACGGTTCTGGCGAGGAAGTTCCACATGTGAGCGCGGTTGGCGCCGGCGTTGCGCCGTTCCAGACCCGGTTCCGTTTCGTCGGACGGGTACGCTTCGTATTCCAAAACGGAATCGACTTGTGTAACGCCCTTTCCGCGCGGCTTCCAGTCGTACGCCATCGAACCGCCTTTGAACGTGCCGCGTTCGCCGAACATTTCCGCGCCCCAGCCGATGCGCGGGTCAGTCGGCTCGCTCCAGTGTTTGTGCGACCATTCCATTACAAGGTCGTCGTAGAAGAACAGGCTCTTTTGCGTGTCGAAATAGGTTTGATCGCCGTCTTTCTGAACGTAAATCCCGCCGGCGGAAACGATTTTGCTCGGCCAGCGAAGGTTGAGCAGCCAGCGCGCCATGTCGAACATGTGAACGCCCATGTCCCCGATCGTGCCGTTGCCGTATTCCATAAACGCTCGCCAGCGTCGCACCTGCTGCATGTTGAAAAACGGACGCATCGGCGCCGGTCCGACCCACATTTCGTAGTCCAGTTCCGGCGGAACCGGCTCGGGCTGAAGTTTGCTGACGCCTCGGGAATACGTGTCGAACACGTTGACCATGGCGACTTTCCCGATCTCGCCGGAATCGAAATACTTCTTTTTGGCGTCACAGAGAATCGGCGTGCTGCGGCGCTGCATTCCGACCTGAACGACGCGGTTGTGCTTGCGCGCGGCGTTGAGCATGGCTTTCGCCTCGACGACGTCAACGGAAATGGGCTTTTGGACGTAGACGTCGCACCCGGCTTCGCAGGCGGCGATCATCGGCAAAGCGTGCCAGTGATCCGGCGT
Source organism: uncultured Planctomycetota bacterium (assembly GCA_902770245.1). GTDB lineage: Bacteria > Planctomycetota > Planctomycetia > Pirellulales > Thermoguttaceae > RUG11551. The sequence continues at coordinate 5,949 of CACXSS010000035.1, read as the reverse complement.
CCCGACCAGGCAGACGTCAAGCGTCTCTTTGGACAGCAAATCGCGGTAATCCTTGTACAGCCGGGGCGTCGCGCCGGACGCCTGACGCTGCGCCACGAGCGTTCCCGCCTCGGTCAGCCGCTGAGCGTCGACGTCGCACAGAGCGACGACTTCCACCTTCTCGCCCCCGCACTGAATCAGACGGAACAGGTCGCTCTTTCCGTACCATCCGCAGCCAATCAGAGCCGCTTTGATCGGCTTGCCCTCTTTCGCCCACAGCTGAGCGTCCGGCGAGTCCGCGCCCATCGAATGAGGAACTTTCGCCTGCGGTTGAGAAAGATAATCGTTGGATTTCGCATTGGAACTGGTCATCGCCAGCCCGACCAGCCCTGCTGAGCTGGCTTGGAGGAATTGTCGTCGCGTTGTCATGGCAGTTGAATATTAGGGGTTGTTCAAGACCGAAAAAAACTTGGACGTAAAGCCGTCCGGGACGTTTAGTTTTCTTTATTGTACAAGAAACGAAAATGAATTGCAAGAGGGTCGGCGAGGCGTTGGTTATGGGCGGGTCAGTCCGCACACGGATTTTACGGATTAGACAGATTTTCGCGGATTGGTTAACGACGTTCTTACCCAAAAATCTTTCCTTGCTAAAGTTTTTTGGAAAGGGGAGTTTGAGGGGAAGAACCTTTTTTTCAAAAAAGGTTTTCCCCTCTAAATAAACTTGAAAAAACTTCCCTAAAAGGTCGTCAGCTTGCTGGCGACCGAAAGTTTTTTCAAGGCGGACGAAGTCCGCAAAGAACCGCGTAGCGGTTCAATGTTTCTAGCCGTGGGTTTTAACCCACGGAATAAGAGAATAATAATATAAACTTCGTCAAATACTCTTTTTCTCTTGCCCTCTAACAGAGGGCGAGAGAAAAAGATACTGTAACGATTAGGCGAGCCGGGTTGCGTAAGCTCCCGGAAAAATACAGATTTACACGGATTGATTATATTACGATTATAGTAGTTTAGACTGGACTGAATGTTTAAATTAAATCCTAATTAAAGAATAGACAAGAATAACAATTAAAAGGATAATCGCTATTGCAATCGTAATTCTGACAAACCAGATTCCAAAACCTGTCGAAGACTTATCGCTGTCCCAAATTAGTTCTCCCAATGCAATTAAGAAGAAATTTGAGATTAAAGAACAAAACAACTCACATAAAAAATCCATTGTAAAATCCCTTTAGTTTTATTATCTAACCAAGCAACCACAGTTTACTCTTTTATTATTCTAATTTAAAACTATAAATATAAAAGGGGGACTTAATATCCCTCCCCAAAAATCTTGAACATCTTGAAATTAGCTATCAAGACCTATCGATTTCTGTACGTTTTGAATAATATATTTGAATACTCTCTGAAGCGCCTCTTTCCGAACTGAAGTCTACAGGTCAGAGAAGCTTCGGCGGCTGAGACAGCCGCGATCCAGCGGGTCGAACAGACTTTCCGCGTTCAAAAGATTCTTGGAGGCTTCTGCCGCAAAGCGTTCACCAATAAAAAACTTCGCGAACTTTGCGTGAGGCTTTCTTCGGCGGACTTCGTCCGCGACCCGGAATGGTTTTCGGCTGCGGCGATTTGTTATGCACACATCTCGGCGTTTGGTTCGCCTTCGGCGAACTGCGTAATTCCGTTCGCTTCGCGAACTCCATTACCGCCTTTCATTTCTTTGCGCTCTTCGCGAACTTCCTCCGCACCTCTGCGGCTCCGCGTGAGATTTTTCTTCGGCGGCTGAAACAGCCGCGATCCAGCAGGTCGGACAGGCTTTCCGCGTTCAAAAGATTCTTGGAGGCTTCCGCCGCAAAGCGCGCCCCCGATTGTTTCTTTGTGTTCTTTGTGTTCTTTGTGGTTTAATTTTCTTCGGCGGACTGACGTCCGCGATCCAGAATGGTTGTTGGCTGCGGCGGTTTGTTATACACACCTCGCGGGCGGCGAGGCAATGCTTACTCTTTCGCCGCGTCTAATAACGCGTTGAGCAATTCTTCCGTATGAGTCAGTAACAACAGATGTCCCGCTTGGGGAATAATTAAATCCGCATTCGTATTCTTTGCGGGAATTATCCAGTCGTTGGCTCCGTGAATTTGGGTTATGGCGGGAAACGGCTCCTCGTTCCGGTTTGACGCGTCATACGCCCAGACGAACATCATTTTCATAAACGAAACCATGCGCCACGTTGGCGACTGCAGAAACTGATGAAAAACCGTTTTATATTTCGTCGGAACCGCCAACAGTGCGATCAGCGCCGCCAGTTTGCTCAATAGAATCAAGACATACGCAATCCAGGTAAAGTAAACGAAAAGAGGATACCCAAGTCTATACCAGCGAGGAAACTCCTTGCCGCTTTTTACGGAGGAAAGCAGAATGCAGCGTTCCGCCTGAATCTCTTTGGCAATATATGGAGCAAGCATGCCGCCAAAAGAAAGACCAACAACTATACATCGAGACGACGGCGTAACGGTTTGAACAAGCCGCTTGGCGTACTCCTCCAGCCGTTCCACAGGCAGCGGTTCAATCCAATCAATCGCAGCGCTGTCCGGCAGGGAGGACAATTCTTTTTCGAATATTCTGGAATCGGCTCCTAATCCCGGGACGAATATGAATTGCATTTACAGGTTCTCCAATAAAATCTTGGGTTCTGACACCTGTTCCAGTTTGGGGAACTGTAGCCATTTTTTACAAAAATAGGGATCCTCTCCGATATCAAAACAGGAGTCAATCAGTTTTCCGCCCCGGTCGAATATGTAACATGACGGTCCGGATATAAGTCCCGGCAGCGGTCTCGGAACCGGACGAATCCAGCAAATACAGGTTTCTTCGCCAGACTGAAATAAATACACGTCATAATGAGGCGTGTTTTTATTGACTAAATTTTCAAGAGAGCCAGCCGCGACGTTTTCTCGAAACTCTTTTCTGTATCTGTAACTGCTTATAGCAATACTTGAAACAAATGCGCCGATAACAGCAATCCCGACAACAATCAGAATCGCTTCTATAATTTTGCTCTTTCGTCCAGCCATGACTTTAAACCTCTGTAACGCTCAAGCCTTTCATGTAAACCTGTTGGAAACTATCCATACGCTTAGTATATCCCATTCCTTGGCAAATTACAAGCCGGGGACGAGGGGAAAACAAAAACAGATATTCAGCGGTCGAGTTTTCTATTGTTGCAATTTAACAGCCCGCTCCCATACAACCAATTTGCGTGAATATCTCTAATAGTAACAAACAGGAAATCAGAACGCCAATTGTAATATAAAAAGTTGTTTTACCGGGTAATATCCAAAAAAGCAACCATACGAACAGCGCCAACGCGTATAACAATATACTTATAATTGATTCCGCTGCGAGGAAAGATGAACTGTATAAAAACAACAGCGGCGAACGAATAACTCGAATTATAAACAACTCTTGAATTGTCGTTTCCGGAGTAAGAAACTGCCCCTGTCCGAATTGCGAATCATAAAAGACGAACAGAAAATGGACTAACGCCAACCCAATGGCAATTAATAACCGTACTGAGACCGGCAGTAACTCTATACCGTCTATTAGTCTGTCGATAGGAGAACGATTATTCTTTTTTGTTTGCATCTCATATCCCCAAACGTCCCTTTTGAATTAAAAGTAATTGCGCGGCAAGATTTTTCGCTTACGCCCCACCGTCATAGTTGTTTCAATCCACGTACCCTCTGACTAAGAGAGTCGACATTGCATATTCAATTTGTTCCCGAGGCATGTTTCAACCCACGCACGCTGGAAGCGTGAGACATATATGGACCGCCCATTTGTTCGTGCCCCCACGTGTTTCAATCCACGCGCGAAAGAAATCGTACGTAAAGCCGTCCGGGACTTTTAGTTCTCTTTATTGTACAAGAAACGAAAATGAAATGCAAGAGGCGGCAGCGAGAAGACGGCACAAAAGAAAAACTGGGAATTATCTGGGAATTGCTGGGAATTATCTGGGAATTGCTGGGAAGAGTTTGAATTTCCCAGAGTCCTCCCAGCCGCTCCCAGAATCCTCCCAGAGACATCCCAGAGACGTCTGCGAAGTTATCTTTAAAACTTCGCGAACATCCTCCGCACCTCCGCGGCTCCGCGTGAGTTTTTAACGGGCGCTTACGCAACCCGTTTGGTTCGCTGCAACGTTCGCTTCGCTCACGCCCACGGGTTTACACCCGTGGCTCGCCTAAGCGTAATTCCGCTCCCGATGGTCGCTTGCGTAATTCCGCATTCCGAATTAAACAACTCCTCCCTCCTCACTCCTAATTTCTAACTGATTTTCCACTGTTTTAGCAGAAGAAAACAGCTCCCCTCTCGTTCCGCCTTGCAAAAATTATTTTTTTTGCTATAATATATATTGAAAAGAATTATAGGTTTTCCCTCAGATTGGCGATATAGATTATTGTCTATTTGGGGAAATAGAAGGATTATATTATGTCAGAATACACGCAAGCGCGCCTGGCGCGTTTACAGAAAAGAATCAGCAGTTCCTCGTTCAAGGCGGACGCGCTGCTGATCGTTAAAGAAACCAACGTTACGTATTTATCCGGGTTTACCGGAGACAGCACATATTTGCTCGTCTTTGCAGACAAAGCGTTTCTTCTCAGCGATTCCCGATACACAATCCAGCTTTCGGAAGAAGCCCCGGAAATCACGGCGTTAATTCGCGACAACAAAACCAGTCTTTTGTCGCTCGTTCGTCAGGCGATTGCCAACCATGCCGGCGAGAACAAAAAGTTCCGGCTTGGAATTGAAGGCGACGGCATGACCTACGCTCTGTTTAATACATTCAAAAAGCTCCTGGGCGATTTCGATATCGACGTCGTTCCCGTTTCCGGTCAGGTAGAAGCCCTTCGCGCTGTAAAAGACAAGTTCGAGCTGGAACAGCTTCGTCAGGCGGTCGTCGTCGCTCAAAAGGCGTACCGCGCTTTGATTGCAACGCTGACGCCCAAAATGACGGAACGGGACGCGGCTTTGGAACTGGAATACACGATGCGAAAGCTGGGCGCCCGCAAGGCAGCGTTCCCGACCATCGTCGGCATTGGATCGCGCGCCGCGTTGCCCCACGCCGTTCCCGGCAATTTCAGAATCGAAGAGTCCGACCAGCTTTTAATCGACTGGGGCGCCGACGTCAACGGGTACAAGTCCGACTTAACCCGGTCGTCGATTACCGGCAAACTGTCGCCCAAGTTCAAAAAGGTTTATTCTATCGTTTACGACGCCCAACAGGCGGCAATTGCCGCGGTTAAGCCGGGCGTCAAATGCAGCGAAATCGACGCTGTCGCGCGAGATTTCATTGCAAAAGCCGGATACGGCAAATACTTTGGTCACGGATTGGGGCACAGCGTCGGGCTGGACATTCACGAATCCCCATCGTTCTCACCCAAAGACGACACTGTCCTCAAGCCGGGCATGGTTATCACGGTCGAACCGGGCATTTACCTCCAGGACTGGGGCGGAATCCGAATCGAAGACGATATTCTGGTTACGAAAAACGGCTGCGAGGTTATCACCTCAGCGCTGTCAAACCGATTGGAAGATATGATATACAATTAGTAAAACGTCTATGGCTAAAAAATTTAAGGAATCATCCATGGAAAAATCAAACGTAAACATTTTTGACGCTGAAAATCTGGAACAGCTTCTGTCGTTGATGAAGCAGTACGATTTGAACGAACTGGAACTCAGCCAGGGTACAACGCAGCTCAAACTCAAGCGCGGCGGAGAAGTCGTCGCGATTCCGGCAGCTCCAGTCGCAGCGGCTCCCGCCCCTGCTCCGGCGGCTGCCCCGGCAGCTCCTGCTTCCGCGCCAGCTGAAGCGAAAGACGACCCGGCTATCAAGACGATCAACAGCCCCATGGTCGGCACGTTCTACGCCGCCGCCAACCCCAACGCTGCGCCGTATTTGAAAGTCGGCGACACCGCTGTTAT
>CACXSS010000034.1 GCA_902770245.1 uncultured Planctomycetota bacterium | reverse complement strand
TTTCGTGATTATAATTCAATGATTCACGAATGAACAATGAATTGTCAACAATTCAATCGGTGAAAATCCGTTTAATCCGTCAAATCCGTGAACGGACTGTCCTGCTCAAAACCGTTAGGTACGCAGTTACCGGATGAACCTTAATTTTTTACCTTAACTTTGCAACTACAATGACTCCTGATTCCGATTCCCCGTCAAACTCTATCGACTTCAATCAGCCGACGCCGTCGTCCTTTTTAAAAGAACTCCGCAATCGAGAGCAGATTGCCTGGGAACGTTTTATTATGCTCTATGGACGGCTTATCAGCTTCTGGTGCTATCGCCGCGGCATTACAAACCGAGCCGTTCGACAGGAGATCATCTGCGACGTCTGCATTCGCGTTATGGAATCCATTGACTCTTTCCACAAAACCAAGCCAACCGACAAGTTCCGCAACTGGCTTCACGTCATTGTTGAAAACCACATTAACAATCTGCAAAGAAAACATCAGGCGGAACAGACAACCAACGCCGGGTACAATCCGGACGCCCTAGAAGTCGCCGATCCTCACTCTTCTGTTTTGGAAGCCCTGATTAAACAGGAGCAGAAAGAACGAAGCGAGATTTCCGCGTCTGATCTGGAAAACCTTAACGAAGACGCCATTTACCTTCAAGACCTCATGCGGGTTTTGGGAACTCATTTTTCCAAACGCGACATTGACATCTACTATCAGCTGACCTTTGAACGCAAAAAAGCGGTTCACGTTGCAGAGATGATGAATCTGACGCCTTCAAACGTTCGGCAGATTCGAAAGCGGATCAATACTTACCTTCAAGAGTATTTTGGCGAACTAAACGACGTGGACATATCAGAACAAGACGAGTAACGTTTTTCGAAACGCAACTTATTTTAACCGCATACGATTATGGACATCCCGGACGCCCTGCCGTTTCAGACTGAAGTCTCCAGCTTGATGCAAAAGCTGCATCAAGCCGCCGACAACGACGCGCCGCTTCAAATGCCCTTGACGATTGGGCAGTACTGCCTGATTCGCTTTCTGGGGCGAGGCGGAATGGGAGACGTCTACGAAGCGGAGAATCTGGCTCTCAAACGGCGGGAGGCGATTAAATTCGTTCGTTCCAGGCTCATTCTCAACCCTCAAGCGCTGACGCGATTTCAGACGGAAATTGAATCGACGGCGAAATTGCAAAGTTCAAACATCGTTTCCGTTTACAATGCCGGGCAATTTGAAGGGCGTCCGTATATGGTCATGGAATACCTCGACGGGAACTCGGTTCATCAGTATGTTCGACATCGAATTGAGCTGGGACAGCCGCTGTCGGTTGACGAAGCGGTTGAAATTATCGCTCAGGCGGCGCGCGGGCTGATGTACGCTCATGAAAAAGGGTTTATTCATCGAGACGTCAAACCGGGAAATCTCTGGATTACTCCTGATAAAACCGTAAAAGTCCTGGATTTGGGTCTGGCAATTGCAATGGCGCGCGATGCCGACGGCGTTCAAATTGTTGGAACGCCAGATTTTATGCCGCCAGAACAATGCTCTCAATCCGGAATTGCAGACCCGAGATCGGATATTTATTCTCTGGGCTGTACGCTGTTTTATATTCTAACCGGGGTCGTCCCCTTCGGCGGGAAAGATTATTCTTCCTCGGAAAAGAAAATGGAAGCTCAACGCACGCTCAGTCTTCCTCCCCTTTCACAATTCAGAAAAGGCGTTCCCGCTCACATTCAAAACGTATTAAATCGAATGACGGCAAAGGACGCGGCGAAACGCTATTCTTCCATGGCGGAAGTCATTGAAGCGCTCAAGCCAAACTCTTTCCGAAAGCCTTTCACGATGGCTCTTGCCGGAACGATTGTTCTTGCCGCTCTTGCCGCATGGGCGTTTAACTCTAAACCAACTGACCTGGTTAATTCAGGCGACAATTCCGCAAACGTTTCGGTTCCAGCCGTTAAAACCGAGACTCCAGTTCAGGACGTTATAGCAGATTTCCCCATTGGAAAGCAGGCGGGAGAAAAGCTCGTTCGCGTTGTAGACGGCGTTGAATACGTCTTTCGATGGTGTCCGCCGGGGTCGTTCCTCATGGGAAACGACGGCATTGTCATCTCAAAGGACATGACAATTGAGCAGCTGATGGATATCGCAAAACGAAATCGTCTGCTCCCGGATGATACGATTGCAGATTTTGAAAACCGTATTAAAAATCTACAGGAAAAATCCATCAACAATCCGAACTCGCCGACGCTGAGCATTGATCAGGAGACGCTTCACTATAACCTGTATTTTGAATTGACATGGAACCCGAAAGTCAATACAAATTCTCCGCCGCAAAAAATAACCATTCCTCACGGCTTTTGGACGCTGGACTGCGAAGTAACTCAAAAGATGTGGTTTGCCGTCATGCCAAACAGTCCAGCAAATAACGCTATTCACATCTTGAACAGTCCCGAAAACTCGCCGGTAAGAAACGTCAGCTGGTTGGACGCTCAGGAGTTTTGCAAGCAGCTCGCCAAAAAACTGAAAGTTAACGTTGAATTGCTTTCTGAAGAACAATGGGAATACGCCTGCCGCGCCGGCGGCGCTGAATCTTCCGAGACTTGCGCTCAACAAGCGGTTTCTTTTGAAGATTTCCTAACCGTTCCAGCTTTGGCTCGAAGCAAATCGCCCAATTCGTGGGGCATTTACGACATGCCAGGAAACGTAAAAGAATGGTGCTCCAACGAGTATAAATCTCTTGACAAATCAAAAACGCCTGCTGAGAATTCTCAAAAGCCATTGAAAACGATTCGCGGCGGCAGCTACCTGGAACAGCTTAAGATCTCTGATTTTTGCAGCGTTCGCGATTACAGAGCCATCGACAGCCGCGACGTCAAAGTCGGATTCCGTATTTGCGTCCCGAAAAAATAACGGTTCTGATTCTACTTTGAGTCAGAACCGCAATGAAGGCTGTCTGGAATATTTTGGGCTCATAAGCGCTACGCGCCGACGGCGGCGATGGCGTCCAGAACGGCGGAATGAATCTTGCCGTTGGTCGCGCAGACGCCCCGGTTTTCCGCCAGCGTCCGACCGTGAGTGAAGTCCAGCGGTTTGCCGTCCAGGTCGGAAACTATTCCGCCCGCTTCCTGAAGCACAACCACGCCCGCGCACTGATCCCAGATTTTCTCTTTGTAGTTGGGCATTTTGGGAGAAATAAGCCGAAGCAGAATCTCCGCTCCGCCGGACGCCAAAACGCCGTATTTCACTTGAGAGTCTATACTTACGGGATCCGTCTTGATGTTGAGCTTTTCGACAATATAGTCAATCTGCCCGACGTTGGTATGTCCCTTTTCGACCGATCGCAGTACGCGTGCCAGCGAGGCGTCGGAAACGTCCGAGACGTGAATCGGCGTCAAGTCCGTTCCGTGCAGCGGGATGGAGAACGCGCCTTCCCCCTGAGAGGCGAAATAGACAGTTCCCTCCGAGTTGCAAGAAGAATCTAAGCGACCAACGGGAGCGGTTATTGTCTCTCGCGCGGGAGCGCGCGCTGGCTCCCCGCCACGGGGCCAGCAAGGGCATCCCAAGGCGCCCAAGACCGGCGTTTTGTCAATCGTCAAGCCAAGAGCGATCGCGTACTGCTGACGGCGCAGGAACCCTTTCGTGCCGTCAACCGGGTCGAGAACCCAGTAGCGATTTTCGTCGCCTTCGTCTCGACCGCGTTCTATCCACGAAGCGACAGACGTCCGGTTTTCAGACGGTTCAAAACGCTGGACGAATCCAGTTACCTGATCGAGCAGTTTTTGTCCCGCTTCGTCGGCAAAGACGTCGTTCGACTCCTCGCCAACCAGGGCGTCGTTGGGGAACTGTTCCGCCAGACGGCGAGAAACCAGCGCCTGAATCGCCAAATCGCAGACCGTTACCGGGGACTTATCAGATTTCTCAACCGTAGTTGGAGTAACCATTTCCTGCTGAACCGCCAAAGCCAGCTTTGAAGCCTCTTTGACAACGTCAATTACGAATTGTTTCATATCGTTATTCATAATATTGGACAAATCGGCAATTTAGTTAAAAATCTTAACGACAAAGGCAAATCTCATTACTATCGCCCTGCTCTATTATTATATTTTATTCATACATTCTATTTTAACACAATATCGTTTTGAATAATCATTAAAGCCACACTATTAAGAATTGAAAGCATTCTTATGCAGGAATTTGGAATTTCAGACGATAAGATAATATATTATTATAAAAATATATGGAACAAAACGCAGGGATTTTGACTCCAAATTATTTGAAAGAGTACAAAACCTTACCAGCGCTATAGCCATACAAACCGATTTAGACAATTATGCAAAAATCAAATTACCGAAATCTTTGGGGATTAGAAGAACTGTTTGGAACGACCAGCAAGGAGAAGGCTCGCAAGGCGGCGTCCCGTCTGGAACGTTCCATGTCTGTTGAGGCGTTGGAAAGCAGAGTTCTGCTGACCGTCGATTCAACTCTCATTGTTGACCCGGCAATCGCATTGGAAGCGTCGCAATCCATCGAAAGTACTTTCGAACCCGTTTACAGCCCGTCAGGAGCTGAAAGCCATCAGGAACCTGTTGAAACCTTTGCTTCAGGATCGCGAACTTACACCTTCAATTTCACGTTTGGAGCAAACACGTCAACAACGCCGTACGAGATTAACCTCAAAGTCAAGTTCAACACGCCGGGAGCGGTTGCGTCCAGCAATGTTACCGCTAAAGTCGTTGACGCCAGCAACAACGTAATTGCTACCGGCGTCATTGACGGCGACACTATCAGTTTTAACAGCATGGTTCAGTATGGGGGAACAAACGCAACGCTGGTTATTACTCGAACAGCCAACATATCTGAAGCGCAGACCATTCGAATCTATAAGTATCAATGCACATTGGGCAAAATAGCGGAAGTTTCAACGCTCACCGGGACGTTTGACAAAGCCTCCGTTACAACGACAAACTCGTACTCGTTCACCATGGCAAAAGGAACGTACGGCAGCGTTCAGCTTTACGCTCCGGAAAGCCAAAACGCCGTTGTAGAACTTTATCGCGGGTCGTCCAAAATTGCAGAAGCCTCTTATGTGGGAGACGGCTACTATACAATTCCGTCTTTTTGCAATCCCAGCTCCAAGAAACGGAAACCGACAACTCTATTGCAACGGCTCTGGACATTGTCAATTCCAACGGAAAAATCTACGGAACGATTTCCGGGACAGCCAGCGAATTCAGCCCCAGCGCCGTTAATACCACTCAAACGGCAAGTACCGGGTTCGGTTCCGCCGCTGCCTACGATTCCAATTCCAGCATGCTCATCGCATCCACGCCCAAAGCGACCTCGTCTGCGGTGTACATGTACGTTCCCAACGCGACAAACGGCGGCTGGACGCAAATCGGCTCCTGGGCAAAGCCGACTCAATGCGCTTCAAGCGGTCAATTTGGCGCGAGTCTTTCCATCAGCGGGAACTGGATTGTCGCCGGCGCGCCGAGTGACACTGTCAACAGCGTTCAGAGCGGTTCGGCTTACGTCTACAATACAAAGACCAAAACAACCCAGCGGCTGACTTCGCCTAACGTAATTACCGGCGCTCAGTTCGGCTCCAACGTTTTAGTTTGCGAAGATTGGCTGTTCGTATCAGCAACCTACGACCAGGGCAGTTCAACAACCTCCGGCGCGGTTTACGTTTATCGGCTCAATAACTCCAACAACTGGGAATTCGTTCAGAAACTGGTCAGCGAAAGTTCCGTCAACTTCGCTCAGTTCGGCTACGCCATGGATTGCGACGGGCGCTCGCTGGTAATCGCTTCCCCGTACGAATCTACAGACGGAACGCTGCAGGCGGACGGCATAGCGTTCGTTTACGCTCTGCGCGGTTCCACCTGGACGCAAACGCAAACGCTGACGCTGGATTCCGTGCAATCCAAGCCGGGCAGTTCCTCTGTTACACCCAACGACATGCGATTCGGGTTCAGCGTCTCGCTCGACAACGGCAGACTGGCAATCGGCTGTCCCGGATACAACAACGGAACGGTTAAAGGCATCGTTGGTCTGTATAAACAGGACGAAACCGGACAGTGGAACTGGACGGATACGCTTTATCAGCCCAGCGGATTCGTTGGACAGTTTGGCTCGTCCGTCGATTTATCAGACACGCGTCTGGTTGTCGGCGCGCCGGGAATGGCGTGCGCCGTTTACGTCATGGAATTCTCCAGCAGAAACACGTCCTGGAATGTTACAGGAACAATCGATTCCGAGGGCGTTACAGATTTCGGCCGCCGAGTTCTGACAGCGGGCGACAGAATCGTCATCTGCTCTCCGGCGACGGGCAACTCCGCCAGCCAGCTCATTCAGTCCTATACCGGCTTGGGCGACGTCGATTATTACAAGGTCAAAATCACCAAACGTCTGGGAGAAGACGCTGCCATTACGATTTCTCCGTTGTACGGTTTGGCGCTGAACAATATGAACGTCTGTTTGATGGACAGCGCCGGCAATATCGTCGCCGACGCCATCAGCTTTACGCAGTCAATCGGCGGAGCGTATTTAACCGGTTCTGTCGACCTGCCAGACGGTTACGAAACCGGAACGTACTATTTACGAATCGGAGCGGACGCGGGGACGTCGGGAGCGTATTCTCTGTCGGTAAACAACATCACCAAAGACGCCTTCAAAGCGCAGCTGGTTTCTCCGTCAGGCACGACGCCGATTTCCGCCATGCCAGCTGAGCTGATTTTCCGATTCAACGAGGTTATTGACTACTCGTCTCTGTCGGCGGCAACGCTTAACGTCAACAACAAGAGCGTCTCGCTGGCGTCAAGCGCATGTACGATGGTTGACGGTCAAACCATTTCCATCTCGACAAGCTCGTTCTCCACCATGACAGGAACGCTGCAATGCGTTTTCTCCGGTTTGACGTCCCTGACCGGATCGAGCGTTTCCTCAGACGCGCTCAGCTTTACCGTCGATACGACGCCGCCGACGCTGACAAACGCGTCGCACTTTACCGTTGACGGAACCGTTGTTTCCGGCTCTCAATTTATGGGATCTGCCGTTGCCATTCCTCAAGGAAACGTTACAGAAGCTACGCTCGTCTTTTCTTCCGACATCAACCTGCCGGAAAACGCCGCGGCGGTTAAACGAGGCGTGTCCATAGTCAATTCCGTTGGAACGTCGATTGACTTTGACCTGGCTTTGAATTTGGACGCTCACACCGTTGTTTTGACAATCAACCAGCAGCTCGGAGACGACACGTATACAATTCAGCTGTCAGACGATTTCGTCGACATGGCGGGCAACAAACTCGCCCCCAACAGCGCCAACTGGAACTTCTTCGTCAATTCCAGCAGTTCCATTTCCATTCCAGCCACAACGGCGTGCATGACAGACGGCTCGTTGATGTATCAGACAAGCGTCAGCGGAGCAATTTCCCAAAAGAACGAAATTGATACGTTCAGCATCCGAATCGACAAAGGGAATATGTTCAGCGTGTACGTCGTTCCGCACAGCGGCTCGACGCTCAAGCCGTCCGTAACCATTAAAAACGGAACGTCAACCTCCGGCAGCGGAACTGCGGCACGCGCCGGCGCCCCTGTCGCGGTTGAAGGACTTTCTGCAAAGAATTCCAGCAATACAGAATACACAATCAGCGTAACCGGCGCCGACTCGACTACCGGCGGGTATACGATTTACGTCGTTCTCAACGGCATGCTGGACATTTCCCCCAGCATTACACCAAAGGATCTGTCAAACGGAACCGTCTGGTATTCCCCAACGTTTGCGTCTGACAACTCCTCGCGCGCAATAAGCTATATTGCCAACGTTGTTGGAAATTCCATTTTTACCAATACCAATTCGTACAACTATTATAAAGTTCAAGTTGCAGGCGGATCGTACCTTTCCGCGGCTCTCAATCCCGGCTCTAACGCGGGCGCTCAGATTGGCGTTTATTCAAATCAAAGCTGCGCCGCCAATACGCAAATTGCAGCTGGAACCGTAACGGAAAGCGGGCTGATTGTCATCGACCCGATTTACAACGTCGGCGGCTCTGCGGCAACGTACTTTATTAAGGTCTCAAACGTTACCAGCGAATTCCAGCTGACAGCCATTCAAAACGGCGTTCTGGCAGACGCAGTAACGTCCGACACGTTGTCGCAGTCCAGCGTATTTAAGAGCAATCTGGGACAGACCTACGTTTATGGACATTCGACTTACCTGCCGGGAACTGTAACAGACGACGACATGCAAACGCTCGCCCAGACAACGGGTTCGCCCATCAGCGTCAGCATAGACGGCGACTGGGCGGCGGTTGGCTCGCAAACGTCCGGCTCTCAATACGGAAACGTTCAGATTTACAAGCGGACGAACAACGTCTGGACGTTGTACACAACGCTTTCCGGGTCTGAAAACTCGTCAGCGGGTTTCGGTCAGTCCTTGTCCTTAAAGGGGAATCTGCTTGCCGTTGGCGCGCCGAACGCTTCCTACAAGCAAATAGCGTGCGGGTCTGTTTCACTGTTTGCTTTCGACGCTGAAAACGGAACCTGGACGAAGATTCAAACTATTAATCCGGAGAACTACACATCCAAAGAAGGCGTGCTGTTTGGATCGGAAGTCTGCCTGTCGAACGGATGGCTTGCGGTCGGCGCGACAGACGATATATATAACGGCAGCGTCTGCGGAAGCGTCTATATGTATCAGATTTCCGGCAGCTCCGCAACGTTTACACAGCGACTCGTAGCTGGAAAAGACAACAGCGTCAGCTCTCACGACGCCTCAGTCAGCGAGGCGTTTGGAGCGTCTATTGATATAGACGGCGCCTGGATGATTGTCGGCGCTCCGCAAGACTTCATCTACAACACCGGCGCGGCGTTCCTCTATTATTACGACGGCGTTCACTGGGCGCAGTCCAACGTCATTTCTCCCGCCGCTTTGGAAAACTCCGACGGCTTCGGTTCGCAAGTCGCCATTGACGGAAACGCTATTGCCATCAGCGCTCCCAACAGAGCAAACGCTCAAGGGTCAGGAACAGTTTACCTGTATCAGATCAACGGTTACGGGAAAGCGCTCAAAACGCTCAGCTCGATTACGTCACAAACTAACGGCGCGGTAAACTTCGGAACGTCGTTGGATTTCGCCGACAATCAGCTGCTCGTTTCCGGCTGGAAGGACTCGCAAAGAACCGAGTCAAAAGTCTGGATTTATCTGCTCAATTCAGACGGAACCACAACGCAGTACGCTTCGACTTCTCAGTTTGGAGGTCAGACGATTGTCAGCGCGTCCCCCGCTTCCGGGGCGATCTTCGCGAAAACGGGAGAGAACGAAACCTGCGTTCTCAACTCGCTGAGCGAAATTCAGACGTACGGATTCACGCTCGACAAAGCGGGAACGCTCAATACGGTAATTATCGTACCGTCCAGCCCGGCAATCGGCGAATTCACCAACAACCTCAGCGCGACGATGGCGTTTACCAGCTCTAACGGAACGTCATATTACAGCGACTCCACTTTCCCTGCCGACAAATACACGGCTGAAGTCAAAGCCTCCGCCAACCGTTCCGGGGAATACATCTATTATTTGGGATACCCCAGAACAGCGGCGCCTTATCTGGACGGCGCGTTTGAACTGACGGGATTTGCCAATACGTTCAACAACCGGATTAAATCTCAAACGACCAAAATTGACTTGACGTTTAACGCTCAAATCAAATTGGACACTCTGCGCACAGCGCTGTCGGCTGGCAAGATTACCATCAACGGCAAAGCGGTTGCGGCGACGGGTTACGAAATTCTGGACGGGTCAACCGTTCGTTTGACGGTTCCCTCGGGCGGAGGCGCAGTCAACGGGAAATACGACGTCAAAATTGCTCAAGGGACAACCCTGACCGACACCGCCGGGCGCGCGCTTGACACAAGCGCCGACATCGTCCAAACGCTTCTAATTGACTCCGTTCACGAGGGCGCGCACGTTGACAACGTTTCAACCGGCGCGGGTTCCAGAACAATCACTGTTACATTTAACGAAGCCCTGCTTTCCGCCCCGACCATAGACGATTTGGCTCTTTCCGGCGCGAAATGCGGAACCGTCAATATCGAAAGAGCAACCTACAGCGAAGTCACAAAGAAACTGAACATTGTCGTTTCCAGCCTGCCGGACGATTACTACACGCTCGTTTTGAAGTCGTCCAGCGGCGCCTTTGCCGACCTGGCGGGCAACCCGCTCGACGGCTCAACCGCAGCGGGCGTTCAGGACTATACGCTCAATTTCTACGCGGACTGGTCATCGGCTCAAACCGTTGGATACACGGCAAACAACTACGCTTCAACGTTTACAAAGCAGTCCGTTCAGACCTCGCAAAGCGGGTATTTGCACGTCGGCGATTCAGACGCCTACGTGTTACAAAACATTCCCGCCGGGTCGACTGTCAACGTTTATGTTGAAACTACAAACGGATTAAAGCCAACTCTGTACGTTTATCAGGGCGACAGCGAATCCGGAGAACTTCTCGAAGCCGAGTATTCCGGTCAAACGACCTCCGGCGCATGGCAGTACGGATTTACTCAAAGCGTTACATCAGACTTCTGCGTTGTCGTTAAAAATACAACCGCTCAAAGCGGCTCTTATACAATCACAGCGTCCCTCAACGGTCAGAAAGAAACGGAGCCGATTGGAACCAACAACAATACCAGCGCCAAGGCGGAACCGATTGTCGGGCTGAACCTTCAAAACGACACTGCGGTCGTTCGCGGGAATCTGGCGTCCAATTCAGACGTCGACTGGTACTCGTTCACCCTTCAAAAAGGCGAATGGATTAACCTGTACTTGACCAAGGACGACAACAACAGCGTTACAATGGGTTTGTACTCCAACAACACTCTGATTATGTCCGGAACGCAAACGGAGGATTTCAGCAGTTCCATTCTCAACTTCGTTGAAACGGCGGATGGCGGCAGTACGTATGCCATTCGCGTTTCCGGTCAAACGGGAGAATACGAACTTCTGGCTGCCGTCGGAACGGTGTTCAATCAGGACAAAGACGGCGCGGCGGTAATCGCTCACAACAATTCCTGGATTGCCGGGTCGCTCGACAAATTCAGCGGTTACGAAAACACGTTCATTCTGTCCGACATTGTTTACTCAGACGTTCTCGGACGCGGCGCGTTCTTTGGGTCGTCGGTTGACGTTGACGGCTCCTGGATGATAGTCGGCGGACGTTACGCCAATCAGGAGGGAATCAGCAGCGGTTACGCCGCCATCTACGCCAAAGGCGCAACCGGCTGGACGGAATTCCAGGAACTCACGCCGGACGATTTAGCCGGAGGCGACCAGCTCGGGTACGCAGTTTCCATCAAAGGAAACGTTGCCGTCGTCTGCTCGCCCATTAAAGACCTGGACGGGCTTATCGGTCAGGCGTACATTTACGAATACAAAAACGGAACCTGGCAGCAGACGGCGAGTCTGTCACAGTTCGGCGCCAATCTGGTTTACGGTCTGGACTGCAAGGTCATCAACGATTCCAAAGTCCTCATCGGCTCGTCAAATCAGGTTGGATTCTACGTCAAAGACTCCCGCGGAAACTGGGTTCTGGAACAGAACTCGCCCATTACGCAAAACGACGTCAACACGATTGACGATTACACCATTCAGGGATTCGGTTCCAGCGTAAGCGTCAATACAAAGCAGGGAAGCAATTTGATGGTTGTCGGCGCGCCGCAAAGCGCAGGATACATTTCCGGCTCCGGCTGGAAAGACAACGTCGGCTTGGCTTTCGTTTATCAGTACAACGCTCAGTCCTCTTCCTGGGAACAGCTGGAAACGCTGTCTTTGATGGACAGCGCCAGCGTTACAGAAGACAATTTGCTGGAAGTCAGCGCCAACGCGACGTTTGGTTCTGAAGTCCTCGTTTACGGAGACTACATTCTCGTCAGCGCGCCGCAGGCGTCGTACGGCGGCTATGACTCTAACGGCGTCGTCTATATTTACAAGTATTCAAACGGCTCCATTACCTATAGCGACATGCTCTTTGGCAGCCAGGACGGCGAGATGTTCGGTTCCGCGCTGGCGATGAACGATTCCTGCCTCGTCGTCGGGTCGATGTACTATTCGTTTGAAGTCAATAATACAGCGCTGCTTCCGTACACAGGCAAAGCGACTGTATTTGAACTCAATGCGTTTGACCAGTGGACGCCTCAGCAGGACGTTTTAGCCGGGGAAACCATGATGGGCGCGTTTGTCGGGACGTCCCTCGCTCTGGATAACGACGCGTTAGCCGTCGGAGCTGTTGGACAGCGCCCGGAAAACGAACTCGACTCGCCCAGAAGCGGCGTCGTGTTCACCTACGCCACCGCCAATACGGACGACGAGTACGCCTGTTACATCGACGCGACCAAAGCGATTAACGTCATTATTAACAAAGACGCTTCGCCCATTTCAACCCTGTCAAGCGTCAAGCTGTATTATCGCCGCGCTAACAGTACGAGAGAAGTGGAAGCTCCATTAACAGCAACGGCAACCGGCTGGAGAGCGTCAATCAGTTCTTCGCTCGGGTCGGGAGACTACGTTTTCAGACTGGTCAATACGGGCGAAACCTCCGGAGAGTACTCCATGCGGCTTTCCAATCAAGGCATCGACAACACCACCGCATTGAAGGTTGTCAGCGCGTCGCCGGAATACGGAACGCTGCTGGATTACAAGACCGAAACCGTTTCTGTAACGTTCTCAGACGCGCTTCGGCAGGACTTGATTAATCTGTCGCAGCGTCCGGTTACGGTTTTGTGCAGCGGCGCAGAGATAAATATCAAGTCCATCGCGCTCAGCCAGGACAAAAAGACCGTTACTATTGAACTTTTGGATTCCTACCCGTACAAGAACGAAAATATTCAGATCGTATTCAAAAAGGAGAACTTCGTTACAACCAACGGGCTGTCAATGGCGACGGACTACGTCCTTGACTACACAATTCCTCTGGAAACAATCGCCGTTACATCGCAGGTTGCAATTAACGACGACCAGTTCCGGATCAACGTTACATTTGAGGAAAACGTCGTCTTGTCAGGAAACGCCCACTGGCGAGACGCCGTCTCGTTCGAGATGTATTACGCTCCGTTGGACGAGTTCATTCCCTGGGAACCGGCTGACCTTCACTTTGCCTACGACGATGCAACTCACACGTTAACCGTAACCAGTTCAGACCAGCTGGCAATGGAAACCGAGTACCATCTTAATCTGGACGGCAACGTCATTCTCAGCGTCAGCGGCAAACCGTTGGCAAACCTCGTTGACAACCAGTACGTCATTCCGTTTATCAAAACCGACGCGTCGATGTCGATTTCAGCAGTCGTTTCAACCGCGTCCTCCGCTTCCATCGGCGACGACGGACAAAGCGAGACAGTTGTCGCGGAAGAATGGATCAACGAATGGCAAAACTTCTATCTGGAACTCTGGGCGGAAATGGATACGTCTTCCGTTGGAGAAGTCAACCTGATTGTTTCGTACGACTCCAACCTGTTTGCCCCGGTTACGCAGGACGGCGCGTTTGTTTACCAAACATCGCCAGCGTTCTCCGGCGCCAACGGGACGTTCTCCATGATTCTGGTCAACGGACAGATTATCGTCTCCGGTCAAACCAATCTCGACGACATGGGGGCCAACGGAAACAAAGTTCTGCTGGGACGAATCCAGTTCGCGCCCACGGAAAACGGAGCGGGCGTTGCAATCGACGCGTTCAAAACCGGCGAATGCGCGACTACGGGAATTACGGTTTCGCCGTACAATCTCGGACGCGCCAAAGGCGGTTCCGTTGTCAACCAGAACGTTACACAAACAACGACGGAAGTCTGGCCTGTTATTTACGACGTGGACGACAGTAACACTATTGACGTCAGCGACTTTATCTCGTTCGCTACGTACTTTGGAAGTCAGCCGAACAGAGCCAACGATTCCTGGTACGAAGATTACGACTCAACCAACCTGATCGACGTTCAGGACTTTATTACCTTCGCGACCAACTTCGGTTACGGCCGCGCCAACGGCAAGAACATTTCCTTCCCGGCAAACTTCTTAACCAAAATGAAGGAACGCATGGGAACCGCTCCGGCGGCGCTGCCGGCAAGCGCTGTTTCAGAACCGATTAGCGCTCCAATTCCAGTCGTTGTCGATGAGGTTCCGCAACCCGCCGAGCCAGTCGCTGTTGAATTGATTAAAGTCGAATCTGCGGTTGTTGAGCAGATAGTTCCGGTTGTCGCCTCGAACAGCGCAGCGCTTAACGCGACAATTACCATCGAACGCGTTGTTACAGAAGACCAGCCGCAGCCGTCCGCCGGTTCAGAATTCACGTCCGTTCAGGCGGCGGTTCTGAACGACGAAGACTCCCTCTTTGACTGGGACGAATCGCTGGCGGATCCGACCCCGGTTTCCAAAGACCCGGTCGATATTGCATTGGAGGATATTTTCCCAACGCTGTAGTTTATAAAAACGTCAGGCGAGCCACGGGTGTAAACCCGTGGGCATGCGACCAAGAACCAACTATCTATATTAGACGTTTGATACCAGCCCGGGAACTCACGTTCCCGGCTCGCCTAAGCGTAACTTCGCTCACGTTGTTCGCTCCGTTACCGCCTTTCATTGATAATTGCTAATTGATAATTGCTAATTTCTAATTCCCCCCTTCCTTTCCACAAAATCTGCGGTATAATATTATATATATTACGGAGACGGCGGTTCTAGTGGAACGCTTCGCGTCAATTACTAATCACTAATTACTAATTACTAATTGTATTATGAACATTGCAGAACACATTCGCATTATTCCGGATTTCCCCAAGCCTGGCATTCTGTTCAGAGACATTACCTCTCTGCTGCTTGACCCCGCCGTTTTTGAGGAAACGTGCGATCAATTGATTGAAAAGATCAAACCCTGGAACCCGACGGTAATTGCAGCGGCGGAAGCGCGCGGATTTGTTTTCGGCGCGGTAATCGCTCTGAAGATGAGATTGCCATTCGTTCTGCTCCGCAAGCCGGGCAAACTGCCGGGAAAAACGGTTTCCTATCAGTACGAGCTGGAATACGGAACCAACGAACTCCACGTTCACGAATCGGACGTTCCCGCCGGTTCCCGCGTTGCAATTGTTGACGACCTTATCGCCATCGGCGGCACGGCGGAAGCGGCTTGCAAGCTCATCGAAAAAGCTGGTGGAACGCCGGTCGGATGCGCGTTTGTTATTGAACTGGTTGACCTCGGCGGGCGCGCCAAACTCGCGCCTATTCCGGTCGAAACCTTGGTTGAACTTCACGAAAACTAGGCAGTAGGCAATAGGCAGTAGGCAGTAGTTTTTTTGAAACTTGCTCCCTATTCCCTATTCCCTACGCCCTATTCCCTACTCCCTATTTCCCATTCCCTACGCCATGCAACTGGATTCCATCGAGCTGTATCAGATAACCGTTCCTCTTAAACGTCCGTACGGACCGCCGCAGTATCGACAGACGGCTTTGTCGAGTATTCTGGCGCGCGTCTGGGTTGACGACCAGTGCGGCTGGGGGGAAGTCAGCGTCCCGCTTGAACCGCGTCTGAGCGACGAATGGACGGAAGACGTCTTTTTCACGGCGCAAACCCTGCTGGCGCAGCTGTGGCTGGGCGAGGAGTTCTCGCTGCCGTCTGAAATGACAGAGAAATGGTCAAAATTCCAGGGCGCGAATTCGGCGAAGTATCTGCTGGAATGCGCTCTGCTGGACGCCTGCTCGAAGATCGTCGGCAAGTCGGCTGTGCAGTACTTGTACCCGGAAACGCCCGGCGGGTTCGACGTTACCGCTCCAAAAGCGTCTCAACTGCCGCCGCTGGACGTTTACATCTCGTATGATCAGGAAGACGATTTCGACGCGTTTTATAACAGGGTTGCCAAAGCTGTTACAGACGGGTTCAATTTCTTTGAATTGAAAATTCGCCCCGGCTGGGATTTTTCGATGGTCAACGCGCTCTGGTCTGCGCTGGGCGAAAGCATGTTCTTCCTGTCGTTCGACGGGGCGCTGTCGGAACAACATTCCGACATGCTCTATCGATTCCGGGACTTCTGCCCGATTCTGTACAATCAGCCGTTTTCGGAGTACAATTTGTCGCTTTCCGCCCAAATGTGCGAAGCGCTGAAAATTCCCTTTGGCATGACCGACGGGCTTTCCAACCCGGACATGCTTGGTTTAGCAGTTGAAGCGCGCGCAGCTGACCTGTACGGATTCAACCCGCAGCGAGTCGGCGGCTGGATTAAAACGAAATCGCAGTTGGCTCAATGCAAGCAGTTTAACGTCGGCGCCCGGGTTTGGAGCGAGCTGACAACGCCGCTGGGGCAGCGTCAGATGTACGCTCTGGCAAGTCAGGCGAACAATCGCATGTTCGGATTCGGGTGCGACCCCGCACAGGCAGAAGGTTCAGGTTATAACTCCGAACAAGCCGGACTCGAAGATTCCCACAACCAATCAGGCGCCGACCTTGTCAGATGCAGTCAGCCGACTCGGTTCCCCGTTCCGTGGTTCGACGCCAACGAATGGTTTGACGCCCTGCTCTTCCCGGCAGACGAACTCGAAAAGACGGACGACGGATTGCAGTTTCGCCTTTCCGACGCTCCCGGCTGGGGCTTGGAACCAGACATGGACGTTCTCGACGACTTGACAGAACAGTCGTTTGAAATCAGCTGAAAACAGAAAATAGAAAATAGGAAGTAGGAAGTAGGAAGTAGGAAGTAGGAAGTAGGGAATAGGGAATAGGGAATAGGGAATAGGGAAGATGAGCGCTTGCGAAAATTCCTAATTCCGCATTCCGAATTAATTACTTCAGCAATCCGCGAGCGCGGAAATCGGCGATAATTGCGTCTAAATGACCGGATAAATCGCCGTCCGCGACAAATCCGAGTTCTTTTTTCGCCTTTTTATCAGAACAAATCCAGTTTCCGGCAAGAGCTTCCGCGGCTTTGTCTCGATTGACAATTGAGGGGCGGCCGCACATTCGATGATAAGCGTCGGCAACCGTGCAAATCATCCAGAAAACCGGTCGGGCGAAATGCCAGGCGATTGTCCATTTTCTCCCCAGCTTTTTGCCAATAATTTCGCCCAGCTCGCCGTATTCCGGATTCTCATCCCGGGCGACGTAATAGATTCCGCTTTGATACGAGTTCTCCGGATTACCAGACTCTGTACAGTCCGTCAGGCGAGTTCCTTTTTCCGCCGCCAAAACAAGCGTTTGAACAACGTCGTCAGAAAAGACTACCGTATAATGTTTTCGTTCCCAGCCAGGACAGCAATGGAAACCGGTATCCTGAATCGCCCGAAACATCTTCAGAGTGCTCTTGTCGTCGGGTCCGAGAACCATCGGGGGACGAATAACGGAAATCGGCAAATTGGGACTGATCTTTCTCAGTTCCATTTCAGCCGCCAGCTTGCTTTTGCCGTAAATGGAAACGGGATTTTCTGTCATCCATTCTTCCCGCAGCGGCGCGTCTTTGCCCGGCATCGGACCGCCTGCCGCCAAAGAAGACACGTAGATAAATTTCGGCGCGGAGTCCGAATTCATACACGCCTGCGCCAGACGTTTGGTGTTCTCGCAGTTGGTCTGAAACATTTCCTCTTTATGCACTGTAGCAATGCACCCGGCGCAATGATAGACAATATCAGACCCCTGAATTCCGCGTTTAAGAGAATCGCTGTCGCTGAAGTCTGTTTGCCGCAATTCGACGTCCAAACCGTTAAGCCGGTCAAGATTCGAGCTTGCTCGAACCAGACATCGAACGGTTTCTCCGTTTTCCAGCAGTTTTTTAACCAGATGCGAACCAATAAACCCCGTCGCCCCGGTTACGGTACAAAGTGACATTGCTCTAAAATTTGCTGTTTGAATTGAATATTATTTTAAATAAGTATACTCTTATATATATATTATATAGCTACGCTGTCTCATTTTCATCGGTTGAAAAATTATTTTTATTTTAATCCCTGGATTTGTCCTTATATTATTGACATAACCTGAACAATGAATATAATAATTAAAAATAGATTTTTATCAATACCCTATTTTAAACCTATATCCATGAACGCTTCACTAAAATACTTTTTCCTGTTTTGGATTGGACTTACAGCAATCGCATTGAGCGACGAACCCGCCGTTTCCGACGTTGCCGAAAACGAAGCCGCCCGAATCGCCGTGATTGAAAAGATCGCGCCGTCTGCCGCGTCGATATTCTCATCCGACGGCAAAGGTGGCGGATCCGGCGTCATTTTCACCCCGGACGGGTTCTGTTTGACAAACTACCACGTCGTTCAGCCGTGCGGTCCGTACGCTAAAGTCGGGTTGAACGACGGGAAAATCTACGACGCCGTCGTTGTCGGCATCGACCCGGTGGGCGACGTCGCGCTGATTCAGCTTCTCGGACGCAACGATTTCCCCTGTTCTCCCCTCGGAGACAGCGACACGGTTCGACAGGGCGACTGGGCGCTCGTTCTGGGCAACCCGTTCCTGCTGGCGGAAGATTTTCAGCCAACCGTCTCGTTCGGCTTGATTTCCGGCGTTCATCGGTATCAGTACCCGGCGGACACGCTGTTGGAATACGCCGACTGCATCCAAACGGACGCTTCCGTCAACCCGGGCAACTCCGGCGGACCGCTGTTCAACCTCAAAGGCGAGGTTATCGGGATCAACGGCCGCTGTTCGTTTGAAAAGCGTGGGCGCGTCAACGTCGGCGTCGGATACGCCATTTCCATCAACCAGATCAAGCGGTTTATTCCTCAGCTTCGCGCCGGACTTTGGTGCGACCACTCCACCTTGGGCGCGCTTGCCAAGTCCGACTCCAACGGCAGACCGGCTATTCAAGACATTCTCGAAAGCTCTGACGCCTACGTTCAGGGCTTGCGGGAAAACGACGTCCTGCTCAAGTTTGGCTCTCGACGCATTTATACAGTCAACGAGTTCAAAAACGCCTTGGGAACGTACCCGAAATCGTGGCGCGTCCCGATTGAGTACCGCGAACCGGACAAGAGCGGGAAAGAGATGTCCGAGCCGAAAACCATCGTCGTTCGTCTCAGCGGCGTTCACAGCGAAACGGAACTGATGGAAAAGGTTTCGCCCAAAAAGAAGTTCGACCTTTCCAAACTCCCGCCCAACCTGCCGCCGGAACAGAGAAAGAAAATCGAAGAACAGGCTAAAAAGCAACTCGAAGGTCCCGTCTTGCCGGACGCTGTAAAAGCGGTTTACGAAAAGCGACCGGGATACGTCAATTATTACTATAACAAACTCGCCAAAGACTCTACGCTCAAGGCGTGGAAAAAGCCGGAAGCGTCCAAACTGGCAACAATCAAAGGACTTATGGAAGACGGCGCGGCGTTTACCATGGCGTTCACCGCTGACGGGCTGACCATAACCCTGCCGGAAACGACCATCAAAACCGCCTCCGCAGCCGATTGGTCTGTTCAGTCTACCCCGGCAAACGCCGGGTTCCTCGCCCCGGCTCTGTTCGCCTGGTATAAAATGGTTACCGCAGACGACGAGTTCCTCAAAGGGCTGACGTACCTCGGGCAGTTCCCGCTTACTGAAGACGGGAAAATGTATAACTGCCTCGTATCCAGCTACGGCGGCGTAAAGACGGAATTCTACTTTGACGCTCAAACCGGCGCTCTGGCGCAAATTGAACTCTTCGAGCCGAACGCGCCCTCCGTCCCCTGGACGGTAACGTTCAGCGAATTCAAAGACAACTTCCCGACCGTAATCAAAGTTACATACTCCGGTTCAACCTACGGGCTGTTCAAAGTCGGAGAGAAAGACGAGAAGAAATAGACGAAGTGGAAAATGGAAGGCGGTAATGCAGCGACCATCGGGAGCGGAATTACGCATTCGCCGGAACGGCGAACAAAACGCCGGAACAATCATAACCACTGATATTACCAATCAATGGAAGGCGGTAACGGAGTTCGCAAAGCGAACGTAGTTACGCTTTGTTCGAAGTGTGAAAATCTTATTGCGTAAGTCGAAAACCTTCACGGATGGCGCCCGCCCTCGGGCGCCTTTGCTGGTATAAGAAACAATCTTTTTCGCAGGAATGCCAGCCCGAACAACGGGATCGCGGCTGTGCCAGCCGCAAAAATCATTTATCCGCAGAGAACGCAATGTCATATTTAAAACTTTGCGTACTTTGCGAACTTCGCGTGAGTTTTATTCCGGGCGCTCCGTTACCGTCTTTCATTTATTTGTTCTCGCTAACGTTCACGCCCACGGGTTTACACCCGTGGCTCGCCTAAGCGTAACTTCATTCGCTTCGCTCATTCCGTTACCGCCTTTCATATCTTCGCGTTCTTTGTGGTAAAAAAATTCGGCAGGCGTAAAGCCTGCCGATGCGTAATTCCGCTCACTGCGTTCGCTTCATTACCGCCTTTCAATTCTTTCGTCGACGCCAGAACATCAGCGCGACAACGCCAAGAACCAGCAGCGCCCACGTGGACGGTTCCGGAATGGCGTTATGGTCGCCGAAGGTAATCGAGCCGTCAGCGTTGAGCCAGTAGACAAAGGAAATTCCTTCGTCATTGACCAGGTTCAGGTTGATATTGTCGATATTGTACATATCTTCAGGAACGCCGACAAGCCAATCAAGCGTTACCACCTGCCCGAGGAAGTCAGAAGCGTCGTCCAGATGAACTGTCAGGTTGAGCGGTTCGGCAAACAGAATATCGCCGTTAAAGCCGCTGAAGTCCAGTTTGTCCATGCCGGTCGCTCTGTCTGTTGTGTAAGCGTCCAGATAAAGATTAGCGTCAATCGTAAAGGTTCCATCTCCCATGACAGACGTCGTAAAGGCTTCTGTATCGTTAGGAGTTCCGATGTTAATCGTCTTTCCAGCCGGGAACGTAACAGATGAGCCGTTGGACATATTAACCGAGCTTAAACCGAAGTACGCGGTGTCGGCGTCAGGCGCCATTTGCAGCTGAGCGCTGTCCAGAGCGACATGCTTCAAGGAACCGGTTTCGGACTGAGTCATCTTCAGCGTTCCGCCTTTGACGGTCAAAACGCTGTCGTCCGATTCCGCGTTCAAGGCGGCTTTTGCCGTAACCGTTGCGCCGTCCTGAATGCCAATCGTCGCATCGTCAGTCAAAGTAATCGGCGTAGAGAAATCAGTATTGCGGAGGAACTGCAGCGCCCCTGCTCCGTTCGCGCCGGAACCTTCAATTCCGAAGTAAGACTGCTCGCGAATAATCGCCATATCTGTAAAGGACGAATCGAAAACAATCTGACCTTCGCCCGAAACGTACGTCTTGCCGGAAGGCGCGCCGCCCGTTCCGCAAAGATCCTGATTAACCCAAACCGTACCGCCGGTTACGTTCAATAAACCGCTGTCAGGAGCGCCAGCGCGACCGACAATAATGCGGTTGACGTAAACGTCGCCGCCGGAAACGTTCATTTCGCCGGTTGAGGAATTGTCTCGACCGACAGCAAGCGTTGCCGAGTTGCTGAACGTACCGTCTGTTACATTGAAGTAGCCCTTTGAGTTCCCTTCGCGACCGACGAAGAAGTCGCCCGTCGTCGTAACGGAACCGCCGTTGACGTCAAAGTAACCTGTCGTGCCGTTCTTCTGACCGACTTCAACCTGACCGTTGATAACCGTCGAACCGCCGTTGTGGGTATACTTGGAAGTATAGTTTCCTGTCGTGTCGGCAATGATCAAACGGTTCATGACGATTTCACCGCCGTTGATTGTCGTTTCGCTGTTATAGAGCATCGCATAGCCTTCCGGAACCTTGAAGTAACCGCCGTTCATGACGAACTTGTTTTCCGTTCGGAACCAGCCGTTGACGGTTTTCGTTACCGTACCGCCGTTGATTTCAAGATAGCCGTCCTGATTGACTCGCGGTTCAGACGCCGTCCAGTTGAAAGTTCCACCGTCGATAATCAAATTGCCGTGAACGTTGGAACCGGCATAGTTGACCGTTCCGCCGCTGACGGCAATCGTAGCGGAATTGGGGACGTCGCCGTTGAACGCGTTCGTTCCGCCAGCAACGACTGTCTTGCCGGTGATGTTGTCCATCGTATTGGTTCCGCTGACAACGAAGCCGGTTGAGTTGTTGGCGTCGCCCTGCCAGTTGCCGGAATCGCCCATTGAGCCGCTGGCGTCTGCAACCCAGATCTTAACGCCTTCCGGCGCGGATCCGTAGCTGGCAACAACCGCGTAATGACCGTTCATCGGGACAACCGACTTCACCCAGCCGGAGGGAACGTTGGTAATATTGTAGACGCTGTTCGCCGTTGATTCGTCTGCAAACAGACCGACAAGCATCTGATCGCCGTTGGCGTAAGAAAGCGTCTCGGAAGCCTGAGCGTTAATC
Organism: uncultured Planctomycetota bacterium; assembly: GCA_902770245.1. Classification (GTDB taxonomy): domain Bacteria; phylum Planctomycetota; class Planctomycetia; order Pirellulales; family Thermoguttaceae; genus RUG11551. Next base: position 6,316 of record CACXSS010000034.1, on the reverse strand, counting down.
GCGCCGCCGTTGACGGTAAACGTTCCATCGGTCGAAATAATCGCTCCGTAGGGCTGAAGATTGATCGTTCCGCTGTTAAGCGTTGCAGATCCAGCGTTGGTCATCGCGCCCAAGTTTACCGTACCGTCGGCAATGTTGATATACGAGCCGGCAACGGCTGTAACGTTTCCAGCAGTCAGAACGGAATCGGCGCCGGAGAAATCGTAGCCGGAATCCGAATGACGAATTGAGATGTTGGAATACGTTGCGTTTCCGCCCGTCTGAATAACGTTGGCGCGGCCGGTGTCAGCATTTGTACTGGAGTGACCAATAAAGAAGGCGTCTGCGCTGACCGACAGGTTTCCGCCGGTGATTTCCAGCAAAGAGCCGTCCGTTTTTTCGCACCAGCCCAAGCCGGAAGAACCACTGCGGGCGACAACGTTGGCGTTATCAGAAATGGTAATGTGAACCTTGCCAGCCATCGCCATCCAGAACTCGCTGGCGCTGAAGTAGCTGTCGCCGCCGAAGTTCATTTCCAGATTGTAATCCTTGCCGGAAACCAGGCCCGGAACGTTGTCAGCGTCGTTGGATCCGCCCCACGCGTTGCCGGTAATATACGCCTTGGCGTTGTCCGTCATACTGAACGAAGCGTATCCCGCGCCGGAATGGTTGTTGTCGTTATTCCCCTTGAAGGAATAGAAGTTCGCAGCGCGAAGCATAGAATCGCCCGACATCGTAACGTACGCCTGAACGTTATCGCCGTTGTCGCAGTTGTATGCGAGGTTGAATGGTTACGTCCATAAACGTATATCCGTGCTGGCTGGTACGGAAATTGTTGGCTTTCAAGTAGCTGTCGCCAGAAAGCTTAATATTGGAAACTCGGTTTCTCTGGTCTGTAATATACAGATATCCGCCGTTAGCGTAGAACGACCCGCCGGAAATGTTGACGTTTGAATCTCCATGGAAGGAGAAGAAAGCATCCCCGCCGACAGTAAACAAACCGCCGGACTGGTTGAGAGTTGACATTCCTTCACTGTCGCCCAGACGGAACTGACCGCCGACTTTAACCGTTGCGTTCTCGCTGACGTTTGTAAAGTTCTCTCCAGAGTTGGTATACCACGTTCCGGAAGCTGTTGCCTGAGAATCGCCGCGGAAGTTCATCGTCGAGCCGCGGTTGTTCATATTGACAACCGACAGCGTTCCACCGGTCATATTCAAAACGGAACCGTAAGCTCCTGCATTCCAGCCCAGCCCTGAATTGCCGGACAGCGATGTAACAGAAGCGTTGTCGGAAATGTTAATATGCGTCTTGACGGAAACGCCAGACCACCATTCGTTGGATGTGAACTGGCTGTTGCCGCTGTATTCCTGATAAAGAACGAAGTCGTTATCGCTCAGCGGAACGACCGAAATGCTCTCTCCGATTCCGCCGAAGAAGTTGCCGTTGACTTTAACAGTTGCGTTGTCTGTAACAACGAATTCCGCCACAGCCGCGCCGGATCGGAAATTGATCGGAACGAAATCGTTGTTAATCGTCAGTGAAGCGTTTTCGTAAACGTAAAGACCAGCCTCTTGCCCGTTAGAGCCAAGAGTAACGTCTGGCGTTTGAGCGACCGTCGAACCTGAAATAACAACATCTCCGCTGTTGACGTTTATTCTGGAAGAGACGTCCAGCGTTCCGCCTTGCGAAGCGAAGAACGCCGTTCCGCCGTCAGCGGTAAGCGTTTCAAGAGAAACTGCCGCGTTATTTCCTTCAACAATAAAACCGCCGCTTTTAACTTCCAGAGACTTCGCGGAAATCGCTGCGTTGTCCGCCAGAGAGTAAATTATAGAGTTGTTGTCGACGACAATTCTGTCCGCGGCGGAAAGCGTCGTTCCTTTTTGAGTGAACAACGAAGAAATGCCGTTAAAGAAAACGGAACCTGCCTGAATTGTCTTTCCACTGAATTCACCTAACGCGCCAGTCTCGGTATTGTAAAAGACTCTGGAATCGGCGTCGCCGTAGACGTTTCCAGTGTAATTCAAATCGTTAACCGTCAAATACGAGCCGTTGAGGGCGATGTTTTGCAGCGTTCCAACTTCCGTTGAAGCCAAATTGACCAAACCGCCTTTGAACGTCAAAACGTAACTGTCGGATTCGCTGTTAAACGGCGCTTTCATCGTCAGCGTCTGACCGCCCTGAATTCCAATCGTCGCGTTGCCGGTAAGAGTAATCGGCGAAGAGGAATCGGCGCTTTGGATGAATCGCAGCGCGCCGTTTCCGTCTGCTCCGGAACCTTCAATTCCCAAATACGCCTGCTCGCGAATTATCGGCAACTCGGCATAGGTCGAATCGAAAATCATCTGTCCTGTTCCGGAAACAAACGTCTTGCCGGAAGCCGTTCCGCCTGAACCGCACAGGTCTTGAGTAATCATAACCGTACCGCCGGAAACCCTCAAAATCGCGGCGTCGCCGGCGTCAGCTCGACCGACGATTATACGGCTAGCGTTAACAGTTCCGCCGGTAACTTCCATCAAGCCGGTGGAATTGGCGGGAAGAGCAATGTTAATCGCGCCTGAGCTGGTCAGCATACCGCCGTTGATAATTAACGAACCGTTGGTAGAGGGTTTTTGAGCAACGTCAATGACGCCGTTTACGACTGAAATGCCGTCGTTCTGAACAAATGAGCCGGTATAGTTTCCTTCGTTGTCGCAAATCATCAATCGAGGAACGGTAAATATACCGCCGTTGACTTCGATCGAGCTGGAATATCTCATCGGCAGATAGTTTCCGCCAACGGTAAACGAACCGCTGTTAATAACGATTCGGTTTTCGTTCCAGAAGTTGCTCGGAGCGGAGAATGTACCGCCGTTGAGTTCCAGATAACCTGTAACGTTTTTGTTTCCATTAGAAACGGTCATTGTACCGCCGTTAAGCAAAACCGTGCCGGCGATCGTACCGTCCTGAGTTGAAGTTCCGCCGCTGAAAACAAGCGTCGTACCGGCGGGAATCGTATTGGTAAACGCGTTCGTTCCGCCCAGGACAACCATCTGATTGTCGTAGGAGCTAATCGCGTTGTCGCCGCCAAGAATAAAGCCGGTGTTGTTTCCTGTAGCGCCAGCCCAGGATCCGGAATCCCAGTATTTAACCCCGGTCGGAGCGGCTCCGTAACCGGCAACGACGGCGTACTGTCCGTTGACGTCTAAAACCGCAGTCTGCCAGCCGGACGGCGCAACCGTCAAAGCGTTGGCGGCGTTGGCGGCGTCTTGAGAGCTGTACAGTCCGGAAATCATCTGATCCCCGTTGGAATACGTTACGGAATCGGACGCGCTGAGGTTAATCGCTCCGCCGTTGGCGTTGAACGTTCCTTCCGTCGCCTTGATGTATCCGTACGGACGCAGATTAATCGTACCGCTGTTGAGATTGAACGTTGATTCCGCGCCGATGTCGATTGTCGTTGCGTTGAACGTTGCCGAGCCGTTGACGTTGGTCAACGACTTCGTGCCAGCCGGCGCTTGATACGTTCCGGTTGAGAATTCGCTCTTTCCGTTAAGCGTTACTTCCGCCGAGTTGTCTTTGCCTTCCACAATCCCGGTGGCAGTTCCTCTTCCGACAATCGTGTCTGCGTAAGAGGTAACTTTGGCGTTGTCGTTAAGAGTAACAGAGCCGTAAGCCGCGCCGGAATGCCCCTGTTCCCAGTTGCCGCCGAAGAAATAGATATTTCCCGTTGTAATATTGGCGGAATCGCCAAGCGTAATAACGCTCTGAACGTTGTCGCCTGATGAATAGTTATAACCGATCTGGAACGCGTTTGCCCGAATCATGGAATTGCCGGACATGGTCAGATTCGTTACGCCGTGCTGGCTCAGACGCAGGTCTTTCGCCTGAAGATAGCCGTCGCCGGACATCGCAATATTCGCCGTTCGATTATTTTGATCTGTTACATAAAGCTGGGCAGAGTTGGCAATATACTTACCGCCGGAAATATTGACGTTTGCATCCGCATGATAGGAGAAATACGTTGTGCCGTTTGCCAAAACCAAACCGCCAGTCTGCGTGAAATTGGCTGGGGAGTCGGAATCGTTGCCGATATAGGTCGTCCCCGCAACTTTAATCACAGCATCGTCTGCAACGGTCAAATACGACTCGGTTTTGTTCATGATAAAATTGGCGTTGGTTTTCATTAAGGCGTTGCCGCCAACGTTCATTGTACTGCCATGGTTATTCCAGGCGTTGACCTGAAGAGCGCCGCCAGTCATCGTCAGCAGCGACCCTTCCGCTCCCGTACTCCAACCCATGCCAGACGTACCGGTTCCAGCAGAAACGCGGGCGTTGTTTTCAATAAGAACGTTGGCTTTTGCCGACATTGCAACCCACCATTCGTTTGCCGCTGAGAATGAGCTGTTGTCGCTGAACGTCATTTCCAGCGGGTATTGCTTGCCGTCCAGCGGCAAAGTAACGTTGGTTTCGTTGTTCTTTCCGCCCCAGAAGTTGCCGGCAACGGTAAAGACGGAATTGTCTTTCATGACAACCGTTGCGTAGGCGTGAGCGTCTGTCGAGTTCACGCCGCTGAACGGGGTTACTCCGCCATTGGCGATTACTTTGGAATTCCCGGACATAACCAAATGCGTCTCGGACGTGTCGGGCGCGTCGCAATGGTACGCCAGATGGAACGTATTGGCTTCCATGACGGAATTGTCCGTCATGTTAATAATATTAATGCCGTGCTGCCCCCACGCCATTGTCGTCGCTTTAAGATAGGCGTCGCCGGACATGTTGACGTTTCCGACTCGTTCGTTTTGGTCTGAACCGTAAATCGTTCCGTTGACGAGAAATTGTCCGCCGGAAAGATTGACAGTCGAATCCGCATGCCAGGAGAAATACGTTGTGCCGTTGGCGTTGACCGTTCCGCCGGTCTGATTAAACACCGCCCCAGCCGCGTCGTAGCCGATATACGTTGTGCCGTCTGTTGTTAAGGTCGCATTTTCTGTAACGCTGACCTGAGCGGGATTATTAATCCGAAGCTGCGTATTGGTCAGCTTGGAATCGCCCGTTAAAACGATTCCCGCGTTGTCGTAAACAACGACGGTTTTCATGGAAACTTCGGATTCGTCTCGCGGATTAAGAGCGACGGAGCCGTTGTAAATATTGGTTTCGCCGGAAACGGTCAATTTGGCTTGATCGAAGAGGTACACTCTAGAGGAACCCTCGTAAATTTTCAACGTTCCAGACAACGTTGTCGAGGAGGCGTTGTACATGTTCACCGTACCGTTTCGAAATTCAGCATTAACCATAGAAAGCTTTCCGTTATCTGCCATTTCCAGAACGGATCTGTGAGAGGATGCGTTCCATCCAATACCGGAGTTGCCGCTTCGAGATTCAACCGATGCGTTGTCAGCAATCAGAATATACGATCTGGCGCTCATGGCAGTCCACCATTCTCCAGCCGAGAAAGAGCTGTCTCCCGTATAATACTGAACCAGCGGGAAAAAATTCCCATGAGTTGGCGAGAACGTGGAAGCGGCGTTCGTACCGCCCCAGAAGTTACCGGATGCTGTAACAGTCGCAGAATCCGTTACTTCAAACGTGAACGACGCCAGGCCGCTTGTCATGTTTCCCAACGGGATAAACGGACCGTCAATCGTCGTTTGTGACGCCCCGCCGAACGTAATGTCAACGTCCTGCCCTGCCGCGCCGGGTCTGTAATTTGTGTTGGAAACGCCAATCGTCCCTTCGTTAATTACGCCCGGATTGTCCAACGACGTCGGCGCGCCGTTACTCCAATTGCTCTCGTTGAGCAAATCGTCTACTGTAGTTGACCCCGCCGTCCATACGGTATCCGCCAGCGTTACAGCGCACAGCGTTACAATCGCTATAAAGCTAACGCAACGCCCCAGTTTAACCAAATTCCAATGGCTTTTCATGATATTACTTCCGTTTAAAATGAGTTGACTCATTCAGGATTAAATGATATTTCTCAATACTGATACATAATTACAGGATTATACACTATTGTCTATTATACACGCCATTTTAAACTTTTCAACCATTTTACAAAAAAATTTTAAAAAAGATGGGGAAATCCGAGAATATGAACAAATTAATCGGATTTAAATATAGATTTTTGGAGTGCGACGGCTTGCCGTCGCTTTCGTACTTGACGGCTTGCCGTCAAGACCGTTTAATTATCAGTATCAAGCTACGCTTGACGGTTAAAGCGATTATAATTATGAAAAAAGCGAGAGTTCCGCTTACGCTTCCCTCTCGCACTTGTATAATGATAATCAATAAAAGTTATTTACAAAGTTCTGTTTTGTGTTAAGATAGGTTTTATCGTTGGAGCTTCTTTTATTTTCT
>CACXSS010000033.1 GCA_902770245.1 uncultured Planctomycetota bacterium | reverse complement strand
AATAAACGTTGCGTCGGCTTCGACAACGTACCGAGTACCGTCTTTGGCGACAATTTCTTTTCCCTTCTTGCCGCCCCAGAAAGTCCAGGAACTGCTCAGCGGAACTCGCTTTCCGCCTTTGACAATAAAGATTTCGTTGTTGTGAATCATCGCCCCGGCGGTAACGTATTTGTCCAGCAACCCGTCGCCGTCGTGATCTTCCCAGCCCGCCTCTTTGAGCAGTTGAATCGCCTTGACGAGGTCTTGCTCGTACGGCGGTTTGGCGTCTTTGGGAAACGCCGGATTGAGCGGGTGATAAATCCCGCAGGACGGTTCTGCCAGATTAAACAGAATGACGTCGAACATCTCCTTGTAGTTAAAGGCGTAAGACATCGCCTTACGAACGCGGACGTCTTCAAAATACTGGGTTTTCAAATTCCAGCAGAAATGGAACGACGTCCATTCAACCGCCTGAACCTTTGTACAATTGGTGTAAAACTCCGGTCCTGACGTTTGCGTGTCCCACTGATTAAAGTCGATTTGCATGTAGTCCAAATCGCCCCGCTTCATTGCCATGAGCGCAATTTCCGAAGACGGAATAATGTCGATTCGAACCTTTTTGAAATACGGCTTTTCTCGAACCTGTTTGCCTTTGTACATGTAGTAGTCTTCGCGCGCTTCCAGTTCGATGTACTGATTTGTAACGCGCTTTGTAATCTTGTACGGACCGGCGACAACGGGGTCGTTTTCCCATTTAATGTGTTCCTTGCCGGTCAGCGACGGGTCAAGCGCCCAGGTCTTTTCATAAATATGCTTTGGAATAACCGCAAAGTTCATATTGAGGGTGTTTGTAACCAGCGGCTCTTTATGGAAGAAAACGAGAGTGTTTTTGTCGTAGGCAACGCAGGCTTTAATTTGATCGGTTCCGCTTCTCATGGCGGGCGTGGGAACTTCCCGGGTCATGATAAGCTTGAACGAGAACTCGATGTCGTAGGCGGTAAACGGCTCGCCGTCTGACCACGTGATGTCGTCTCGAAGAACGAACATGTCGCAGTAGCGGTCAGGCATGGTCTTCCATTCCCGAACCGTGTCTTGCGGAGCGTAGCTTTCCATCGTGTCGTACGTATGCGACATGATGCCGATTGACATCAAATTCGCCAGATCGAATTCCGTAACGGAACTCATCATAATCGGGTTGACGCTTTTGGCGTCTGACGGCGACTGACGGATAACGGTTTGATTGTAATCGACTTCTTTCGCCTCATTTTCCGGAAGACGCCCCAGCGTGTGCCGAATTTTGTTGTTGTTTTCAGGAGAATCGTTTTCCAGCTTCAGCGCTTCTTCGACCGTTGTCGGCGCCGGTTCTCCGTTGAGATACTGATATACCAGCTTCGAGCCGTCTTTAACCGGATTGACGACCCAACCGCCCTGCTTTTCCGCCTGAGCGTTGAGTTCTTCCAGCGTTGGGGGCGTAAACGGTTCGAGCATGTTACCCAAAACGATTTTATCCTTTTTCGTTTCTCCCGCGGCAACTGGTTGTTCGTCTGCGGAAGCGTCCTCGCTCTGAGCAGCAGCGTTTTCGTTTGAATTATTGGGCTGCGGAGCTTCATCGTCAGGAAATTCGCATCCGACAATCAATACAAACGACAATAAAAACAACGCGGTAATGATTCGTTTCATACTTATGGAATTAGGTATAGTGTGTTAGGAGTATGGATTGGGGAGTGGTAAGTGGTTAGTTAGATGATCGCTTTGCGTCAATTACTAATTACTAATCACTAATTACTAATTATAACAACTTTCCTTCAGAAAGTTTGTACATTCTGTCCGCTTCTCGGGCAATAGTCGGGTCGTGAGTAACCATGAGGATGGTCAGCTTTTCGTCCCGCTGGAGCGAATAAAGCAGTTCGAGTATTTCCCGACCGGTTTTCTGGTCGAGGTTGCCTGTCGGTTCGTCCGCCAAAAGCAGTTTGGGAGACGCAATCAAAGCGCGGGCAATTCCATCGCGGAAAAGCGCACCATAATCGGCATGAGGATGTTTTCCAGCATCGTAAACTCCGGCAAGAGATGATAAAACTGGAACACCAACCCCAGGTCGAGGTTGCGGAGTTTGTCTTTTTGCCACGCAAAGAGGTTGTCGATGCGTTTGCCTTCGTAAAAAATCTCGCCGGCGTCTATATTGCACAGCAGACCAATCGCGTTAAGGAGCGTCGATTTCCCCGACCCGCTTTGTCCGATAATCGCGGTGAATTCTCCCCGGGCGACGTCGAGTGAAAGGTCTTGCAAAACCGGGACGGTGATTCCGCCGCGGGTAAAACTCTTGTGTAAATGCTTTACCGAAGCGATGATTTTCTGTGACGGCAATAATACTTCTGGTTTTGGCGTTTTCGGTTCAAACGACTTTGATTCAAACTTTTTAGGTTCAAACGGATCCGGCTCGTTTTTAGCCTCTTTGCGCGCATCGACGCTAAAAGCTGGCGCTTCCTGATTTGATTTGGCGGTTGACGGTCGCATTGATCCTGAAAGTTTAGGCGATGTGCGGGGCGAACTTTCCGACGTATTCGCGTCAGAATTAGCAGTCCCTATAAAGTCGTTGGCGGTAAATCGACCCGGTTTTCCAGAGGCGGAAGACGACGCATTGTCTTCGGCGTTTTGCTTCATAATCTCGTCAATCGGCTTGAGGTACTTCGAATCGTTGTCTGAACTGAAATCGTTTGGATTATTCAGCGAGCGTTCGTAAGATTCAACCGCTCCCTTGGCAGCGCGAAGCGTTGACCGGGTTCGCGTCCAGTTGTACTGATCGTCGTCAACGTCAGACGTGCTGGATTTATTCTCGGACGAATAGGAGGAACGCGGTCTCATGCCTTCCGACGCCGTACGGGACGTATTGGAACTTGAGGGGGAAGAATATTGCGTTTGACTGGACGTCAGATCATAATCTCTTGAACTGGACGACTTTGACGAGGACGGCGTTTGAGTCTTTCCCAATTTGCCGGAGTTCCAAATAGAATCCCAGTCAGCTGTTAAATTAGGCATGGAAATCTCCGGCGCAGACGACGGATCTGACTTTGAGCTTGAGGAATAGCTGGACGAAAAATCGTCAGATTCGCCGGTCAGATCGGACAAATCCAATTTGAAAGCCGACGGCGCCGAAGACGTTTCGGACTGGTTGGAGTCCGCCGCGTTCTGCTGCGCCAATTGGCGTGAATATTCCATCAGTCTTTCCAGCTTTTCCTGCTCGTTCATATATAGGGAATAAGGATTAGGGATTAGGAAATGGTTGGCAACAGGCAATAATTTTTGAGTCGTTTGCACCCTATTGCCTATTGCCTACTGCCTACTGTCTCTCTTAACTTCTCAGCGTTTCCACCGGCTGCATTGACGCAGCGCGCCAGGCGGGAAATACGCTGGCTAAAACCGTAACAGCAATCGTTCCAATAACAATCCAAACTATGGTTTGCCACTCAACGCAAGTGGGAATCTTGTAAAAATAATAAATGTCGGGCGGGAATACCGGGTGTCCCGTCACGTACGACAAACCGTCTGCAATCGGATTGATGTTGTCCAGGAACAGAAGTCCGCCGATAACGCCCAGCACGGAACCGACAACGCCCAGCATCAGTCCGTAATTCAAGACGACGCGCCCAAGGCGCGAAGAATGCCGATGTCTTTGACCTTTTCCGAAACAATCATCAAAAAGATGGTCATGATGGAAAAGCCGCAAACCGCGATAATCAAAAACAGCAAAACGTTCATAACGGATCGCTCCATTTCGACCGCCGCCAAAAGGTTGCTCCGCTGATCCTGCCAAGTCTGAATTTTGTACATTTCTCTGTCCGGGGAATTAAATTCCTCTTTGAGCATGTCACGTACCATCGGACCGTCTTTTTCGTCTTTGAGCTTGATTCGAATCGCGTTTACCATGCCTTTATTGGAAATCGGATCGAACATGGCGCGCAGACGCTGCATGGCGTCCAGAGGAATAAAGACGAACTGGGAATCGAATTCGCTCATCTTGCTTTCGTAGATATCAACAACGGTAAAGTTGTCTGTAATTCCCTTGGGCGGCATCGACGCGCTTGCCATCGTCAGTTTGACGTCTTTTCCCGGCCAGCAGAAAAACTTCTCTTCGCCGTCAAGCTTTCGGATTGACGCCAGAGAAATTCCCATAATCATGCCGGTGTGCTGTTCTTTGCGCGGGTCAAAAACGCGAACGTTTTCCGGTTGACGGAACTGATTGAACGGGTCGTTAATAGCGCTGCCAGACTCGTCTTTTTGAGGCGGCGTTACCGGGTCGTTTTCTATATTGGAAACAAACCCGCTGGGCTGAGACGCCAAGGGAAGCGGGTTTTGCTGCGCCGCTTCGCGTTCCAAAGCCTCGTTTTCTGCATGGGGGTCGGAAGGCAGTTCCGGCAAATCCACTGTGCCGTCAGCGGGATTGCCAGCTTGAGCCTCGGTTGCGGGCGGGTAGTTTGCCTGAACTTTGACCGCATTTTTGCCGGAAATGTTTCTGACCGCTTCCGGTTCGTCTGCGTTATGAGGGCTGGGAAACGCCTTGAGTTCTTCGTCCTGATGTTCTGCTTGCGGGACAGGAGTTTGCTCTTTAGGAGCTATTGACTCCGGCGAGTCCGTTGCGACAGTGTTTTGAGCGGATGGCGTTGGAGAAACGTCTGAAACAGGCGTCTGTTCTTCATCTGAAAGCGGAGCCAGACCTGGCAAATCCGGCATTGTATCTTGAGGCGCCGGCTGAGGGTTGTCTTCGGGAGGCAGACTCGGCAATGACGGCAACGAATCTTGATGATTTGCTTGATCTTCCGGCGTTTGCTGGGCATTGATTCTTTCCAATTCCGCAGCGGGATCGGTAATCGGCTCGCGCATGACGTCTGGCGGAGGAGCGAGATTGCGCCGATATTTCCAGCCGGCGTCTTTAAGAGCCATACGAGGATGGTTCGGGTCGGACGACTGCTCGTAACCGTCTTCCCGCAATTCAAAACTCAGCTTTTGGCGATTGAGCGGATGCTGAAAATACTGACCGAAATCTTTGGTTTCGTTTTCCCCGTTCGGGTCTATGCCGATGACGTAAACCGGCTGATGAATCCACTCTTGACCAACCTGGAACGAAACAAGCCCTTGCGACTGACACAACGGCGTCATCGAGACAATTTTGTCGCCGCAAACTTTGCGAATTCGCTCCATGTGAAGCTGAGCGTCTGGAAAGCCGCTGGCGCTCCACGATTCAAGCGTTACATCAGACAGCACGCCGTGCATGCGGTCGCGCATTTCATGTGAAAACCCTGCCATAACGCCGTTGACGACTATCATTACAGCAACGCCGATCATAATGCATAGCACGGTAAATGCCAATAGCATTCTGGTACGGAGATAGCGAAGGCAAAGCTTGAGTTTGTACATATTTCGGGGAATAGGGAGTAGGGAATAGGAATTAGCAATTGACAATTAGCAATTAGCAATATCGCAAAGCGTCTCAATAATTGCTCATTGCTAATTGCTCATTGCTAATTAAAACTCACTCTGGACGAAGGAGCGGGAAAAGGATAATGTCGCGAATGGACTGGGAGTTGGTCAACAGCATGACAAGGCGGTCAATGCCGATTCCCAACCCGCCGGCTGGAGGCATGCCGTTTCGCAAGGCGCGAATGAAGTCGTTGTCCATTTTCGCCATCGATTCTTCTTCCGGAAGTCCTTCCAACTGCTGGGAAAACAGCTTTTCCTGCAAGTCCGGGTCGTTGAGTTCCGTATAGGCGTTTGCCAGTTCCATGCTCTTAACGAACATTTCAAAACGCTCGGCAATAGCGGGGTTGGATCGCTTGCGCTTGGTCAGCGGGCAAATCGACGCCGGGTAATCGTAGACGAACGTGGGCTGATCAAGCGTCGGTTCGACTTTTTCCTCGAAAACCTCGTTGAGAATGACGTCCGGGTGCTTGCCAGCCGTTTCCAAGCCGATAGAGGCGGCATACTGAGCCATCGCCGCAGTATCAGCCGGGTCAACGCCGGTCGCTTCCTTGACCAAGTCCAAATATTTACGGCGCGCAAACGGCGGCGTGAAGTCAATCGTCCCGTCTTTCCACGGCAAAACAAAGCTCTGTCCGGTCGCTTTAATGGCGTTGACGATAATCTTTTCCGTCAAATCCATCATGGTTTCGTAGTTGCCGTACGCCTGATAGATTTCCGTCAGCGTGAACTCCGGATTGTGGCGAATGTCGATGCCTTCGTTGCGGTAGACTCTGCCGATTTCGTAAACGCGTTCCATGCCGCCGACCAGAAGCCGCTTCAGATGGAGTTCCAAAGCAATTCGCATGTACAGGTCGATGTCCAGCGCGTTGTGATGAGTTACAAACGGACGAGCTGCGGCGCCGCCGGCAATCGCGTGCAGAGTCGGACCTTCAACTTCCGTAAATCCTTCTTCGTCAAGCGTTTGACGCAAAGACTTGAGAATTGCGCTGCGGCGCAGGAAGCGTTCCATTGTCCCTTCGCCGTAGATGAGGTCTACATATCGCTGACGCTGGCACAGTTCCGGGTCAGTCATGCCGTGGAACTTCTCCGGCGGAGGCGTCAGGCATTTCGTCAGGAACGTAATCTTGGAAGCAAAAATCGTCAGTTCGCCGGTGCGGGTTTTGACAAATTCGCCCTCAACGCCGATGATGTCTCCCAGGTCAAAGCACTTGGCAATGGGGAAATTCTCTTCCCCAATTTGAGATTTGCCAATCATGACCTGGATGCGCCCGGTTTTATCCTGAATGTTAAGCCAAATGACTTTTCCAGACGGCCGCATAAGAATAATGCGTCCCGCCGCGTTGACTTGCGGTCCGTGATGTTCCGCCGGCTTCCCCTCTTCCTGAGAAGGGACTTCGATAATTTCCGATTCTCGAGCGCGGATTTCTGCAATCGGCATCGCGCCGTCGTAGCGCTGACCCCACGGGTCGATGCCCAATTCTTCCAGACGCCGCATCTTTTCTCGTCGAGCCGCTTCCAACGCTGCGGCTCCAGTTACTGCTTCCTTAGCCATGATTTTGTTAAAGGTTGTGTATTGTTATAGTAGAACTAATAATTACAATTATCAGTTACGAGAAACGCACCCATTATGTTCAACAGAATACCCACTCCAGGAGAAACAGGATTCTAAATCGTACAAGGATAATCTCGCATCATGTTTTTCCTATTGTATCAATTTTGCGTAATTGGTCAAGAGCAAGTATAAAAGGATATTTTTAACAGGAAACGTTAAGATATACTTGATTATAAATATATTTACCTGTATAATTATTCTTATCTATGAATCGCGAAGAATAAACGCTCTTTGTTCCCCCTCGACACTATCGATTTAACCCCTTCTTTCCATTTTTGCGATATAGCTGATAAAGTTTATCTATTTTACCAAAAATATTTTTAAAAATTTTTCGTAATTGGTTGGTAAATTAAAAATTTATGTGTATAATATAGTTTGATAAATAATATTTTGGATTTTTGTAGATTCCAAAAGCGGGAAGGTATAAACTGTTCTCGCTAAATATCCATACATAAATTTTAACACAGTCCGAGAAATGAAAACTCCATTTCTAAATCGTTTGACTATGATTGTTACAAAGAGATCTTTTGGCGCAGTCCGCTTTGCGCTTGCTGTCGCGCTGACGGCAACGCTGTTTATTGGTACAGCCGCGGCTGAGACGTATTCGCTTACAACGCGCGTTAAGCCTAATGAAGCAGGGGCTGGCGGTTTGCCTTCCGGAAAGACGTATTGCGATTTGACTTCGTCAGATACGGTCAACGTTACGGCTGCTAACGCACAGCTTTACTTTAATGGAGTGGGTTCAGCAACGCTTAATTGCAATATCAACATCTCTGGCAATGCTTATGGTTCAGAAAAAACCGGTAAATTCCGTATGCAAATGGCAGCGAGCGCTCCTGTTAATCTTAATGGTACAGTAACCCTGGCTGGCAATACAACCATTGGTTCCCATAACTGGAGTTCAAATCAGGGCTATTTGTATTTCAATGGTCAGATTACCGGCGCGGGTTCTTTGGTTGTCGCTCCGGGTTATCTTTCACAAGCACATTTGAACAATACGAATTCGGTTAACAATTATCAGGGAGATACGCAGATTGGTTCATCAGGCATGTATAACAACAGCGGCGTTACCACGTATGCGGGAACGCTTGTTTTGGACGCTGACGAACAAATTCCTGACGTTCTCACAGCAGGATCGACTTCAACAGGCAAACTTGTTATGTACAGCTGGGCAGATGGCAGCAATCGATTGACGTCAACTTTTGATCTTAACGGACATACCGAAACCATCAACGGAATCGTATGCACAGATACGCTGAGCGTTATCAAGGGAAGTTACGGAAGTAAATTGCGAGTCGGCGCCGACAATAGTTCGTCTACGTTTACAGGTAAAATTCAGGACGGCATGCAGCTGGAAAAAATCGGAACGGGAACATTGACTCTTTCCGGAGAAAATACTCATTCCGGCGGAACGACGCTTTCAGAAGGAACGCTGGAAATGAATTCTGAAACCGCGCTTGGAACGGGAACGATAACGTTCAACGGCGCTTCCACTTTGAAGGTTAATATTCCGAATCCTGCAATTCAGAATTATGTAACAATTAATTCTGACGCTGTCGGTACAATTAACACCAATGGTCAGAATGTAACTTTTACCAACTCTATGGAAGGAGAAGGCGGGCTGACTAAAACCGGCGCAGGAACTTTAACTTTGGTCGGCGCATATTACAAAGGTCCAACAACCGTATCAGAAGGTACGCTTTTCCTGCCAGAAAGTTCGTCCATGTATTCGACCGAACTGACGATTCAGAGCGGCGCAGCGGTTCAAACCGATATTGATTTATCCAGCTCTAACGTATCAATTACAGGCGGATCTTTTATTCTCGGCAGTTCTCCAACCACAACGGAAGTTGACGTTAATTCTTTATCGCTCAATGGCGGTACAATCCACTTTGATATAAACGACAGCGACGGAAATTATGATTCCGACTGGCTTACTTTTTCCGAATCTGTCAGTTTGAAATCCGGCGTAATTGATCTGTCGTTCAATTATGCAGATGAAGCTGCCTGGTGGAATAACGCAGCTTCATCTCCAATTCAGCTTATGACAGGAGAGAACGGCGGTACGGTAGGGGAAGTGAGCAATATGCAAGTTACGGTCTCTGGTTTTCCAACAGCCAGTTGGACGTTGACGACAAATTCTAATAACGTCTTTCTTACTCCAACTGACGTTCCGCCGGGAGCTGCTCCGTTCTGGTTTGCCAATACAGACGACATCAATGAGAACTGGGTAATTAGCGGCGCTGAAAATGATAAATACGGAATCAAGCTCATTGCTGGCGGCGACAATTCTGTTGCATATCCCAAATCTGTTTCTGTAAACGTAGATAGTTCTGTTGAGGTTGCCGAAAACTACGAGTTAACAATTGACGGTCAGGTCTCCGGTACAGGCGCGGTAGATAAGATTGGCGCTGGTACGCTGATTCTGTCTCAAGCTCCCACATACACCGGCAATACAACGATTTCTGCTGGTACGCTGGTTCTGTCAGCAGGCGGAACGCTGTACAACCTTGCCGGCTCTGGAAATCTTGACAACAGCGGTAAGGCGGTTACTATTAATAATACGGATAATTCGGAGTTCTCCGGCGTCATTACCGGCGCAGGCGCTTTGACAAAAGCCGGTAACGGAACGCTGACTCTTTCCGGCGCTAACGACTATACCGGCGGAACGACGATTTCTGCCGGAACGCTTAAGGTTACCGGCGAAGGCTCGCTCGGAACCGGGGCTGTTAATAACAGCGGCATTTTGGAATTCGCTCCTGGCGAAGAAGAAACCATGTCGATCGGTTATACGATTACCAATAACGGTTCTGCCAAAACGGTTAAATCCGGAGCGGGAACGCTTACAACCAGCAACTGGATTAATAATAACGTCGATCTTCAGGAAGGAACGCTTCAGATTACCGGCGGTTTTGGAAACGGCAAGCGGTTTAACGGTCAGATTACTATTGCTCAGGGCGCGACGCTGTTATGCGCTACGCACGATTCTCTTGGTTACGGCGAGTCTACAACCAAGATGTACATCTACGGCACGATGGACAATTCCGAAGGGAACGAAACGCTCAACAATACAGAACTTCACATGTACGGCGGCACGGCGAAGTCGTCCAGCGGCGGCACGTATGACATCTTGAACACGGGCGTTAAATTCTATTCTTACGCTTTGGACGGCGCAACGGCTGCTAATCCTACCGTTTCAACGATTTCCGCTCCTATCAGACTTCGAACCGATGGATCCTTTGATATTACCACTGCCGCTAATTCACAGCTTAATTTAACAGGTGTGATTTCATGGAACGCCGGGAACTGCACTGTAACCAAGCTCGGCGAAGGAACTTTGTACATAACAGCTACGAATACTTTTACTAACCCGTTTACAATTAAAGAAGGGCTTGTTATTACGAATTCTCCCAACGCCCAAAGAGGATCTTTCGGGACTGGCGTCGTAACCATTGAATCCGGAGCGACGATGGAAGCGCACGCGCACAACCCGTTTGGCTACGGTTCGCCCAACGATCTTGTTATTCGCGGTACGTTAATCCCCTCTACGTATACTCATATTACAAACGTAACCCTGGAAGGCGGCGTTGTTGAAGAAGAATACGCATTCAATAGCGGGGCTACCGGTTTGGACTTCGGCGCTCGAACTGGTACGATTACGTCAACCGGAGACTCGATAATTAAAAGTCGAATCCATATCAATAATACGGCTACGGCAACGTTTGACGTTCAGTCTGACACGTTGACCGTTAGCGGTGTAATTAAAAGCACAGGTGGATTTACCAAGACCGGCGAGGGAACGATGAAGCTTACAGCCGCCAATACGTATTCTGGAAATACAACTGTTTCTGGCGGTACGCTGCTTTTGACCAATACCGGAAGCTTAACTTCTCCCAACGTTACCGTCAATGAGAATGGAACGTTCCAGACAGGCGCTAATATTGCTTCAACTAACATTGTCCTGAATGGCGGCTCGTTTATTATTGGCGAAACTGCCGCCTCGGCAAACCTCGCTGCCGCGTCCTTGACCATGAACGACGGCGCGGTTTACTTCGACTTCAACGGCTACACTGCTGCGGCAAACGATTACGATCTTCTCACGACGAATTCCGTTACGCTGGCTTCTGGAATTGTCAACCTCACTTTTAACAGCGGCGACGAAACTGCGTGGTGGAACAACAGTACCGACAGCGGTTACGTTTTGATTAATTCTTCTTCAATGGGCATTGATTTGGAAAGCGTTCAGCTGTTAGTCAACTCGGCTGCAACAGACAACTGGTATCTGACAACGGCAGACAACAACCTCGTCCTGAAGAAGCTCGACGGACCGGAGCCGCCGGAACCGCCGGTAACTGATCCGTACTATTACGCCAATACCGCAGATATTTCTGCTGACAAGTGGACTATTGACGGCGTCAACAAGAAGGGCGTCAAGTTCCTCGAAGGCGCCAACGCAGCGACGTATGCCAATCCGGTTGAGTTGAACATGAACGGATTGTTTGATATCGCCGCTAACCATGATCTGACGGTAACAGGCGCGATTTCCGGCAGCGGCGCTTTGAACAAGAAGGGAGAAGGAACGCTGACTCTGTCTGGCAGTAAAACGTTTACCGGAAACATTACTGTTGACGAAGGAACGTTAAAAGTTATCGCAACGGGAGCGCTTGGCAACATCAACGCTGAAAAGACCGTTACAATCAATAAAGACGCAACGCTTCTGTTTGCCAGCCACGACGTCTTGGGAACCGCCGGCGTCAGATCGCCAATCCAAATCATTGTCGACGGCGGAACTATTGCTAACGAAACCGGCTGGTTTAATACGTTAAATCACGTTACACTCAAAAACGGCGGTAAAATTATCGATAACAACGGACACGTTAACTGGCAGTCATACCAGCTGACAGGAACGGTAGACGTTACCGCTGATTCGAAACTCGACGCTGGTCAGATTTCAACCATCAGCATTGGAACCGTTGGCGCCAACAACGGCGTTATTCCAAACGGGGTAACTTTCAACGTTGCTGACGTTACGCAGGACAGTTCAACAGACTTGTTGGTGTCTGCCAATCTTACCAACGGAAACGGCGTTGGCGTAACAGGTAACTTCACAAAAACCGGCGCTGGAACCATGACGCTTTCAGGCGAGAATACGTATACCGGAGTAACAACTGTTGCTGCAGGCGTTCTTAACGTTACCGGTTCAAAATTTAATTCTCGTCTGGTTGTCCAATCCGGCGGAACTGCTGTTATTGACGCAGGTGAAACCGGCGTTGTTAATATGGCTGCCGATGGATACCATAGTTCTTTGATGATTGGAAACGGCTCTAACGGAACCCTTGTCCTGAACTCCGGAAATGTAACCGTTCGCAACGGCGGCAATAACAGCGGCAGCGTTCAACTGGGAACCAACGGGAACTGCACTGGCGTTTTAACCATCAACGGCGGCGCAATGCAGGTTGACGGTCGAATCCTTTTAAGCGCGAACAACGACAACGCCAAAGGAACGCTTAATATGAACGGCGGAACGCTCACGCTTGGCGTTCCGGGCGGTTACACAACCGGCGGCGACCCCGCTTGCGGCGTGCTGTGGTTTGGGCAAGGAACAACTACCGTTAACCTCAACGGCGGAACGATTGCCTTGTTCGGTACAAAAGGCGGATCAAGAGCCGGCAGTACGTTCAACTTCAACGGCGGAACCATTCAGGCGGTTGCAGACAACAACACAGATTTCTTTACTGCCGCTGGCAGCATAAAGTATTACATCAAGCAGGGCGGCGCTATTTTCGACACCAACGGTCATAACGTTAAAGTTAACGCCAAGATCGAACAGGGAACGGAAGAAGGCGACGCCGCTGGCGGATTCACGAAGAAGGGCGAAGGAACCTTGACGATGTCTCAGGCGCCCGCCTATACCGGTTCAACAACCGTTGAACAAGGTACGATGGCGCTCGCGGCTGGCGGAACGCTCAACAACCTGTCCGGCGGAAAATTGAACGACGACGATACCGTTGCCGTTGCAGCGACCCTTGACTCGTCCGGTCAGGCGTTGACGCTCAACAATTCTGAAACGTCCAAGTTTGTCGGGTCGATTAAAGCCAATACGATTGAAAAGACCGGCGAGGGAACGTTGAAGATTCGCGCTGAATCGCCAAGTTCTGTTACAGCTGACAGATTTACCGTTTCCGCTGGCGAATTGGACTTTAGAGGAACTCTCAACGGCGATTTGTTCGTCGCTAACGGCGCAACGCTGTCGCCGGGCAATTCCGTTGGAGACATGACCGTCTACGGCAACGTTACCATGGACGTTGGCGCGACCGGCTTGTTTGAGTTCAGCGCTTATAACGCCGCAGATCCGGAGTTCGATACGTTGACCATCGCTAACGACGGCGCGTTTGTAATCGATGAAAATTCGATTATCAAGCTGTACTTTGAAAACGGCGACGCTAATCTCTGGGCAGCGGAAGGCGCAGAATATAAGCTGGTTTCCGATGACGGCTTTGCTTCTGGAACCATCGACTTGAGCGACTTGCTGAGCAACTTTAACGAATTGTTCGGTTTGCAAGGCAGAACGGACGGTCTGTACCTGATCGGTCTCGGAGCTGGGCCAATTCCGCCGGGACCAGGTCCCGAACCTGGATCCGGCGTACCGGAACCGTCCACCTGGGCGCTGCTGATTCTCGGCGCTATGGGCTTGCTGTACATGCGAAAACGCAAGTAAAATCAATTAAAATAAATGAGAGGTTATCAGAGTTATTCTTTTGACAATCTCTCCTTTAACAATATTTACCATTGACAATATTTATTGGAGTTGTAACATGACTTCCCTGACTAACAATAAGGTTTATAGAACGGTTCGTTTGGCGGCGATTGCAGTAACAATCGCGGCAGCATTGTTGACAAACGCCAAAGCAGACGTTTCATTCAACGGAACCAATTTTTCCGGCGGCGGGATTTATTCCGAGGCGGTGAATTCCACGTCCAATTTGACGGCAACGCCTTCGTCCGGTCAGACGATTACGTTTACCAACAACATCGTTTCAACCGGGAACTTTACTCAAACCGGAGAAAATGTTGTTTTCAATTCAGGAACAAACAACTCCTTCAACATGCTTTATGTCAACAATGGTTCCGGCAACGGTGCAAAAATGACGCTCAGCGGTTCCATGAACTTGACAGAATTGCATGTTGCCAATGCAAGAACGACGCATTTAGCCATTACCGATGGAGCAACGTTAAACGTTTCCGGCATTGCTTATATCAACGAAGCAAAAGGCGCTCAGGGCGTCATTACTCAAACCGGCGGCGATGTGTCGTTTACAACCAGTGGTTCATCAGCGGTTCGCATCGGGCATTGGCCCAATACAGGCTACCCGTCCCGGTACGATATTTCTGGCGGAACTCTGAGCATTCCCAATACCATGACTTACGTCGGATGGGACGGCTATGCCGAAATGAATATCAGCGGTGGCGCAGTCAGTTTGAAAGGTCTTAGCCTTTCCAATAGCGCCAACTCTAAAGGAACTCTCAGAGTAACTGGCGGAACGCTTAACATGGGAGACGGCGGCGTTTCTCGCAATAAACGAGGCGCCAGCGGCTCTATCGAACCGGTACTCAATTTTGGAAATGGAACTATCAACGCAGCCGCCAGCCACACCTGGGCAAGCAATTTGAACATTACGCTCAACGATGGCGCGACAACAACATTAAACGCAGACGCCGACAAGACGATTACTCTTGCCAGCAAGCTCGCCGGAAACGGATCAATCAGAAAGACCGGGGAAGGAACTTTGATTCTTTCCAACGCTAATACATATACTGGTACGACAACGGTTGATGGTGGAACGCTTAAATTTACAGGAAACGGAGTTCCCGGAACTGGTTACATTACAGTAAATGGAACAGTAGAATATGCCTACTCGGAGGACAAAACAATTAATTATTCGCTCGAAGGCAGCGGTAACGTTGTCAAATCCGGCGAGTACGCCTTAACTCTTCCGTCTGCCAGTTATTATTCAGGAAAAACAACCGTTTCAGAGGGAACATTAATCCTTCCAGATTCAGCTAATTTTTCCTCCTCGGAGGTTGAAGTAAAGACGGGATCGTATTTTAAGGCGGGATTTAACCTGGATAATACAAGCATTAACGTCAACGGCGGCAACTTTGTTCTTGGAACAGACAACAGTACGTCTGTTGGAGTAATTGTTCCTGACATAACGGTTTCTAACGGCGGCATAATCAGCTTCAATATGATCGACTATACCGACATTTGGTATGGTTACGACTATTTGGAAATTAATGATTCCGCCTCAATGACTTCCGGGTATTTTAACCTCGTTTTCAATCAGGATTCCAATTTGTGGTATGACAACATTACGGACGACGGATACGAACTTATCACCTTTAAAGGAGATAGCGGCGACTTTACGTTCAACAACATGAACGTTTTGGTCAACGGAACGTCAACTTCCAAATGGCGGCTGGAAAAAACGGACGAAGGCGTCTTTCTTTTGAAAGGCAGCGACGGTCCTGCGCCGGTTACGCCATACTGGAACGCCAACAACGGAGACGACCTCGTTCTGAGCGAATGGGTAATTGATCACAATCCCAAACTGGGCGTTCAATTTATTGAAGGAACCAATACCGCGGCGGAATACACCGGTACTGTCGTCATGTCAGAAGACGCCTCATACGAAGTTGGCGACGGGAAAGTATTAAAGATGTCAGGAGTTATCTCCGGTTCCGGCGCCATGGAAAAGATCGGCGCTGGAACGCTGTATTTAAGCGCTGCCAATACCTACAGCGGCGGAACGACCATTTCCGCGGGGTCTGTAACAATATCCAATCCCAATGCATTGGGAACCGGCTCTGTTACAATTAACGGAGCTGCGCTTGACGCCACTCCTGCAGGAAACGCTCAAACGTTTAATAACGATATCATTGTCGGCGATAACGGTGCAACAGTCTCCGTAGCAACCGGCGAGTATTCCAGCTTTAAGTCCATTTCCGGTTCCGGAGATTTAACGACAAACGGATACATTCATTTCAACGGGAACGGCGGATATAACGGTCATTTAACCGTTGCCAGCGGATTTACCCGAGTCAATCCCGGCGCGTTTGGGGTATTCGACCTGACTCTCAACCAGGGCAGTCATTTTAACATTTACGAGTCTGGCTCAGTTCAGATTGGCAGGCTCAATTCAACCGCAGACACTGAAGTCTTCGGCTCCAAAGACGAATTATACACGTTTGAAATCGGAACCGGCACAACCAGTTCAGACGCATCGTCCTTTGCCGGTCATATTCGAGGCTATACAGACAAGCACAATATCACCATCAGAAAGGTGGGAGAAGGAACGCAAACGTTCTGCCGAAAAGGATACGGCTATGCTGGAGCGTCGAATTCCATTAAAGAGGTTATTATCGACGGCGGAAAAATGGTAATCAACGCCAATAATAGCGTTTTTTCCGCCAGCAGTACAACGGGATACTGGGGAACCGCTCCGATTACCGTCAACGAAGGCGGAACGCTGGAATACGCCAGAAGCTGGAACTCGTCTCCCAATGTTCAGCTGACCGTCAACGGCGGTACGCTGACTTTGTCGGCAGCCCAGTACCTCAATAAACTGACATTCAATTCCGCAACGGTCAACGGCGGAGGTCAGCTTCGCGCCGGATACGTTGGTTCTGGAACCTGGACAGTAAAAGGCGGAACTTCAACCATTGATACCAGTATATCGCTTGTTCTAAAAGGAAACTATAATACCTTAACCGTCAATTTTGATTCCGGTTCAACCCTGGATATTAAAAAGAACCTTTCCGGTCTGGACGGCTATACCGGCACGGCAGTCGTATTTAACGGAACAGGCGACGCCCCGGGAAATATCAATTTCAATTCCGCCGCCGGCGCTGTAACCGGTTTGGGAGCTTTTACGTTCAACAATATGAACGCAACCATTTCTTATGGTACAAGCTGGTTGGGAAACGGTTATTTTAGCGGTTCGTCTGTTACAGTCAAAAATTCGACATTAACGACGTCTTGCGACCACTCGACCAACAACACTGTTATTACGCTTGACAACGGCGTTTTGAACTTTAACGGAAAGGTCAATTCGTACGCTCATCAGATCTATATGAAAAACGGTTCGTCCATTACCGGAACTCAATTTAGCGCTGGTCATAACTGGAATTCACAGTTTATTACTCAGTACGAAAATGGAACTCCGGAAAACGTGATGAACGAAATTTCTGCCGACATCGCCATGTATAATACCGGCAGAACTATCACATTTAACGTTGCAGACAAAGCCCCGCTGACGGTTTCCGGCTCCTTGATTCCGATGGATCCTGGTCATTACAACGCTCTGGATAAAACCGGAGCTGGTACGCTGACGCTGACGGCTCCAAACAGCCACAGTACGACAACCGTTTCTGAAGGTACGCTGGTTCTTTCCGGCAACGGGACGTTTGGAACGGGAAACGTTGTCAACAACGCGGCAGTGGTATTCGCTCACAATTCAGAACAGACGTTAACCAACGCCATTTCCGGGACGGGAACCGTTGCGAAAACCGGGTCGGGCAAACTGACCGTTTCCAGCGCCAATACGTATTCCGGCGACACAACCGTTTCCGGCGGTACGCTTGTCCTGGCAAGCTCTGGAAGTCTGGCGACGCCTAATATTATAGTGGAATCGGGCGCGACGTTCCAGACGGGCGCCAATCTTGCCTCAACCAACGTTGTTCTCAACGGCGGATCGTTTGTTTTGGGAACCAGCAGCTCGGCGGCGAATATTACCATCGCAGACTTCGCTCTTAACGGCGGTACGGTCAACTTTGACTTCTACGACAGTTCATCCCTTACCAATTACGATTACCTGTTTACCAACGCGGCGAACTTGACCTCCGGCGCCATCAATATTAATTTCGCTAATAACGACGAACTGACATGGTGGAACAATGCTTCAGGCGGATACATTCTCATTGACACATTAGGCATCTCTGGCTCTTTGGACAACATTGAGCTGTTGGTCAATTCCGCTCAAACGTCAAACTGGTATCTGGATACAACCGGCAACTACATCGTTATGAAAAAACAAAACGATGCGCCGCCTGTAGAGGATCCGTATTATCTCGCCAATACAGAAGAAGCGCAAAGCGCTGACAAGTGGACGATTGACGGTCAGGACAAAAAAGGCGTCAAGTTTACTGAAGGCGACGAAAACTCTGCAACGTACGGCAAAGAAGTCGAAATGGAAGCCAACGGCACGGTCGAAGTCGGCGAAAATCGCAACCTGACGCTTGCCGGCGTCGTTTCCGGAGAAGGAAACGTTACCAAACTCGGCGACGGTAAACTGACGCTTTCCGGAAACAATACGTATTCCGGCGATACGATAGTTTCTGACGGAACGCTCACGCTAACCGGCGATGCGATTAAAGATAACAGTTCAATCGAAATTGCAGACGACGCTACGTTGGAATACAACGTCGCCCAAGGCAATTCAAAGCAGCTGACGTTTACCGACAACGTCTCCGTTTCTGGCGGAAACGTTATCAAGACGGGCAAGGGAACGCTCAAGATTCTCGCGACCGACGGACTGTTTGAATCGAATAAATTCGATGTAGAAGCTGGCGAACTGGACTTCAAGGGCGCGTACACCGGCGACCTGAACGTCAAATCTGGCGCAACGCTTTCTCCTGGCAACTCCGTTGGAGATTTGTCTGTAACCGGCAACGTCAAAATCGACGCCAGCGGAACCCTCTTGTTCGAGTTCAGCCAGTACAACGACAACCCGGACATGCAGGAATTCGATACGCTTTCCATCGAGAACGCATCTAACGAATTGGTTCTTGATGCCAATTCCATCATCAAGCTGTTCTTTACAAGCGCAGCCGACGCCAACCTTTGGGCGGCGGAAGGAGCAGAATACAAGCTGGTTTCAGACGAAGGATTTGTAGACGACATTACCGACATGAGCAATCTGCTCGGAAACTACAGTACGCTCTTTGGCTTGGAAGGCAGAACAGACGGTCTTTATCTGATTGGTCTTGGCGCAGGTCCCATTCCAGAACCCGGATCTGGCGTTCCTGAACCGTCAACCTGGGCGCTGCTGGCTCTCGGGGTTATCGTATTATTCCTTCGTAAGCGAGTTAGGAATTAGGAGTGAGGAGTTAGGAGTTACGCAAGCGTAATACAATATTAAAGCGGGAGAACGGCGTTAACTGTCTCCCGCTTTTTTATTAGACATGATATTGTATGAAATAATCGTTTATTGAGGCTCTTGCGCCAATTACTAATTACTCATTACTAATTACTAATTCTCTCTACTTCCCAATCGTCCACAGCGGGGAGATAGTCGTCTGTTCGACGTTGAACAGTTCGTACATAGCGGGAATATTGGTGAACATCAAACCAAAAAAGACAACGGCGCAGATGATAAGATAAATCATCAGCCCTTTTTGTTTGTAGAGATGTTCCGGCGCCTGAACGGGCGAGTCTGGAAGGAACGTTACATGCAGATACATCGCAAAAAAGCCGGCGATAAACGGCATGGACAGAATCAGTTCCAAATGATATCGGACGATAAAAACGCCTAAAAACAGGGCGCACGTAATTGAATAGAAGAACATCGAAACCATCAGCCGGTCAAGATTGTACCACTTGAAAGAGCGTCGATAGGCGGCTGCGGCTTCCGGGTCGTTAATGCTTTTGTACTCCGCCCAGCGTTTAGCCGCCATGAAAAAAGCGCCTGCCATCCAGTACGCAATCATCAGGCTGATTGGCGGGATAAGCGCATCCGTCAAGGCGAACCAGCCCAGCAAAAGACGAATCGGGTTGTTGACCGACTCGCTCAAAACGTCCAGATAGGGCAACTCTTTTGACCGCACCGGCGGGATATTGTAAATCAATCCCATAACCAGCAACCACGCCGCCGAGGCGAAAAACCAGACGTTGACCTGCCACGCCATCCACAGTCCCAGAGCGCCCAACGCTATCCATTCTGCGTAAGCAATGGGAAGTTTGACCTTCCCGGAAGGAATCGGGCGAAACTTCTTTTTCGGGTGCGCCAAATCCGTCGGCGCGTCTAAAATCTCGTTGATTACGTAGTTGCTTGACGCCACAATGCACGTCGCGGCAAACGCCCACGCGATTGACAGCCAGATTGTCGGCTGGTTTAGCTGACCGATTAATTCCGGTTTATAGAAAAAGACCAGAACGGTTCCCAAAAGCATGAAAACGTTTTTGAACCAGTGGTCGGGACGGGCGATGGAAATATAGGGAATTATCATAAATATAATCAATTTGAAGTCGGAGTGATTGTTAGTGAGGAGTGAGGCAGCGAGGTGTTGACGCGAAGCGTTCCTCTAGAACCGCATAGCGGTTCAATATTAATAGCCGTGGGTTTTAACCCACGGAAGGAGTGAGGAGTTTGTGAGGCGCTTGCGTTAACTCCTAACTCCTCACTCCTAATTCCTAACTGTAAAACCTGCGTCCTCACATTTTACAATCTAATTATAATCAATCCCCTATTCTTTGTCAAGAACACTGATAATTCGTCCGCCCAGGCGACCTCCCCCGGGACCAAGTTCGACGATTCTGTCAGCCGCGTTTTGAATCTGCTCGTTGTGTTCGATAACGACAACCGTGTTTCCCGCATCTGTCAAACGGCGCAAGATGTCAACGAGTCGTTCCACGTCCAAACCATGAAGCCCCGTCGTCGGCTCGTCCAAAACGTACAGCGCGCCGCCTGATCCGCTAAGAGCAAAACTGTCGCCAGCGCACTTTTTCAGTTCCGCCGACAGTTTAAGACGCTGGGCTTCCCCACCGGAAAGTGTGTTGGCGCCCTGCCCTAATCGCAAGTATCCCAATCCCAAATCGTTCATGACGTTAAGCACTGGGGCGATTTTGGGAATATCGGCGAAGAACTCTGCGGCGTCTTCGATTGACATCGCCAAAACGTCGGCAATGGACTTGTCCTTGTATTTGACGGATAGCGTCTGAGGATTAAACTGTTTCCCGCCGCAGTCCGGGCACGGGATAAACATATCCGGCAGGAAATTGAGTTCAACCCGATCAAACCCGGATCCTTGGCACGTCTCGCAGCGTCCGCCCTTTGTATTGAACGAAAACCGGGCGGAAGAATACCCCAGCCGTTTGGCGGTTTTGGTTTGAGCGAACAGACGCCGAATCTCGTCGTAGACGCCGGAAAACGTTGCGGGATTGCTTCGCGGCGATCGCCCGATGGGAGACTGGTCAATCCAGACAACTCGTTCAAGGGACTCAAACCCGGTCAGCGACTTATACAATCCTTCCGCCGGATTGGGCGTTTTACGATTCGTCAAACTCCATTTGACAGCCGGCAGCAGCGTCCCGATAATCAGCGAACTCTTTCCCGACCCGCTTCGTCCTGTTACAACGGTCATCTTCCCCAACGGAATTTCCAGATCGACGTTCTGAAGGTTGTTGAGCGTTGCTCCCGTCAACGCTTGCGTCAACTCCTCACTCCTCACTCCTAACTCCTCACTAATTAGCCATCTCCCCGTAACACTCGCGGGATTGTTGAGAACGTCCGACAGGGAGCCGGCGGCTAAAACCGTTCCCCCCTGCTCTCCCGCTCCCGGACCAATGTCGATAATATAATCGGCGGCGCGAATAAACTGCGGATCATGCTCGACGGCGACGATTGTATTCCCAAGGCGCTGAATATCCCGAATCGTTTTGATAAGTTCAGTGCAGTCGTCCCGATGAAGACCGATTGACGGCTCGTCCAGAATGTAACAGACTCCCGTCAGCGCGGAACCGAGGGCGCGGGACAGTTTGACTCGCTGCATTTCTCCCCCGGAAAGCGTGTCGAGCGTTCTGTCAAGCGACAAATACCCGACTCCCGCCCGGTCGAGAAAGTCCAGCCGCCGTGCAATCTGTTCCAATAACGGCTGAGCAATTGCGTTGACCGTCCCGCCAAGACGGGAGAATTCGCTTTGCGTCTGTTCCACAACCGGACGCAAAGACGCAACGTCCAAAGCCGTCCAGTCGAGAATCGTCTTTCCGAAAATTGTAACGCATTGCGAAACCGTCTGAAAATACGGGCTGTAGAGAGAAAACGTTCTCGGCTCGACTTCCGGCAGATTCTCTCCGCATTGCGGACAGGAATACAGAGTACTGTATAAAGAATCCGTCCACGTTCCGTCAGCGTCAGGAGCGCAGATGATAACCGCAGAACCGGAAAAGTTGACAGCGGTTGCGACGGAATCCGCCAGCCGGCTTCGAGCGTCCGGTCGGGAAACGCAGCGGTCAATAACTGCATCGACGCTGTGCGCTGTTTTAGCGTTGAATTCCGGGACGTCGTCCAGCTCGTAGACCGTCCCGTCAATTCGAATCCGGGTCATGCCGCGTTTGCGAACCTGCTCGACAACGGAATCCAGACGCACTTTTTTCTGACGAACTATCGGGGCAAGAATCATCAGCCGCGTTCCCTCGGGCAGTTCCAGAATCTTGTCGACAATGGCGTCCTGCGACTGTTGCTGTAACACGCACCCGCAGTTGGGACAGGCGACTCGCCCGGCTTTGGCAAACAGAACGCGGAGGAAGTCGTAGATTTCCGTTGCCGTCCCAACCGTTGACCGCGTTGACGCCCGCAGCGGCTGCTGATCAACCGCCACCGCCGGCGGGAGATTCTCGATTCGTTCTACTTTCGGCATCGGCTGACGCCGAAACAGCGCCCGCAGCGTTGGCGACAACCCTTCCATGTACTGTCTTTGCGACTGGGCATAGAGCGTATCAAACGCCAGCGAACTCTTCCCCGACCCACTCAAACCGGTAATAACCGTCAGCGCATTGAGAGGAATCTCAACGCTGACGTTCTTCAAATTATTGGCGTTCGCGCCGAAGATAGAAAGAACTAACTCCTCACTCCTCACTCCTCACTCCTCACTGCGAAACCTGTGTTTTGCTCACAACCCCATTACATACGTCATTACTTGAATAAAATCGGTGTTGTCAATATACCGACCGTCGTAGTTCCAGAGTTTGCCGAAAAACGGATCGGTTCCTCGAATGCACTTTTCAAACAACTCGACATTCTTTCCGCGAGCGTAAACAGGAACAAGCTGGTTTGTATGATTAGCGGTGAAGTATTTGTACGTCGGGAGCGATCCTTTGCCGTTGAACTGGATTTTCTCAAACAGGGAACCGGACTTGTCGGCGTTTGGGCTCCACAGCGCGCCGGTGTCGTGGTCGGAGGTAATAATAATCAGCGTTTCTTCCCAGGAAGAATTCTTTTCGACCCAATCGCAGACCGCCGCGACAGCCGCGTTGAACTCCCGCATCTCCAACAGCATTCCCGGCAGATTGTTGTTGTGATTGCACGTGTCGACCGCGCCGCCCTCAATCATCAAATAGAACCCTTTGCGATTCTGATTCAGAACGTTCAACGCCGCCAACGACGCCTCCGCCAGAGTGGGAACCGTGGGAATGACCTGTCGTTCTTTGTTGCGGTCGTCGTAAGTAAAACTGACGTGACTGCGAGCAATTCCCAGCAGCTTTTTGGGAGCTTCGCCGGGGTCGTTCGCAATGCGCTGGAAATCCTCTCGAGCTTCTATAAACTCCCAGCCCTCAGGCAACTCGCCATTTTGAATCTTCTCCCACTGGCGTTTCGACGGTCCAAAGACGTTGAATTCCAAAAAATGCTTTTTCCCGTCGGCGGAGAAATAATAGTCGTCAGAGGAGTTGCGAGTTGCGAGTTGCGAGTTGCGAGAGAGCGAATCTCCCACCACGGGGTTTCCCTGACGGTCGTATTCCGGATGTCCACAGCCGATAAGAACCGACAGCGCGCCGGACTTGAGCGACTGTTCAAA
Source organism: uncultured Planctomycetota bacterium (assembly GCA_902770245.1). Lineage (GTDB taxonomy): Bacteria > Planctomycetota > Planctomycetia > Pirellulales > Thermoguttaceae > RUG11551. Next base: position 21,853 of record CACXSS010000033.1, on the reverse strand, counting down.
GATTCGGCTTCCTTCTCGACGGGAATCGGCGTGTCCAGCAACGCCGCCGGGCGTAGCGTGAGCGACCTGAACGGACGTAACCGACCCGCAGGTGTACCCCTTTTTCGCCGCCATTTCCGCAAACGTCTCCAGCCATTCCTGGTCGTCGTCCAATCCAAGGGAACCGTTATCCGTTTTGACGCCTGCGTTTATCGCCGTTGCGGCAGCGGCAGAATCCGTCGCGTTTCCCATCTGCTTTTTGAACGAACTCCACATCTCGTCCGGGTCGTAATCGCCGTCGATGCTGTACGTTGAACAGGAATAGAGTTTCCACGGCTTGGACATGTACGGCAGCCCAGTCGGCGAGCCGGTTTGATAATCCGCCGCCGCGCTGAACGTGGCAAACCCCGCGCCGTCTGCAATAAACAGAATCACGTTGGACTTCTTCGCCCTCGGCGCCGCCTGAACGGGCAGAGGCAACGCCGCAATTATCGAAACAAAAGCTAAAAACAGAGATATATAACGGTTCATAACACTTTGAAGTTAAAGGTTAACAAGTAAGCAATAGACGCCAGACATCAGGTATGGGTGCGATAATCACGAATGCCTCGCTTCTAGCAACATTAATCCTATTATACACAAAAACGCATTTAATAAAAGCCCCATATTATAGTGCAGAAACCAAAACGAAAGACAATATATCCAATTCTATTATGTTTTTTCTGCCCTTAAATACCAATTATTTCTCAAAAACGCTCTTGACAAAATTTCAATTTGGATAATAATTATATATTAGGGAGTTGGCGGTTTTCCAATCGTTGAAACAATTCGTTTCCCGGACTGTCAGCTTCGGTGGAACACTATAACCTTAATTATCCTACCATGAAACGTTTATTCTCTATGATTGCCGTAATGGCTTTGGCGTTAAGCGCATTGACATCTGTTCAAGCGCAAGAGACGCCCTCCCAAGAAGGACTCAAACCGGTTAAATATGTATTTCTGTTCATTGGAGACGGCATGTCCTCTCCGCAGCGGCAGATGTGCGACAATTATTTAACGGCGATTGGTCAGCCGGGAATGCTGATGAATTCGTTCCCTGTTAAATCTCCAACAACAACGTGGTCTGCCAACAAACTCGTTACGGACTCAGCTGCCAGCGGAACAGCTATCGCCTGCGGCGAAAAAACCAACAATGGTCGAATCGGGATGGATGCGTCCGGAACGCGCAAACTGGAATCCTCCGCTTACGTTGCCAAAAAGACTGGCAAGAAAGTCGGGATTCTGACAAGCGTTACCCTCAACCACGCTACGCCTGCTTCATTCTACGGAAATCAGGACGACCGCGGAAAGTATTACCTGCTCGGTCTGGACTTACTCAAATCCGGTTTCGATTTCTTCGGCGGCGGAGCGATTGATAAGCACAACGATAAAAAATACAAAAAGTATGTGGACGACGTCTATAAAAATACGCTGTCTGCTGGTAAAGACTTTAAGGGCGACATCTATGAATTGGCTGAAGATTTCGGGTACAAAGTCGTTCATGACGCAGACGATATTCTCGATCTCGAACCGGGAGACAGCAAAATTATCGCTTGCCAAAAAGAAGGTTCCCTGCCGTACGCGATTAACCATGAAAAGGGTCTCAGACTTGACCAGTATCTTGCCAAGGCGATTGAAATGCTTGACGGAAAAGATGGATTCTTCATCATGTGTGAAGGCGGAAAGATCGACTGGGTTGGACACGCTAACGACGCCGGCTCCGTTCTCAACGAATCGATTGCACTGGATAAAGCAGTCAAAGTTGCGTATGATTTTTACGAAAAACACCCTGATGAAACGCTAATTATTGTTACCGGCGACCACGAAACCGGTGGATTGACCCTTGGTTTTGCCGGCGAAGGCATCCAGGCTAATTATAAACTGCTTCAGCATCAAACCTGTTCCCGAGACAAGTTTCGCGACGAGATTTACAGAATCGAACACAAGAAAGATCTTACTTTTGACGAAGTCAAACCTTTGATTGAAAAATCGTTCGGATTCAAATTTGACGGACCAAAGGACGACCCAATGACCGTTACAGAAGAAGAACTCAATCTCCTTCTCAAAGGTTTTGAAAAAGATAAAAAAGATTATCATAACAGAGCGCTGGCTCCTGTCGTTTTCAAAATTTTTGACAAGAAAGTTGGTCTGAGTTGGACGACTGGCAGTCATACCGCCTTGCCGGTTATCACCTCTGCCGTTGGCGTCAATGCGGACTTCTTCAAGGGCAACCTTGACAATACCGACATTTCCAAGAAACTCAAGGCTATTTTTCAAGCGAAATAAAACTATTAGCAATTAGCAATTGTCAATTAGCAATTATTGCGGCTTCCTCCTAATCGCAGGGCGCCGCAATTGTGCTATAATACAAGTACAAACGATCGCTCAAGGTGGGCGATTTGCATCAATTGCTCATTGCTGATTGAGGAGCGCTTTGCGCCAATTACTAATCGCTAATTACTAATTGCTAATTGTCATGCATTACTTTCCCGTTCCCACCCGACACGACATCGTTTCTATAGCCGTCATTCTCGCAGCATGCGTTGCGATAAGTTATGTAGATTTGTCGCCCAAGACAATTAAACAGGACGGCGACAAAGAGAAAGCCGTTGTTTTATCGGTAGACGATTCCAGCGTGGAACAGATTGGACTTCTGACTCAGGGAACGCAAAATCTCCGCGTTCGAGTCCTGTCCGGGAAATGGAAAGGACAGGAATTCGACGCCGCCAATCTGCTTCGCGCTCAGATGGAGTTGGATAAAATATTTAAACCGGGCGACAAGATTCTCGTTGGAATTTACCCTGACGCAGATCCGAAAACCTCAACAATTACCGCGTTGCATTATTATCGCGCCGACTGGACGTTTTTTCTCTTTTTCCTCTTTGCCGCTCTGCTGCTCATTTTTGGAGGAATAACAGGATTTACAGCCTTGCTGTCGTTTGTGTTTAGCTGTTTGGTCGTCTGGAAACTGCTTCTTCCTCTTTGCTTGCGCGGCGTGAATCCAATGCTGGTATCCCTTGTTACGGTAACAATTTTGTCCGCAATAATTATTTTTCTGATTGCCGGATTTACCAAAAAAGGCGTTACCGCGTTTCTGGGAGCGATTGCCGGCGTACTGGTAAGCTGTTTGTTGGCATGGTTGTTTACAGACCTGTTCAAAATCAACGGCGCCTCGATGCCGTATTCTCAAGCGCTGCTTTACAGCGGATACGACCACCTCAACCTGGCGCATATTTTTATTGGCGGAATTTTCCTCGGGTCGTCCGGCGCCGTCATGGACCTGGGCATGGACATTGCCGCCGGCATGAGCGAAATCGTCAAACAGAAGCCGGATATTTCCCGAAAAGAGCTGATTCTTTCCGGAATCCACATCGGCCAGTCGGTTGTCGGGACGATGACGACAACGCTGCTTTTAGCGTACTCCGGAGGCTATTTAACGCTCATGATGATGTTCGTCGTTCAGGGAACCGAACCGATTGACTTTATCAACAACCCGCTGGTTGCCTGCGAAATCGTCAAGACGATTATCGGCAGTTTCGGTCTGGTTCTGGTTGCGCCGTTAACCGCAGTTCTCGGCGGCTGGACGTTGAAATGAATTCCTCAATTCTCTTGTAACGTCAATTTCGATTTAACCTCATACTTTCCCGGGACGAGTCGATAGACGCGGCAGCCGTTACGATAGTCTGAGTATCGAATCGCCCCATCGGAGAACGCAACGCCGGACTGATCGTTGTCGACCGGGACGCAAACGACAGCCGTCGCATTCTCCGGGACGGTAAATGTCCAGAAAAACGTTCCGTCGGCGCATTTCCAGGAACTCTCAATTCGACCGTTGGGGGAATCGTACCAGCCGCTGGCGTCGGTTATCTGTCCGCACGGCTGGGGAGCGAGCAGAATCTCTTTAAACCCGCATGACTGTTCCGTCTGACGAATTCCCAGCAAGCCCGCAGTAAACCATTCCTGAGCGTGCCCGAACATACAGTGATTCATGGAACTGCCGGGTCGATTCCACGCTTCGGAGAGCGTCTTCATGCCGTAGTTTTCCAGCATGTTGACGTAGCCGGGCGACGACTTCCGCATAATAACTTTCGCGACGACGTCGCTGCGGTTCTCTTCCATGAGCGTTCGGAGCAGATAAACGAAAGCGACCTCGCCTGTCGTCGGGCGGTATTCCATTCGTTCGATGGACTCGATAAACTTCTTCATGACTTTGGGTCGCTGATTGTCTGGAACAAGATGGAACGCCAAAGCAAAGGCGTAACTTGCCTGTGAGTCCGTAGCGACGACGCCGGTTTCCGGGTTGTAGTACGCCTTGAGAAACGCGTCGGTCGCCTCCTGCGCCAGAGCGTTGTAGAATTCCGCTCTGTCTGGCTTGCCCAGGATTGTTGAAATCCGGTTCATCAGTTGAGCGTTGTTGACCAGAAACGCTGTTGCTGTCAGTTCTCTTGGAGTAAGATGAGCGTAACCGGGATGTCCTTTCGCCTCCGACCAGTCGTACCAGTCGCCCAATCCGGCTTTAGCAAGTCCCTGTGAATTTCTTGTTGATGCAAAATACGCCATGTATTTTTCCATCGTTTCGTACTGACGCGACAGAATTTCCGTATCGCCGTAGAACTTGTACAGCAGCCACGGAATCTGAACCGTCGACGCCGACCATTCCGGCGATTCAAAGAACCCACCGCCAAAACGAACGTACTCCGGGGCGGTGCAGGGAACCATTCCGGAAGGAAGCTGCGCCTCGGCAATGTCACGGCAAGTCTTTCTGTAAAGCTGATGAATGTTGAACCGATACATAATCGACGGTCCCATCAGGTGTGCGACTTCCAGCCAGCCGAGTTTTTCTCTGTGCGGGCAGTCGGTCAGAACGTGCTGAAGGTTGCTGCGAACGGATCGGGAAATCATCGCTTCGATATCGTCCAGCCACGGCGCGGAAGAATGGAACTCGCCGGCTTTTGCAGAGGACGACGTTGTAAATTCCGCTTCGATTGTTTTAACGATTGGTAAATCGGAATTGTCGTCTTTCAGCGTCGCTCCGGAAATATAGATGAACTGAAATCCCCAGTACGTAAAGTGCGGAACGAAAACAACCGGGTTGCGTGCCGTGTCGAAATCGTCTGGAAACGTTATCGAATAGGAATGTCCTTTCCACGGATTGTCTTTCGTTTCCGCCAGAGTAACTGTAACAGTCTTTCCCGGCTTGCCGAAAATGGTCAATCGGGGGCGTCCGGAGAAGTTGTACCCGAAATTCGCCTCAATTCTGTTGTCCGCAAGCGTTTGGACGGATTCCGGCTTGAGGACTTCCGCAACATGTATATTCGGGTGTTCCTGACGTCTTAACTGACCGGCAGGCGGAACGCACGACAGCGCTGCTGCGTTCCAACCGTCGTCGTTGTACGGGGAAGAATCCCAGCCGACAAGACTTTGTGACAGAATCCAGTCTTCTCCGCCGTAGACGCAGGAAAACGAAATCGGTCCGGCGGTCGTTTTCCAGGATTCGTCAGAAACGATTGTCTGCTCAGAGCCGTCTTTGAATGTAACGACGATTCTCCCAATCCATTGCGGCTGCCCGAACGACCCTTTATACTTGACGTATCGCCCGCCCTTGACGTTGTAGAATCCGTTTCCCAGCCAAACGCCCAGAACGTTGACGCCGGAACGAATCTGTTTTTTGACGTCCCATTGATTGAACAGACACGTCTTGTTGTAATTCGTCCAGCCGGGGGACATGGGCGCGCTGACGGTTTCGCCGTTGACGTCCAGCTGATAGAATCCCAACCCGCAAATCGACGCCGTCGCAGATGTGACGTTTTCCGCCGGCTGACTGAGTTCAAAAACCTTGCGAAAAACCGGCAGCCCGTGCGAGCAATCCCCGGAAATCCACTGAGCGCCCACAAGTTCTGGGGGAATGGTTGTCTGCGGTTGGTCAGCCAAAGAGTTCATACCAAACGTTACAGCCAAAACGACAGCGATAATATAGTTGACAGTTCGATTCATAGTGTTACATCGGGAAGAGGAATGAGGAATAAATCAAAAACGGCAAGACGAGCCGGGACGCGCCTTAGAAGTCTCTTGGAATCTCGTATCCTTTGGTTTCCTGACGAGAGTAGAACGAAGCCGCCTGCTCGTCGCCGACAATTGTTTCCGTCTTTGGATCCCATTTGACGACTCTGTTCAAACGGGCGGCGATTGTACACAGGTGACAGACGTTCATGGCCTGGACGTGAGAAACGACGTCCGAAATGCAAATTCCGCCCTCGCGAATACAGCGAATGAAGTTCTCTTTGTGTCCTTCAAACGGTTTGCCGTGGAAAAGTTCTCGATAATCGTCTTCGGTAAAAGCATCTCGCGGAAGCTCTTCAACCGGCTTGCCTTTGCAGCGTCCCTGATTGACGTGAATGCGACCTTTGGTTCCTTCAAACAGAACGCCGTCGCCGTCGGGCGAATTGCTCACGACGCGCATTTCCAGACCGTTTTCGAACAGCGCTTTGATATCGAAACTGTCGCTGGCGTTGTAACGGTTGTCAACGGTCGGATAGCCGTCTTTGAATTCAACCGGGTGATGAGCGTTCGTTCCGTCGATGGAAACGGGACCGGTTCCCTGCGTTTGAAGGTTGATCGCCCACAAAGCGGCGTCGATATAATGAGCGCCCCAGTCGGTGAACTTGCCGCCGGAATACTCGTACCAGTAACGGAACATTCTGTGACAGCGAGTATCGCCGAAAACGCCGTTGCTGCGAGAGCTTTTCATATCAGCCAGGAAATCGTAACGCGGCGCGGGACCTTGCCACATTTCCCAGTCCAGAGAGGCGGGAACGTCTCTCTTTGGAATATCGCCGGACGTGGGACAGCCGCGAAGGTCGCAGGTTATCTTTTTGACTTCGCCGATGTATCCCTTGCGAACCAGCAAAGTCGCCTTGACAAACTGTTCTTTCTGGCATCGGCGCCACGTGCCGATCTGGAACGTCTTTTGATACTTCTCGCAGGCGCGGCGAATAATCTGGTTTTCTTCCAGCGTGAGCGTCAGGGGCTTCTGACAGAATACGTGTTTGCCCGCCATGAGCGCTTCGACAGCTATCTTGACGTGCCAGTGGTCAGGCGTGGCAATACAAACGACGTCAATGTCGTCACGTTCGAGAATCCGGCGATAGTCCTTGTAGACGTCCGGCTTGACAACATTGCCTTTGCCGACGCGCTTCCCAAGGTTCATTCTTAAAGCGTTGGCGATGCCGTAGTTTTCGTCAACGTCGCAAATAGCGACAATATCGGTCAGACGATTGAAATCGGCGGCGTCTCCCCGCCCCATTTGCCCCAGACCGATGCAGCCCAGGCGAAGACGATCGCTGGGGGCTTGCGCCCAAACCGGTTTAGAAACGCTGACAACTGGAATTGCCGTCGCCATGGTAGCGGCGGCAGCCGACGTCTTGAAAAAATCCCGACGTGTAAATTGATTCATGTGATTATCTCCTGAAAAAAACTCGAATAGTGTATTTTGGAAGAGAGCGGAGCGTAACTCCTCACTCCTCATTTCTAACTACTAAATAAATATTAGTATCCCCAAATGCGAAGGTTTTTCATCTCGCCGTGGAATTGGTATTCCGGCTTTTGCGAATCGGAATACTGACCCAGGTACAGGTCGCCGAACCAGCTTGTTGTCGGCTGGGAAACGGGAGCTTGCGCGACAGTCTGTCCGTTTTGCAGAACTTTCATCTGACCGTTTTCGACAATAAAGTCCATGTGAAGCCATTCGTTCAACGGAACTTTGGTTGCGGAATCGCAGTCTGTTCCAGAGAGATGGAACCGCCATTTCTCCTGAAACTTCTGAACGAACCAGCCGCTGCGCCGCCAGGTCCCGTATCCGATGGGAACCGGCATGACGCCCGGTTGAGTAAACTTGATATCGACTGAAATTGCCAGGAATCCGTTACAATTGAGGTCTTCTTCCGACGGTATGACCAGACAGCCTTTGTGTGACGCCAAGTCAACGGTTGGCATGTCGAGAAGGAGTCGGACGGTCTGCGGCTTTACCGGCGCGCGCTTTGGAACGTCAACAGATCCGACGTAAACCGGCTCTGATTTCTTCGGCTGGAACATCGACAGCGGACAGCGGTTTTCTATAGATTTCCGTTCCGGTACGATGCCTTCTGTCATGGCGGCTAAGTCGTTGATTGTATCGCCGGAAACGCGGCACGTGCCACACGTCTGAGCCGGGTCACAGACGAATCGGACGGCATAGAACCATTTCCCTTCCCCAGCTTTCGCGTCGATAAAGCGGTTCATTTCCGTCGTCCCGACAAGGGTTTCGTCCGACAGAGCAAATTCCGGTTTGTCGCTGCGGTGAATTTCCGCAACAAGACCGATAACGCGTTTGTCGTTCGCCCAGGACAGTTCCGGCTTTCCAGACGCAGTCAGCGTCAGATTGATTTTCGGCATGACGTCCGGCAGAGGCTGTGGGAGAATCTGTCGGGATCGCCCCGCGATTGCTCCGCCGTTAATCTCGAACGCGCCGGGCATGTCGATTCGCGGGGCGGCGTACGCCTGTCGAGCGGCTCGTTTGATAATTGCCAGTATCTGCCGATATACGGGGTCGTCAGTCGATTGAATCGAAACAACCGGGTCGCCGGAGTTCGGGATGCTTGCCGCGACGGGTTTCCAGGTCTGTGACGGGAACCAGTCCAAAGGATGTACCGCATGTTCGTACCGACCGCCGGACATGGTTCCCAGCCGACGGAACTGCTGGTCGAATTTTGCGTTTCGGCACGCGCCAATTCCCAGCGACGAGGCGCCGCTCCTGTTAGTCGCTTGCGTTAATTCCGAATTAACCGGCGCCATCGGAGCGCGAAGAACCCGGCTGTATTCCGGGCGCTCAAGGTTAATCCAGTCGTTTTCAAACCGGACGATATTGCCTTTCGCGTCAGTGTGACATTCCTTGCAGCTGGAATTCTTCATAACGTCTCGAATCTGGTTTGCAGCCTGTTCCCACGGACGCAGAATCGGTCCGGACGCCGTGTAGTTCCACGTGCCGTAATAAATGCCGTTGCTGTCAATCCATGTAAAGAGCAGCTCGCGTTCTTCTTTGGTCAAAAAGTCCTTGTGCGTCGGGTCGTTGAGAAGCCGTTCCGCCAGCGGCGCGCCCGACAAGGTCGGTTCCTGCTTGGACGTGGGTATCTTCGAATCCGGCTTGTTCGGAGGCATAACCTTATCCTTTCCGCCAGCGCGGCTCGCGCCAGAGCCGTGTTCGTAGGGTTGGAAAATCCGGCAAGACCAGTACGCCGTGCCGTTCATGCAGCAAATCCCGGAAATTAAATCGACATGATACTGCTTTTCCCGGCGGGAAGTCAGGTTGTCGTAACTGATATTGAACAGCCGGGACGGGGCGGAAGACAAGTCCAGCCCGGCGGCGATGCCCTCGTCTCCGCCGTGACATCGGACGCATTTTCTGTCGAGAATCGGCTGAATCATGGACGGGTAGTCCAGATAGCCGCTTCCCCAGGATTCGTCTTGCAGCTTTTGCGGGTAGCGCCCCGCCATTCTGGATTGCCCGGCGATTCCAACCGGCGGACCGTATTCGTGACAGCCCGTGCAGCTTCTAGCCGTTCCCGGCGCCGCCTGAATAAACGTTCTCATGGATCGGATAAGCCGGTAGTTCTCGTCAAGAAGCTGGAAGTAAATCGCGCGTCCGGACGGGGCTTCAAAGCAAACGCTTCCGTCCTCGCAGACGGGAACGATGCCGTGATAGATTTTCGGACTCCACGCCAGAGCGGCGGAAATGGAAAACGTCTGGTTCAGCCCATTGCTGCCCGGCGACGCGCTGACGCGGGACGTCTCTTCTATAACGCGAAGCCATTTCACGTCTCCCCGTTTAACCCCCTTGAGATTCTGGTAAACGTCTGTAACAAAAAAACTGCCGGTTGTTTTGCTCCGGTCGGTATTGTCAACCAGAACCGGCGGGACAGGACGGGGGAGAATCGGAATTGGGTTGTGAAGGTCAATTGTCGCGTTGGATAAAAGCTCCGTCTTGTTTCCCTTGTCGTCAATAAGCATGAGGGAATTGAGCTTTCCGCCGTTGGTCGGATTGTTAATCTGCCCGGAATACAGAACCAGCGTTTTGTCCAACGCCCACGGATCGCAGGACTGTCCGCGGTCGTAAGTGGGACGATCCGGGTATTCGAGATTGGTTATCGCCTTTTCGTCGTTCTTCCCAGAGACGGAATTCTGAACGCCGGCGGAGATGTCGATAAACGCGATAGTTCCGCGAGGCGGGGCGTTGTGCGGCGCGAACGTCCCGACAACCAAATAGGGCGAGCCGGGAACGGGCTTTGCCTGAAGAATCGCCTCGGGAAAGACCATGTTGTTGGCGAAGTACGCCGTTTCGTTTGTCCCGTCCGGATAGACAGACCACAGGCTTTGAATCGTCAGAGCGTTTTTGTCGATGTATTCCCAGCGGCCAAAGAGAATTCTGCCGTCCGGCAAAACCGCCGGATCAAACTCTGTTACATTGTTGACAGAAATCGTGTGAATGTCGGAACCGTCGGCGTTCATGACGTGAAGAATCGCCACGCCGTTGTTGGCGCACGGCACCAGACCACTGTATCTGGTGGACGTAAAGACGATTCTCCCGTCCGGCAGCCACGCAGGGCGAACGTCGTGATGTCCGCCGCCGGAACCCTTGTACGGATTCCCTTCGGCGTCGAGGTTGGTCAGCTGCTTCAACCCTGTGCCGTCCAAATTGATTTTGTAAATAATCGAGTTCCCGTTGGGCGATCCCTTGTAACAAAACAGAATCGTTTTGCCGTCGTACGACAGAGCCGGATCAAAGTAGATGCCGTCGCCCAGCGTCGGGTTGGTCGTCGGGTCGATAAGAGGTCGAATCCGATACTGCTCCGGCGGGTCAGCGGGGTTCTCGAGAATGTAAATCCCGCCCACGCCCGGATTCTTCACGCCGCGGCGCCACTGATAAAACGTGTCGTAAATGTGCAAGCCCTGATAGTTGTGCCGAGCCGTAAAGAGAATCGGAAACGTCAGCCGCGCCTTGGGCGAGTCCGCCGCCGTTGGCTCCTGAGCCGAAACGAACGACGCGGTCAGAATCGACAGCGCTAAAAGCCCATAGGACAATGTACGAGTTATTCTATAATTCATAGCGTCAATTTACAGGTTAGAGGATTTTCGAACAGCCTCGATTTTCAAATTACGAATTTCACCGTTGAACTGGTATTCCGGCTTTTGTTCCAAGCCGTACTGACCGATATACAGGTCGCCGAGCCAGAATCGGGACGGGGCGCTCAGCTGAGCGGAGGCGACTTCTTTCCCGTCCTGGAACAGTTTCATTTGACCGTTTTCCAAAATCGCGTCGACGTGAACCCATTTACCCAGCGGGATTCTCTCGGTTGAGTCACAGTTGACGTTTCCGATATGGAATCGCCAGACGCCCTCAAAGTTCTGGATAAACCAGCCGTTGTTCCAGTGTCCGTAGGAGAGCAGAACCGCCCATTTGGGCGACGGCTTGCATTTCACGTCGAAGGAAATCGACAGCGCCGCGTCCGTATTGGCGTCAACGCCGTCGATGGGCGACGTCAGGTATCCGTTATTCAGACGGTACGTTGCCGTTGAGGCGAAAACGGATTTCTGAATTTGCTCCTCCGCCGGCTCCCGTTGGGGAACGTCGACGGCGCCGACGTAAATCGGATCGCCCGATTTCGGCTGGAACATTGAAAGTGGACAGCGGTTTTCCATCGACCTGCGTTCTGGAACGATTCCTTTTCCCAGAGCGTCCATTTCTTTCGCCAGTTCGTTGTCGACGTAACACGTCCCGCACGTTTTCGCCGGGTCGCAAACAAAGACGACGGCGTAATAGTTCTGTCCCGCCGGAGCGTCGAAATCGACAAAGCAGTTCGTTTCCGTCGCGCCTGCTAACGTGGAATCGCCGACGGCAAAGTTGGGCGTCGTCCCGCGATGAACTTGAGCAATCAGACCGATAACGCGTTTGTCGTTTGCCCACGTCAGTTTGGGGCGCCCCTTGTCGGTCAGCGACAGCGTAATCTTCGGCGGATTGTCAGGAATCGGCATCGGCAGAGCCTGACGCGTTCTCCCTTCCTGAACCCAGTCTTTGCGAATCTCGAACGCATTTTTCATATCGATTCTGGGCGCCGCGTACACGTACCGAGCCGTTCGCTTGATAATCGACAAAATCTGCTCATAGACGGGATCGTCCGTTGACTGAATTGAGATAACCGGCTCGCCGGATCCATCGTTTTCTCCAGCGACGGGTTTCCAAACCTGAGTTGGCAGTTTGTCGAGGTCAATCGGATACGAGTCACGGAATCGATATTTCAGCAGACCTAGGCGTCGATAATCCTGCTCGAATTTATGGTTTCGACAGGCGCCGATTCCGCGTCCATTCCCAACCGCCATCGGAGCGCGCAAAACGCGGCTGTATTCCGGACGTTCAAAGTTAATCCAGTCGTCTTCAAACCGAACGACTTTTCCGTTTTCGTCTGCGTGACAGTTGGCGCAGCTGGAATCCTGCATAGCCTCTCGAATCTGGTTGACTGCTTCCTCCCAGCCGACCAGGAACGGACCGGACTGCGTATAGTTCCACGTCCCGAAATACAAGCCGTTTGTATCGATCCAGGTAAAGAGCAGCTTGCGTTCGTCTTCGGTGAGGAAATCCTTGTGCGTCGGGTCGTTGAGAACCTTGTCCGCCAGCGGAGCGCTTCCAGAACCGTGGGTGTATGGGTCGAAAATCTTTGTCGACCAGTACGACGTCGGATTGGCGCAGCAGATAGCGGAAATCAGATCGACGTGGTACATCTTTTCCCGGCGGGAAGTCAGGTTTTCGTAACTGATGTTAAACAGCTTCGTCGGCGAGCCGGACAAGTCCAGCCCGGCGGCGATGCCCTCGTCTCCGCCGTGACATCTAACGCATTTCCGGTCGAAAATCGGCTGAATCATGGACGGGTAGTCCATGTACCCGCTTCCCCAGGACTCGTCTTGAGGAACCAGCGGCGGACGCTTACTCGCCATCTTCAGCTGACCGGCAGAACCTTTCGGCGGACCGTATTCGTGACAGCCCGTGCAGCTTCTGCCCGTTCCCGGCGCCGCCTGAATAAACGTTCGCATGGATCGGACAAGACGATAATCTTTATCCAGCAGCTGGAAGTAAATCGCTCTGCCGGACGGCGCGATAAAACTGACGCTGCCGTCTTCGCAAACCGGGACGATGCCGTGATAGATTTTGGGCGTCCACGCCAAAGCCGCAGACGTTGAGAATCGCTGATTCCAGTACGTCGGACCGGGCGACGCGCTGACGCGTCTGACTGCGGTCGGTTTTGTCTGCCAGAATCGGCGGGACGGGACGCGGAACCAGCGGCGTCGGGTTGTGAAGATCGATGTCAGGTCGGGAATACACTTCAACGCGTTTGCCGGTACGGTCGATTAAAAGAATCGAATTGAACTTGCCGCCGTTGGTCGGGTTGTTCATCTGCCCGGAATAGAGGACGACGTTTCTGTCTAGCGCCCACGGGTCGCAGGACTGCCCCAGGTCGTAGGTCGGGTTGTCGTGATGTTCAAAGTTGAAAATGGACTTGACGTCGTTTTTACCCAAGGCGGAGTTTTGAATTCCGGCGGAGATGTCGATCATGGCGATTGACCCGCGCGGGACAGGCTGATGGTGCGTCAGCGCGCCGACGACGAGGTTGTCTTCTCCCGGGACGGGGCGCGCCTGTAAAATCGCGTTGGGATACGCCAGATTGTTGGCGAAATACGCCGTTTCTTCCGTCCCGTCCGGGTGAACCGACCACAGACTTTGAACGACCAGCGCGTTCTTGTCAACGTATTCCCAGCGACAGTACAGAATTCTGCCGTCCGGCAAAACGGTTGGGTCGAATTCCGTTTCCCCGTTGACGGAAATGGCGTGAATGTCCGATCCGTCCGCGTTCATGACGTGCAAAATTGTAACGCCGGTGTTAAAACACGGCACCAGCCCGCTGTATCGCGTGGATGTGAACACGATTCTGCCGTCTGGCAGCCAGGACGGCGCCAGGTCGTGATGACCGGCGTAGTTCCCCTTGTACGGGTTGCCGTGGTTGTCCAGATTGGTCAGCTGCGTCAGTCCTGTTCCGTCCACGTTGATTTTGTAAATAACTGTGTTCCCGTTGGGCGAACCCTTGTATGTAAAAAGAATCGTTTTGGCGTCGTACGACAGTTCCGGATCAGAATAATTCCCGTCGCCCAGAGTCGGATTGGTCGTCGGGTCGATAACGGTGCGGATTCTGTGTTTTTCCGGCGGGTCTGCTGGATTTTCCAGAATGTAAATCCCGCTAACGCCCGGATTCTTAATCGGTCGCCATTTGGGATCCTGCCGCCAATGATAAAACGAGTCGTAAATGTGCGTGGACTGGTAATTGTGCCGCGCCGCAAAGAGAATCGGGAAAGTCAAACGCTCTTTGGACGCTTCCGCCGCCGACTCTTCCGCCTGAACAAACGTACAGGCAGCCGCCGCAAGCGTCAAAACAAACAAGCAGAATACTGAAACCGTTTTGTGTTTCATAGCTGTATGGGAAGGTTAAGGTTAAAATGTAAATCTCCGTTTAGTATAGATTATATCACGATGAGATCTGAATTTGAATAGGGGGGGGATACAAGAAAAAAAAGAGAGGAGCGCGAAGCGTCAGCTCCTCACTCCGTCCGTGGGTTGAAACCCACGGCTACTAATATTGAACCGCTACGCGGTTCCAGTTGAACGCTTCGCGTCTGTTTGTTTTCTAACTCAATCCAGTATCTATATACAGATTGATAAAGCGCCCTAGTTGACTTCGTCGTTTTCGTCCAACGAGTAAATGCCCGACGCCTCGGCGTAGTTGGCGTCTTTTTCTTTCCAGACGGCGATGGCGCGGGAAATAACGTACTGAATCAAAGCGCATACCGCGCCGATAATCACAACAGACATGAATGCAACCTGGTCAGTTAAAATCAGGTTGATTCTGTCAGGTAAATTGTTATAGCTCCAGGCAACAAACACGATAATCAGGTACGAAGGCGTAACGTACTTCATAATAAACTCAACGAATTTGGGAATTCGCATTTTCGCGTGGTTTCGCAGTTCCGCCATGCCTTTTTTCATGCCTAAAGCATAGGCAAAGAGAAGAGCCTGGATTGTTGCCAGAACGAAAATGAGCGCTTGCCCCATCCAGAAGTCGAGGTTGTCCATAGCCGCAAAACCGCCAGAGAAGTAAACGGTGAATCCCAGACAGATAAGCGTAATAAACGAGAGGAACGCGACAGAGTCTTTGCGTCTCATGCCCAAGCCTTCTTCAAACAGCGCGATGGAAGGCTGAAGCATGGAAACCGTGCTTGTAACAGCCGCCAAAAACAGAAGGAAGAAAAACAGAAACCCGAAAAACTGCCCCGCCGGCATCTGGCTGAAAACGTTGGGAAGAACTTTGAACCCCAGTTCAAAGGTGGATCCCATGTGTCCTTCCAGATAGGAGCCGCCCAGGAACACAAACGCGGCAGGCAGCGTAATCAAACCGCCCAACACGACCTCAGCAAACGAATTGGCGCTGGCGGCAGTAAAGGCGGAAAACGCCAAGTCCTCTTTTTCGTTAATATAGGACGCGTACGTCAGAATCAGCCCGAACCCGACCGACAGCGAGAAGAACACCTGTCCAGCCGCCGCCATCCACATGTCAGGACGCATAAGCGATTCCCAGAATCCGACGCCTGACCCAGGCTTGACCGGATTCCACATAAACCCCAAGCCGTTAACCAGATTCTGATCCGGCAGTTCCGGGTTCGGCGTTCCAAGCGTTAAAACGCGGATTAAAACAATTATCGAGCAGACAAACAGAGCCGGCATCGCGTAAAGGCAAAAGCGTTCGATCCCTTTGCTGATTCCGTTGAAAATTATGAAATAATTCAGCAAGAAGCATATTACCAGCGTTACCAGTGACGACCCGAAAACGCCGTATTTGGCGACGTTGCCCATCGCTTCGCCGTTACCGCCGATTCCAATTAAATTCCCAAAGAAAATGTTGTAGTATACGGAATTGTGCAGCGTCGTTTGCGATTGCAGGTATCCTAAAACAGCGTCTTGATTGGCAGATAAGGCGGATTTGAAGGCGTCTGGATTCGCTTTGACCCAGTCGAGATACGCGTCCGCCGTCGACAGATCGACGCTGCCCAGCAAAGCAGCATTGTCTCTGAAGAAAGAGTACAACAAATCGGGCTGAGCGCCTAAATAGCCAATGATCATTTCCGGCGTTACGCCCAGCGCGCTGGGAGACATCATGCCAAGCATATATCTCAGCGCGTAAGACAGGCACCAGGCTTCCACGTAAAGATAATACGAGAAAATCATGATCGGCATGACCACGCCCAGCACGCCCAGATACGGAGCAACAGGATGCCGCCACGCGGTATGATAAATGCCGGGAACGCTGTTGTATCCGTGACGTCCTCCGTAGCGGCCCAGCGACCACTCCATCCACGCCAAAGGCAGCCCCAGCAGCAAAAATGCCGTGAAATAGGGGATCATAAAAATTCCGCCGCCGTACTGAGCCGCCAGACCCGGAAAGCGCAAAAAGTTGCCCAATCCGACTGCCGACCCGGCAACAGCCAAAATAACCCCGATTTTTGACGACCACTGGTCTTTACCGTTTTTGTTCAAATCTTCCATGGCGTTTTATATATATGGTTTGTTTTTTGAGCATTCGTCCTGCATTTAAAGATTATTAGAATTATCCCCAATCTTTGAACTTCGTCAACGGGGGGCGGGGCAGAGAACAGGCAGAAAGTTGGAATTCTTTTCCCCCGGGGGGATTGACAAAACAAGGAAAATCTGGATAATGAGAAACACAAAATTGGACGTTTAGCTCAGCTTGGTTAGAGCGCCATGCTCACACCGTGGAGGTCAACAGTTCGAGTCTGTTAACGTCCATAGGAGCGTTTTGCTTATTATCGCAAGACGCTCTTTCTTTTTGCATAAACCCTTGTTTTTCAGACGCTTGCGGAACGTTATCTGCGTTCTCGCTTTTGTGTTATTGCAATAGATTAATCGACTCTTTTCAAACTTCCCGTTTCGATGTTTGTATGGTCAGATTTCTGATATGACGTAACGGACGTTCGAATTCTCAGGATGGGGATGGTTTGCCCCTCCAATATGATTTCAGGCTGCTGATTTTGGGATTCAGCCGCCATGCGCGCCTTCTGTCGAGGAGAAAGACGTTCTCGATAGTACGGAAAATTGTAGTTGATTCTCATTCAAAATCCTTTCTGATTAAAATATCCATTATACTGTATACGAAGAAATGACCTGGAATGGGACAAAAAATCCTTAAAATTTTTCCCAAATACTTTTAAAAATCTGTAAAAACATTGGGAATTGGATTTCTATAATAAAACTGAACGCAGAACGCGAATGTTATGTAAACTGTTGCAATTAAAGATGTTAAATTATCATCTCTATCCAGAAATTCAGTCAAAAAGAAAAAGTGGAACAAATTATACAGACAGTAATTGACCAGACGTCTTACTGGAACCAGCTCGAGTTGCAGCTCTGCCGTTTAACTACAGACAGATTTTAACAGGTTCTGCGTTCTCTACGAACGCGCATTTATAATAGACAATGGCGTTCGGAGAGAACATGCAGATTCTATTCAAAAACGTTATTCCAGCTTGATCTCGACTTTCTCGCCTTTGCGCTGGAGTTCGCACTGGTCGTATGATCCGTAGAAATCGCAGTTGTTGTCCATCCAAACGGTAAAGCGATGGAGTTCTTCTGGTGTGAGCTGGACGCCGTAATGGTTGGTTTTCCCGTTAGCGTCAGGCTTAAGAACGTTATTGTACAGCGGGCTGCGGTTTGAACCGAATTGACCTGGCATGGTCTCCGGTTCCGTCCAGCCTGCGTTATCGAAGAAGAAGCAGAACTGGCGCAGATTCTCGTACGAGCGCGAAAAATGTCCGTCTTTATTTTTATCTGTCAGGATAATTGAGGCGGCTCTGTTCATTTTATCCTGTTCAATTCCCGGCTGATTCTTGTTGGTTTCGTCGCCTGCGTGACATTTAACGCACTTGGCATCCAGTACCGGCTGAACGAGCGTAACGAAGTTGAGCGGGTTGGTTCCCTCAACGTCCGGCGTGATGTCGCTGGGAGCGCGGCGCATGGCAGTCGGGATTCCAGCCGGGCGGTTAGCGCGTCCAGAATGGCGATTTTCGTGACATCCCTGGCAGATCAGCTGTTCGCCTGGATGAACGTAGGTTGCAGAGCGCATGCCTTGAACCGCGATGCCGTTTTCGTCCAGAGCCTGGAAGTAAACGGGAACGTCAACCGGCAGATTGAAGTATGCGCTGCCGTCGGGATCGACTGGAACGGTTCCGAGAATCTTTCTGGCTCCCTTTTGCGAGCCGTATCCGATTCGCGGGTTGTCGGCGTAGGGCGTCGTCTTGGGCAGAACCTGGACGATTCTCAAGTACTTAATAACCGTTTTCGAGCCGTCCGGCTGAGCGTAGAATGGGAACATGGTGTCGTAGACGTTAATCAAGCCGACTTTCCCGGTTTTCGGAATGTCTTTTGGGTCGATCGGGACGTACTTTTCGCCCGGCGCCAGCGGTTTGCCCAGCAGCGTGGCGTGCGTAACAATGTTCTGGCGTTTGCGCGGACGAATCGGGATTGCATCGCGGCAGGAAATATCCGGGTCGCGATAAAGCAAAACCTTGTTGCCGTAGCAGTCGAGCAGATAAATGCCGTAGTTGTTCGCTTCGCCGCCGTTGCTGCGAGTGAACGGGTCGTAGACGCAAATATAGAATTCTTCCGACAGCGGTCGGGCTGTGCCGTATGCCTGTGGGCTTTCGCTGTGAGTGGGAATCTCCGATTCCATGTACGGCTGATCCGGGGTGATTCGTTTGACCTGTCCCGGCATGTGAGTGTCCGGCTTGTTCGGGTCGATAAGAATCAGAGTTCCGTAATGCTGGGCATGGTGCCCGGTAGAGGTTGCGATGATCTTTTGTGAACCGGGAATCGGGTGAACGTCGCATTCAAAGTGCGGACGGTTGGCTTCAACGCGGTCGTAGTTGCCCTGAAGAACGCGGGGGTCGCGCCCGTCCGGCGTGGTAATCCAGGGGTGATGCGCCTGGCTGAACCCGCGGTCAACGTAGTCCCAGCGGGTGTAAATGACCATGCCGTTGTGGTCGATATCCGGCTCCCATTCGTTGGTTTCATGCGGGGACAGAATAACGATGTCGGTACCGTCCGGGTTCATGGAATGCAGCGTATAGCACGGAACCGGACGACCGTGACAGCGTCCGTAGCCCTGACGACGCTCTGAAATGAAGATGATTCTTCCGTTGGGTAAATAGCACGGGTCGATGTCGTTAAACGCGCCCTGAGTGAGCTGAACGACGTTGGAAAGTTTTCGGGTCTTCGGGTCGAATTTTGCCTTGAAAATATGATACGTGTTTTCTTCCGTCCACGTGTAAGTGTGACGCGGCTGTTTGGCGTCGGTGGCGCAGAAGAGAATCTCGTGATTGTCGTACGACAGCTCCGGAGCCAAGAACGCCCAGGTTTTGTCGAGCGTCGTTCCCTTGTACTGTCCTTCCGAAACCGGGACGTCCGCCAGCAGATCAATCGCTTCCGGCTTGTCGGAGAACGCGTTTTTGAGAACAAACAGACCGCCGCCCTGACGTCCATGGAACCCGAAGAACTGGTCGCACATGTGGTTGCCTTCCATTTCCGGTTCCGGGTTATAATGACGTTTGATGAACAGAATGTCTGTAAAGTTGATCAGCGGGTTTTTCAGCGCTATCTCGCGGCGAAGCTGAGTCGCCTTGACGAACAGCGCCTTGCGGGCGTCGACGTTGTCAACCGGCGTTGACTCGACGTCTTTTTGAAGCTGCTCTAAACTCTTCTTTTGTTGGCTCAAATTCGGCGCGTTGGGCATGGACGAGAGTTTTTCAACCAGAGGAACAATGCGTCGAACGACGATGTCCAGCGGGTCGCGGTCCGTATCGAACAGAGTCGCTGCGGGATCGAGGGCTTCGTCTTTGGCGTTTTGTCTCATCCCAATTTTAATAAGATGTGACAGAGCCAGCCATTCAGAACCGACTTCGTCCATGCGATTGACGCAAACGCCGTCAACGATCGTGTAATTCGACAATCCCAGAGTATGAGGCGCGTCGTCGCCCTTGTACGTAATTTTAGCGTCGCCCAAATCGAGATGGTCGTATGCGTAGCCTTCCGGAAGCGTACAGGCTTTGATAAGCAGCACGCTCACGCCGGTCAGGTCAATCGAGAATTCTTTTGCAGGCTTGTTGCCGACCAGCTCTCCGGACTTCCAGACGAGTTTCCAGTCGCAGTAGATTTCGTATTCCGCATGACCGTTGCCTTGGGTTTCGTCATCGATGCCCATCACGCCAGTGAATTTAATGCCGCACTTGTTAGGCAGGTCAATTAAAATGTCGCCCGGCGCGTGGTGCCCAACGCAATGTTCAAACTTGCGTCCGCAAATTGACGGTTCAGCGCCGTCTACAGTTTTGTTGGCTTCGGTTTTCTTCCAGCCGCAGGTCGTCTTGGACAAATCCATCTCGTCCAGGTAAACCGTCTTTTCCTCAGCCGCGGCGAAAGCGGTCATAACCGCAAACGCTAAAATGCTTGTTAGTAATCGTTTCATGGCAATTTTACAGGGTAGGGGGAATTTGGAATCGTTTAATAAACGATAGTTTTTTCAACTATTATTAAACAATATACCAAAGATTATAAACGATTGCAAGAGACTGAATAGGAAAATCTTTAAATTTTTGATTCAATTATTTATTGTTTATTTATCATGTTTGAACTGTTTAATTTATAATATTTGATTTCTTACCGCCCTGCTCTGACGCCCCATGACGGGTGCGATAAATTTGGGGTTGCGAATATAGGTAGTTTTTATTTTGAACGCAGAGTACGCGGACTCCTCGCAGAGAGCGCAGAAGCAAGCGCCCATGTGTCATCTACGCCCGATTCTCGGGCTATGACACGATGTTCGCTTGCGATTTTAAAAAATATTTTAAATAAAGCTAACGTAGTTAGCGTCGTCGCCACATTCCCAGTCCGTCTGCGTATTCTGCGAGTAGTCTGCGGTTTCTGCGTTCTTATTCCTTATTTCATGATTTCACGCCCCCCCATGACCAAATAAAACTCCCCCCCTCTTTACTTTCATCTGCGTTTTGATTAAAATAAGAATAAAGGATATTAGGCTTTTATTCAAAACATTTGCCATTATGTACTATTAAGTAGGAGTCATTATGAAATTTACACAGGTTATTGCAGGATTGTGCGTTGCGTTTGCAGCGGCGGTTGCGTGGGCGGGGTACGAACCGTTCGACAAGCTGTCGCCCGAAGCGCAGCAGCAGTTAATCGACGACTGGACGTTCCAGGCAAGCGGCGAGTTTACCGCTCAAAAGGTTGCAGACGAAATCAAATGGGCGAAAGAAGCCGCCGATCGCATCGGCAAGATGGCGGACGCCCCGAACTTGTCCGCAAAAGTCGCGGCGCTGAACGAGTTACAGAAGAAACTCGACGTTGTCGGTCAGGATTTCAAAGCCCTGTATTTTGAAGTCCGAAAAGTCAAACGTGACATTCTCTTTTCCAACCCGCTGCTGGATTTCGATTCCATTTTGATGGTTCAGAACCCGTATCCGAAAGGAAAGCCGGGCGACGCGACCGACGAATGGGGACACGAAGCCCGTCACAGAAACGGGTACATGGCTTGCGACGGCGGGAAACTGCTGGTCGTCGGGCTTAACCCGCTGGAAGTCAAAAAGGACATCGTCCCTGAACTCAAAGGCGCGTTCTGGCGCCCTG
>CACXSS010000032.1 GCA_902770245.1 uncultured Planctomycetota bacterium | reverse complement strand
CTTTTTCGCGCTGGGCGCCTGCCTGACCGGCGACTTGCTGCGTTGGGATCAGAACTCGCTGGCGGCGACTCAGGTCAGAACGAAGTACCTACTTCTTCTCCCGTTTATCGGAGAACCGCTGTACAAACTGGCTTTGGGCGGCGAGGCGTTTTCGACCTTGACGTTGACCCGGTTTTTGGCGCTTCATATTGGCGTTTTCGGCGGCGGATTTATCGTTCTGCTGTTCCTTCACGGCTGGGTTTGGTATCGTGCCGCTGACCAGGACAAGTTGGGCGACGTTCCCGCCTGCCCGTGCTATGGCTGCAAGCCGGACGCTCCGAAAGTCAAATTCTGGCCGGGACAGTGCCTTCGCAACGCGATCGGCTGGACGATTTTCATGGCGATTGTTTTGGGCTTGGTTTTCCATTTCGGACAGGTCAAGCCGGGCGTTCCCGCTGAACCGGGCATGCAGTACGGCGCGGAACTCGGCTCGCCAGCTTCCACCAACCCGATGGACGCCTTCGAAGCCGCTCGACCGGAATGGTCGTTTAGAGGCTTATACGAATACACGCTCCGTCTGCAGGGCGTTCCGGAATTCGTTTTGATTTACTGCATTACCGGCGCGCTGGCGTTCCTGTTCTTTATTATGCCGTTTACCGGACGCGTTAAGATTCTGCACGCTTTCAACGTCTGCCTGACGCTTGGACTTTTGGCTGTTACAGTTTGGCTGACGTACAGTTCTTACGCTCGCGACGCCAAAGACGAATCGTATTTAGCCGCCTGGGAACAGGACGAAACGGAAGCCCTACGCGTTTCGGCTTTGATCAAAGAAAAGGGCGGAATTCATCCCAACGGCGCGTTGTTCATGGTGAAAAACGACTGGGTTCTGCAAGGTCCCAAAATCTATTCCGCTCAGTGCGCTTCGTGCCATAGCTTGATGGACGCCGAGGGCAAGGGCGTTGTCTGCCAGACGCCGTCTGCGCCGAACCTGTATAAGTACGGAACGCGAGACTGGATTGCCGGCTGGCTGGACGCGAATACGATTAAGTCCGACGCTTATTTCGGCAAGACGAAGTTCGCCAACGGAACGATGGTTAAAGAGATCGTCAAAATGGAAAACGACATCAACGATCTGCTTAAAAGCGACGACGAAGTCGATAAAGAAGACGGTCAGGACATGGTCAAGGCGAAGAACCTGATTATCGACGTCTTGACGGCGGAAGCGAACCTGACAGCGCCGCGCAAGGTCGTCAACGGCGTTCCGGAAGGAGTTCCAGAAGGCTTTAAAGACGCGTTCGATACGCTTTCCTGTGCCAACTGCCATCAGTTCTACGGCATGTTCAAGCCGAAGTCCCCGGCGGTTGACCTGACCGGCTACGCGTCGTTTGCCTGGACGAAAGACCTGACCGCCAACGTCGGCGACGCCAAATTCTACGGCGCGGAAAACGACCGCATGCCCTGCTACGGACCGGAAGGCGTTCTGACTGCGAAGGAAATCGAGATGGTTTCCAAATGGCTCAAGGCGGAAGCGGAAAAGAAATAACAAACGCTCAAAGCGTATGTTAGTTAGGAGTTAGGAATGAGGAGTGAGGAGTTTTGTTTCTCACTCCTCTAAATTTTTCTATATTTTCCCCGGTTTTCCCTTCCAGCCCCTTGACAAAATCTTTATATATAGTAAATTCTCAGGATAATTTATTGTAGAGTTGCGATATGTAATATAGCCACGCGCGCGTCGAATGGTTCTACGGTGTACAGATCAAACGAATCGCGATGGCGCCAAACAATCGTATTTTTCAGGAGCAATCCTCAAAACACATGCCAACTATTAATCAATTAGTTCGTAAGAATCGCAAGATTCCTCGCAAGTTCAGCAAATCCCCGGTTTTGGATCAGTGCCCGCAGAAGCGCGGCGTCTGCCTCAACGTTCGTACGATGACCCCGAAGAAACCGAACTCGGCTCTTCGTAAGATCACTCGTGTGCGTCTGTCCAACAGCAAAGAAGTTACCGTCTACATTCCAGGCGAAGGACACAACCTTCAGGAACACAGCATCGTCCTGGTTCGCGGCGGTCGTGTTCGAGACCTTCCGGGCGTTCGCTATCAGGTGGTTCGTGGAACTTTGGATACTCAGGGCGTCAAAAACCGTAAACAGGCTCGCAGCCGTTACGGCGCCAAGAGAGACAAAAAGTAGTCCAACGTTTCGTTTTTTGCATCCATTAACCATCGAAGCAGTCTGAACTTGTAATAAATCGCAATTGCATTTAATCAGATTGTTTTCCCAGAACATATAGAGGAATATAACCATGGCTAGAATTACTGCCAGTCGCAAACAACTCAAGCCAGATCCCAAGTTCGGGTCTCTGGTCGCTGCCAAATTCGTTAACTGCCTGATGTGGGACGGCAAAAAGAGCACGGCTTACCGCGCTTTCTATGACGCCTTGGACATTTTGGCAACCCGTTTTACGGACAAACCGTCCATCGAAGTTTTCACCGAAGCTCTGGAAAACGTCAAGCCGAACATTGAAGTCCGCTCCAAGCGAGTCGGCGGCGCGTCCTACCAGGTTCCTATGCCCGTTCCGAAGAACCGCCAGCAGGCGTTAGCCATCCGCTGGATTCTTACCGCCGTTCGCGATAAGAAGGGCAAGCCGATTGCTGAAAAACTCGCTGACGAACTCACCGCTGCCTATAAGAAAGAAGGAACCGCGTACACCAAACGCGAAAACGTCCATCGTATGGCGGAAGCCAACAAGGCGTTTGCTCACTTCGCTTTCTAATTTGGGCTGTAATACAATTCAACTTCAAAACGCGTTCGATATTAATCGGGCGCGTTTTTGTTATTTTATCGATATTCCCAGAATTCCAAAATTCAATTGAGAATTCTTGTAATTTGAGCGTTTTTCTTTCCTCCCCCCGCTACTATTAATTCTTTAAAAGAGTATAATGAATTGTTAAGCTGCGAGACGTTCGACGGAGACGAACATTGGTAACGAATCGTTCCCTCGCCGCTAAACAAATAATCAATAGTAACCACTTCCTGAATACAGTACTGCCATGGCCGCCAAATCCACCTCGTTTCCGTTACAGAATTTGAGAAATATCGGGATTATCGCCCATATTGACGCCGGGAAGACGTCCCTGACCGAGGCGATGCTGTTCTATTCCGGTTTCGCCCATAAAATTGGTCAGGTTGACGACGGAACTACGACGACCGACTACGACGAAGAAGAACAGGAGCGCGGGATTACGATTTATTCCGTTGCTGTTCCAATTCAATGGAACAACTGCGTTTACAATATAATTGACACGCCCGGTCACGTCGATTTTACGGCGGAAGTGGAGCGTTCTCTGCGCGTTCTCGACGGCGCGGTTATTGTCTTTTCCGCTCGCGAAGGGGTAGAAGCCCAATCGGAAACCGTCTGGCGTCAGGCGGAAAAGTATCACGTTCCGAAAATCGCGTTTATCAACAAAATGGATCGCGAAGGGGCGGACTTCTACGCTACCGTTCAGGAAATGGAAAAACGGCTGGACTGCAACCCGATCGTCTTGGCAATTCCGGTCGGAGCTGGACCTGCTCATACGTCAGACCCGTTCCGCGCCGTTATCGACCTGATTCAAATGAAAATGCGGGTCTACGACCAGGATTCAGACGGGAAAAAGTTTACTTTGGAACCGATTCCGGACGAGATGGCGGACGATGCGGAAATGTGGCGCGCTCAGATGCTGGATCAGCTGTCCATGTTCAGCGACGAACTGACGGAGACGCTTTTGTCTGAACAGGAACCGACGCCAGAACTGATTCGCAAGGTCATTCGTCAGGCGACGATTAACGACATGTGCGTTCCGGTTTTCTGCGGTACGGCTTTGCATAAAATCGGGATTCAGATGGTCTTGGACGGCGTGGATTTCTATCTGCCGTCGCCGCTGGACAAACCGCCGGTAGAAGCGGAGGAAGTCGGCGGGAAAAAAGCGGGGCAGAAAATCCTTCTCAAGCCCGATCCGAACGAACCTCTGGCGGCTTTGCTGTTTAAAATCGTACCTGACAAACACGGCGATTTCTGTTTCCTTCGCATCTATTCCGGAACTCTTAAAGCCTCGTCCCGCGCTCTCAATCCAGGCAGAAACGTTAAAGAGAACATCCCGCAAATCTGGCGAATTCTGGCAGACGACCGAGAGCAGGTTCCCGAAGCGACGGCGGGCGAAATCGTCGGCGTAATCGGCTTGCGCGGCTCGTCGACAGGCGACACAATCTGTGACACACGCCATCCCGTTTTGCTGGAATCGATCTCGTTCCCGGAAACGGTTATCTCGATGGCGATTGAACCGGAGACGTCGACGGATAAAAAGAAGCTCGAAGAAACGTTGGAAATGCTGCGGCGGCAAGACCCCACGTTTACCGCCAAGGTTGACCCGGACACCGGACAGACGCTCATTTCCGGCATGGGCGAACTTCATCTTGAGGTTATCAAGCACCGCATTCTTCGAGACTTCAAGCTCAACGTCCGCGTTCATCATCCTCGCGTTTCGTATCGAGAAACCATTCAAAATGAAGCTATCGCAACCGGCGAATGTCGGCGCATTATTGCTGGAGCGCCGCACTTTGCGGACGTTACAATCAAGATGGAGCCGCTGCCGGAAGGCGAACAGCACGTTCTCGTCGTTCCGGGGTTTGACATCGGCGCCGAAGAGCCAGAATTCCCGATGGAATACTGGCAGGCGACTGTCGAAACGCTCAAAGACCAGGGCGCCAGCGGCTCGTTTGGATTCCCGCTTATTGGCGTCAAAATGACCGTTTTGGGCGGCGTCGCCAAAGAGGGTGAATCGAACGAAGTTGCGTTCAGAATCGCCGCGGCGGACGCATTCTCAAAAGCTCTCAAAGACGCCGGATACCAGATTCTGGAACCCGTCATGAAGATCGAGATTACCTCGCCGGACGAATGCGTTGGCGACATCGTCGGCGACTTGCAGCAGCGCCGCGCCGTTGTCAACGGAACCAGCCCCCGCGGGAAATCCACGATTATCAGCGCGAATGCTCCGCTGATCAACCTGTTCGGGTACTCCAACGCCGTTCGCGGTCTGTCACAAGGGCGCGCCTCGTTTTCCATGGAACCGCACAGCTACGCTCCCGCTCCAAAAGACGTGGTAGACAGCTTTATGTAATCAGCCTACTCCCCATTCCCTACCTACGATTCCTGCTCCTGACGTTTGTCCTGACTTCTGTAACATTCGCAGAAGACTGGGCGCATTTCAATACGGCAGACGAAACCGTTCTGGCGGAATT
This sequence comes from uncultured Planctomycetota bacterium, assembly GCA_902770245.1. GTDB lineage: Bacteria > Planctomycetota > Planctomycetia > Pirellulales > Thermoguttaceae > RUG11551. Next base: position 13,514 of record CACXSS010000032.1, on the reverse strand, counting down.
GGATCGCGTTTATTCTCAGGAACCGTATATCAAAGCTCTCAACGCGGCTGACCAGCTCAAGGCGACCTCCGGGGCAACTCTCGTTCCCCGCGGCGGTCAGTTCATTCCGCTCAAGTACGCTGTCGCGCTGGGACGAAACCGCTCATTGACGGCTCAGGAACGGGCGATCTATCAAAGCCGATACGAATCGACGGCAGCGGAGCTTTATCGTCAGGCGATCGTCAGGGAGGATTTGTCAGCTCGCATGGCGGCTTTGTGGCAAGTCTACAAACTGTATCCAGCAACCCACGCCGCGCAGACGGCTCTGGACAACCTTTCAGAATACTTTTATCAAGCTGGACAGTACGAACCGTCGCTTCGCGCTTTAGACGAGTTGGCGTCCGCGCCGTGTTACGATTCCAGCGCGCTTCCGCATGAACAGCTCAACGCCCGGCGCCTGCTGTGCCTGTTTGGAAAATGTTCCCTCCTTTCCGGAACTGCGTTTGAAAAAGAACAAGACGCTCTCAAAAAGCAGTTAGCGGATTTCAAACAGCGATATCCCCGCGCCGTCGGTTCCATGGGCGGAAAGAAGGTTGACTTAAACGCGTTCCTCGCCGAAGTCTTTTCTCGCCTTGCGCCTGCTGACGAGAAGGCGTCAGCGGACGCGCCCAAAACGGGTTATAAAGTGGACGCGTCCGGCTTATGGCGAACGATGTCGGAAAAAGAACCGGAACTGCTGGCAGAAGACGACTCTCCGGACTCGGTTAAGGCTCTTTACAGCGGCTCTTTTGACTCTGCTGTTGTAACGGGCGACGGTCTGATTTTTGCCGTTGTCGGAACGCCGGAGGCGTATCCCAACCCGAATCGACGGTCGCCATTAGAGCTATCCAACCGTCTGGTTTGCGTCGATTCCCGCCAGTTCGACGCTCTGGCGTGGGAGAAATCGCCGTCCAGCGCCAATTCCCGCTGGCTCGCGCCGATGTATTACGATTACGGTCGCTTGTACGCGATTGAAGTTCATACGACGCAAAGTTCTTACGAACTGACGCTTGTCTGCATGGACGCAGCGTCTGGAATGGAACTGTATCGAACTCGGCTTCTTTCAACGCCGCATAAACCGTCAGTCACGTTCCGCTTCGATTCTTCCTTTACGTTCCAGCTGACAGTTGAAAAAGACGCCGACCATCGCGCCTCGTTCGAGATAACCCGCACAACCGGCGAAATTGAAAGTCTGAAATAGTCCGAGGGCTGGCGGCGGTTTTTGGCGCCTGCATCGGGCGTTTTCAGTCCCCAAATCGACCATTTTCTATATTTTTTCTCGTTTTTTCGTCTTTATATATAGAATAATAAGCTATATTGTCATAGATGAGGAAAAATATAAGCTATTTTTGACAATAAATACTGTTAAAGGAAATATTGCCATGTCGGATTTAGAGACGCTCAAAAAGCTCAAAGAAACGTGCGGCGCGATTAAATCGGAACTGTCCAAGGCGATTGTCGGGCAGGAGCAGACGATCGACGCCTTGATTAGCTGCCTGTTGTGCGGCGGGAACTGTTTGCTGACCGGGGTTCCGGGGCTGGCGAAGACGCTGCTGGTTCGCTCGTTGGCGCAGACGCTCAATTTGTCGTTTAGCCGAATCCAGTTCACCCCGGACTTGATGCCGTCGGATATTATCGGGACGGAAATTCTTCAGGAAGACAAAACGACCCGCAGCCGAAGTCTGAAATTTCAGCAGGGACCTCTGTTCGCCAATCTGGTTTTGGCGGACGAGATCAACCGGACGCCGCCCAAAACCCAGGCGGCTCTTCTGGAAGCGATGCAGGAAGGTCAGGCGACCGTCGGCGGGCAGACGTACGCGCTGCCAAAGCCGTTTTTCGTTCTCGCTACGCAAAACCCCATCGAACAGGGAGGCACGTACCCTCTCCCGGAGGCGCAGCTGGACCGGTTCATGTTCAACGTTCCGCTGACGTATCCCAACGAACAGGACGAGCTGGAAGTGATTCTGCGCTGTCAGCCGGGGGAATCGGCGTCGCTTAAAGCGCAGGCGTCGGGCGAGTTGATTCGGCAGTTCCAAAAGCTGGTCAGGTCGATGCCGGTAGACGAACAGACGGCGCGGCTGGCGCTGAATATCGTTCGGCAGTCGCGTCCGGAGGAAACGTCTTGCGACGCGGTTCGTCAATACGTTCGCTGGGGCGCCGGACCGCGAGCTGGACAGTATCTTGTCCTGGCGGCTCGCGCGGCGGCGGCGATGGACGGGCGCGCCAATCCGCTTCCAGAAGACGTGAAAAAAATCGCACCGCTGGTAATGCGTCACAGAATCGTTCTCAATTTCCATGCGGAGGCGGAAAACGTCAATGCAGACGAGGTAGTCAAAGAGATAGTTAGGAGTTAGGAATGAGGAGTGAGGAGTTCGCAAAGCGCCTCAAAGAATCCTTTTAAAACGAACAACAGATAACGTGTAACAAACTTGGTATGGATCAAACGCTTTACAATTCGACTCTTGCTCAGCTGTCGGGGTTGAAACTCCGAAGCCGGCGCGTCGTTGAGGGCTTGCTGGTTGGGGAGCATCGCGGGGCGGGACAGGGTTTGGCGGTTGAGTTCGCTCAGCTTCGCCCGTACTCGCCGGGAGACGAACTGCGCAGAGTCGATTGGAAAGTGTACGCCCGCACCGACAAACTGCATGTGCGGCAGTACGAGGAGGACGTCGATTTATGCGTCTATATTTTGCTCGACGCCTCAGCGGGAATGGGGTACAAGGGGTCGGCGTCCCCGCTGAGCAAGTTTGAATACGCCCAGATTCTCTCGGGCGTCAACGCCTATTTGGCTCTGCGTCAAAACGATTCCGCCTGTTGGGCGGCGTCTGGAAAAGACGTCGACGTTAGCGCGCCGTTTCGCGGTCTGAACCAGTGGACGACGTTTCTGGACTCGCTGGACGAGACGTCTGTAACAAATCTCCTTCCAAACGGAAACGCCTCGATCAGCGCAGCGCTTTCTCACGTCTTAACGCGCTGGCAAAGAAAGGGGCTGGTTCTGGTTTTCAGCGACTTCTTCGACGCGCCGGAATTGGTGGCGTCCGCCTTGAAACGGCTTCGCGCGATGGGACACGACTGCCGCGTGTATCAAGTCCTTGACCGGGACGAGCTGACGTTTCCGTTCAATAACAGAACTTGTTTTGTCGATTTGGAATCGGACGCGCGCGGTCTGGACGCGGAGCCGTTACAGATTAAAGCGGCGTATTTGGAAGCGTTGGAGCGTCATCTCAGCGCAATCCGGTCAATTTGCAGCGCTCTGGAAATCAAGTACCGTCTGGCGCCGACCGACGTTTCAATTGAGCAGATTCTTCGCGGAGGGGGGACGCAATGACGCTGTTACAACCCTGGATTCTGCTGACTCTCCCGCTTGCGCTGGCGCCGTTGGTTCTGTACTGGCTTCGCCGCCGCTGGACGGAACGCCGCACGTGGGCGGCTATGGACATTCTGTTACAGGCGTATAAAACGGTCGAGCCAAAGCAAAAGCAGTCCGACGTCGTCCAGCTGATTCTGCAAACCGCACTGATCCTGCTGGCTGTCGTTTTGGTGGCTCAACCCGTGTTTTACGTTCCCCAGCAGACGGAGGTTTCCAACTCACAAACCGACGCCCCGGCGGAACTGCACAGCGTTTATTTAGTTGTAGACGACGCCTCGACCAACGCCTCAGCATATTTCAAGGCGGGATTTGAACAAATCGGAAAAGACGTTCGCGTTGACGCGTCGACCCCGGACGCTGCCAACCCGACATCGGTTCAAAACGCCGATGTCTTGATTCTGCATGGAGTGCGTCGCGTCCCTCAATGGCTGGCGAAAGTCGTGGAAAATCGGGGAACGGATCGCCGCCCAGTCTGGATTTTCGCTCCGCATTGTTTGAACGATTCGTCACGCCAACTGTTACAAGACGTTTTGCCGCCGCTGGCGGGAGAACCGTCTAAAACGGCGCGACCGTATGAAACGCTCAATCCCCGCAGTCTGCTCTGGCAGACGCCGGACTTTGAACCGCTTGCTGGAAAGCCTGTCCCGTTCCCTTCGCTGATTAACAGCGTTTACGAATCGACGGACGACTGGTCTGCGGCTTTTTCCGACAGCTCGACAATCCTTTCCCGCAACGGCGTCTGGGTCTTTTCGTCCGCCGTAGACGGGACGCAGTCCGCCTGGTCCATGAGCGATTTATGGGTTCCGCTGCTGGACAGAGTTGTAACAGTTTCCATTTCCGCTCCGTCAACGAGTTCGACAATTGAATACAAACCCGGGACGACTTGGTTATCGAGAGTATTAGCTATCGCGGGACTCGTTATCCTTGTAACGCTGTTTTGGCGTTTCGGGCGGAAGCCGAGCCGGTATTCGCAGCGGGAACGGCGTTGGGGCTGGATTTGCTTTATTGCGGCGGGCGCGATTTTGTGTGTCATGGCGATTCAGGCGACGTTTAAGCCCGTCGTTTGGGTAAAGCCGTCGATTCTTTTTCTGGTTGACGATTCGCAGAGCATGAACCTGCCGCAGCAGCCCGGCGACGCTCTAACCAGAAATCAGGCGATGGTTGAATGGGTGGATAAGAATACAGACGCTCTGGAAAAGCTGTTACAGAATTATCGTCTGTTTGAGAGCGCGTTCAGTTCCCCGGACGCGGTTACAGAAATTACAAATGCTACGGACTGGAAATCGGCATTGGAGAAGCGGTCAGCAGACGCCCCGACGTCCGACCCGAAAGGCGCGCTGGCGCATGGCGTTGAGACGCTCAGTTCCCAGATTGACCGTCAGACGCTTTCTGCTGAGTTTATCCTTTCCGACGGCGCAGCGGTCGGTCAGCCAGCGACGGATTCAGAACAAATCCTTGACAATCAGCGTCAGTCCGGCGTCAATCCGCGAGTTTTCGCTTTGGCGCTCGGACAGGACAAACCGATTCCCAACGCGGCGATAGAAAACGTCAAGCTGGACTCCGTTCTCTTTGCTGGACACGAGAACGAGCTGGAATTCCAACTTCGCGCCGACGGCTTGCAGGGAAAAAAAGTTTCGATTGAATTAATTCAGAGGATAGAGCGCCGGTTTCCTAAACCGAAGGTCGTCGGTTCGATGGAAATCAAGATACCATCGCCGCATTTTGTTGCAGATTTGTCGTTTAAGGTGGTTCCGCCGGAGCCGGGCGAGTACGAGTATAAGCTACAAATCGTCAACCGGGACGACGAGTTTATTCAGGCGGATAACGCGGTTACGCGTCAGGCGGAGGCGGAAGAACGGCAGATCCGGGTTCTGCTCGTTTCCGGGTCGCCGAACTGGGAGTTCCGCTATCTGCGAAACCTCCTGGCTCGGACGGGCATAGTCAAGCTGTCCGTTGTGTTACAAAACGCGTCTAAGGAATACGTCAAAGAGGATTCCTGCGCTCTGGAATCGTTCCCGACCTCGGCGGAAAGCCTCAACGAATTTGACGCCCTGATTTTTATCAATCCCGTATTGGACTGGCTGAGCGCTCAGCAGAGAGACGCGCTGACAGATTTTTTAAGAATCAACGGACAGAACGCTGTAACAGATTCTGGTCGCAAAGCTGTAATATGTTTTTGGAACGCTCAAACGGACTTTGCGTCTGTTGCGGCTCTGGACGGTCGCTGGCTTCCGTTTGACGTCAGCGCAGCATCTGCCCCGTCCGGGAAGATTCGCAACGCTGCGGTGATTACCCCGTTGGGACAGACAACCGCCTGGCTTCAGATGTCGTCAAAAGACAAATTCGACTGGTCGACCCTGCCGCCGCTGGGAACCGTCGTTTCTGTCAAACAACTTAAAGCGAACGTCCAAACCTTGCTGACGACGGCGGACGACGCCTCGCCCCTGCTGACGGTTCACGACGTTGGAAACGTTCGCGTCGCAACCGTTTTGACGGATTCCTTGTGGCGATGGCGTCAGGGCGCCGGCGAGGCGATTTACAACCAGTTTCAAATCAACCTCGTTCGAGCGATGGTCAAGCCGTCCGCCGACAGCCGCGTTGAAAAGCCGGTCGAGGACGCCGCCGTTCCGGAAGAATGGCGTAACACGAGCGCTGATTCCGTTGCATTGTCGGAACTTTGCAAGCCGACCGGCGGGTTCGCGTTCCGCCCGGCAGACAGCCAATCTATCCTCGACGCCGTACGGCCAGACGCACCCCGGGTTCGCGTCGTCCGCCCTCCCGTCGCGATATGGAATCAGTTTTGGCTACTGGCGCTTCTACTCGCCGTCCTCCTGTTTGACTGGTCGAGACTGTACTTGAAAAAGGAGTAGACGTTTTGCAATCCGAAAATATTATGCCGTTATCCCGATTTTACCGCTGGCGAAATGCGTTGACCGCTGTGACTATTCTCGGCGCGATTTGGGAGACGTTTGTCTTTTTCCTGACGTTTGGGTTTATTGCCGGCGTCGCCGATTACTACTATAAATTCTCAATTCAAACCAGCGCCGATATCCTGATTTTGGAAATCGTTCTCAGCGCCGCTTTTTTGACCGTTCTGCTGTTACGAGCGAGAAAAACAATCCAAAATTCAGCGTCCTCGATGGAGAATTTTCTCGGCTTAAAGCCTGGCGAACTGACAGCGGCTTTGGAATTTCAGCAGCGAGGCGCAGCAGTCAACGAGTCGGCGGAACTGGCTCAAGCGGCAATTTCTAACGCAGACCAATCGCTTAAAGCCGGGCGGCTTGATAAATGGCTGATGAGTCAGCTTCCGTTGCTGCGATGGATTATAGAATTGATCGCAGTGGTTGTGTTCCTGACAGCCGTCTTTTTGGCGTTCAATTCAAAAATTGCAGCTCAGCGTTTGCTCAATCCTGGTTGTACCGACTCGGATTGGGATTCCCCAGACATCGAATCTTTTACCATTCGAGTAATCCCGCCGGCGGCGACGATGACCGGCGCGTTCGATATTTCCCGTTACGAAGACGCTGTTGTTCCAACCGGTTCAACTGTTCGATTTACTGTAACAATTGAGAACGCTGTTGACTATATGCAGGCATCGATACAGATAATTAACAACGACGATAATTCTCAGGAAACGATTCCTCTGGAAAATCAGAACGTTGTTGGGAATGTCTATAAAGCGGAACGACGCTGGAACTCGTCCGCTCAATACCGAATCGTTGCAGATTATCAACTCGCAACTCGCACCGACAGGGTCGGTTCCCGAGTTGACGTGGGTAACGCCGAAACCGGCTTATTCGGAGGCAAAACCTTGTCCTCTCGCCCGTGCGGCTTCGCACCGCAACTCGCAACTCAATGGCAGACGATCAACGTTACGCCGGACGAAGCGCCGAAAGCGGAACTGATTGCGTGTCAAACGCCGGATATGGAAGTCGTGGCGGATGCCCTGATTCCGCTGGAAATCCGTTCGTCGGACGATTACGGCGTCGTGTCAACGTCGGTGCGATGGCGAATTCTCAAGCTGGAGGAAATCCAGACGGGCGTCAAGCCGGCGAAAATCGTGTATCAGCGTCAGCCGGTTTGGGACGCGTTTCAGGACGAGTCGATTAAGCGTCCGCCGAAGGAACGAACGGAAACGACGGCTTTGAATCTATCGACCATGGAGCTTCAGCCGGGCGCTCAGCTGGACGTGATGGCGCAGGCGGTTGACACCCGCATGGAGGAAGGCGACAGTGCGCTGCTGCGGCTGAAAGTTGTAACAGCGGAAGAACTCAACAAGATTCTCGTTGCCGCCCGAATCCGAATCGGTTCTGAACTTCGCCGAGCGCTCGACACGCTTTCCAAGGCGCAAAACGAATCGAACCCGGCAGCGGCGGCGGGGCTGTACGACGAGTTCGCCCGGCAAACGTGGGGCGAGAAGGACGGCGTTCGCGGTCAGCTGGCGGCGCTGGTCGAACGGGTCAAGATGAACCACGCGCCGTGGGGCAGAACGCTTGTCGATCTCGAATCGGCGGGGCGGCGGCTGGAAAAGCTGCAGTCGCAGTATCACGACGAAATAACCCGGCTTTTCTCGATTCTCAATTTGGACGCGTCCGACCGGAACGCGCAAAGCCGGCTGAAAGAACTCATCCAAAAGCTGTCTGAGGAACTGACGCTGGCGGCGGACTCGTTTGGGCAGTGGCGGCAGTACCGGGAGCTGTGCGAGTCGTTCAAAGAGATTCGTCACGCTGTTTTATCTCTCGAGAAACAGATTCGTAATGGACTGACCCCGGAGGCGATTGAGACTGTCGCGGCCGTCGTTCCGCAAACGGCTGTCCAGACGCAGACGTGGCTGGCTCAGGCGTCGGAATCCGCGGCGGCGTACGAGCAAACGGAATCTCAGCCGCAGGCGGCGAAATGGTCAGCGGCGTTACAGCAAACGGTGAAAGTTCTCGATGCCCCGCTTCTGCGTCCGGTTTACGCTCAGGCGCTGGAGACAAACAACGCGGTCAGCGCCAGCGCGGCTATCGTCCATTTACGGGAAATCTACGACCGAGCCTGGGCGATTCTCTCAGCCTCCGGAGACGACGCCGCGCAAAAGCGGCTGGAACTCAAGGCGGAAGTCGAACAGATTTACGATCAGCAGAAAACGCTCAACGAGGCGACAAAGTCCATTCAAAAGGAAAACGACAACAGCGAAACGGCGCCGCTGGCAAACCGTCAGCAGGAGTTGGCGAACAGGGTCGGGACGCTCGACGCTCCCAACATGGCCGTTGTAACAGATACGCTGTTACAAGCTCGAGCCTATATGGTTCAAGCCGCCGAGTTCATTCAGCATGGACAAAGCGCGGAGACGATTGCCGTCTGTCAAAACGAGGCGACGGAGCGGTTAGAGCAGATTCTCGATACGCTCAACGAGGCGGAACAGCTGGCAATTCTGGCGATGAACAGGGCGAACGAATCGGAAGACGCTCAGCCGGATTCCGCCGACAAGCCCGACGAGGACAAGCCGCAGAGCAAGGTTTCTATTGAAGACTTGAAATTGCTGGAATTACAGCAGCGTCAGGTTTTGGAGCAAACGCGTCAGGCGTACGCCGACGCTCTGGACGCAGGGTCAATGACGCTTTCGGAAGAGTCCGCCGCAGTCCTGGCTGACAGACAGCAGCGGCTGGCGTCGTTGACGTGGTTTTTAACGACTGTTACAGTTTCGCCGGAACTGCTTCGCGGAGAGCGTCCGAAAGAAGCCGATTCTGCCGACTCTCTCGACGACGCCTTATTGGGCGACCTGACCGCCGAAGTTGAGGAGAATCTATCCGACGCTCAAAAAGCGGAACGGGAACAAAAGCGAAAAGAGCAGGAGTTTCTCGATACTGTTTGGAACGAGTTGGGAACCGCCGCCGTGTCAGAAGAGGACGCGCCGCTGCTGGAAATCGTTCGGCTCATGCGGCAGACGTACGAGCTGTTCAAGCTCCGCGACGCCGGCGAAATCAATCAGGGACTCCAGGAACAGATTTGCGATCATTTTATTTCGTTTATCAATCAGCTGTCGTTCTCCCGTAGCAAACAGAAGGACGACAAGAGCAAAGCGCCGGAATTGGGCGACAAGAAACCGGACGATCAAAACGATGACGCTGACGACGAAAAGACGGTTGACGCCTCTGCACCGGGCGCGGGCGAGAAAACGTCTGACGGCGAGTCCCAGCCGCTTTCAGACGAACAAGCTGAGGCGTTAAAGCGCCGAATCTGGGGCGAGCTTCCGCCGGAAATTCAGCAGGCGTTCCCGATAGATACAACCCCGAATCCCTTGCCGGGCTATCGAGAGAAAATTAACCGGTACTGGAAAGAATTGGAGAAATGAGTATAATTAGTTGCGAGTAGCGAGAGATTGAGAGTGAGTTGCGAGAGAAAAATAAAGCGACCAACGGGAGCGAATTATGTCAGACGCGCGGTAGCGCGGATTGGCTCCCCCGCCACGGGGGCGCTTTGCGTCCTAACCACTTAAAACTTACGACTTACCACTTAAAACTAACCACTTAAAACTATCCGAGGTCGGATTCGAACCGACGACCTTCGGTTTAGGAAACCGGCGCTCTATCCTCTGAGCTACTCAGACAACCCGGAATTTTCATTCCTATATCAGTATATATTTTTACCACAAACTCCGAATTTAGCAAGGAGGGGAACAAGTGCATAGTGCGTAGTGCATAGTGCATAGGAAAAGAAATACGCACTAGGTACTAAGCGCTAAGCACTAGGTACTAAACCAATGTATTCACAGAATCGTAATCGCACTGTCGTAATCGGCGGAGGTCTGGCGGGACTTAGCGCGGCTTGGAAAGCCGCTCAAGCCGGTCAGAGCGTCGTAATGCTGGAACGGTCGCCGTTTCTGGGCGGACGGTGCGCGTCGTTTTACGATTTGCCGTCTGAGCGTTGGCTGGACAACTGCCCGCACGCGTTTCTGGACTGCTGCGACGGCGTGAGGGAATTCTTTGCTCAAACCGGGTTGATCGAGTACTGGAAACCGGAACGGGAATTCTACTTTTATCCGCCGGGCAAACCGGCAACGGCGGCGCCGCGACCGTTTAAAGAATCGGATCGGCTTCCAGGCTTGCTGCGTCTGGCTCCCGCCTTGCGGAGTTTGAACTATCTGTCGCGGAAAGAGCGGCTGCGAATCGTCTTTGACATGCTGGCGATGGCGCGGCAAAAGACGTTTGACGGCTCGTTCGGTCAGTGGCTGGACAGGCGCAAAACGCCGGCGTCCATTCGGACGCGATTCTACGAGCCGATTGTACTGAGCGCGCTTTCCTGCCCGCTTGACCGTCCGTGTTACGAAATGGTTCGGAAAGTTTTCGTCTGCTCTTTCTTTGAAGGGCGAAACAGATGGAACTGCTCTCTGCCGACCGTTCCTTTTCGGGAACTGTTCGACGTCAAACTGGCGGCGGCGCTGCAGGATCGAGGCGTGGAAATCCGCCGCGGCTGTACAGTCGAGGAACTGGAACGAGGCAAAAATCGCGTTCGAGCTGTCAAGCTTTCAACCGGCGAACGGATTCTGGCTGAGAAATACGTCCTGGCGACGAACTTCTCAACGGCGCAAAAACTATTTCCTCCGCTGGATCCGTTGGCGGACTCGTACCAATCGGAGTCCATTTCCTGCGTTCATTTCTGGACAGATTCGCCGTTTCTGCCCACGCCGCACGGGGTCTTTCCAGGACGGACGATTCAGTGGATTTTCTCCGGCGAGAAAGACGAAGTGGGGTACTATTACCGCAGCGTCGTTTCCGGTACAAACTGCTGGCTGGAACGAAAGCACGGATTCAAATCCCAGGTTCGGCAGGAGTTGGCGGAACTCAACCCGGAAGCGAAAATTCTGAGATTGGAAACGACGCACTGGAAGGACGCTGTTTGCGTTCCAACGGCAGAATGGACGGCGGCAAGACAGCGCTGGTTTGAACAGACGACGCTGCCGGAGAATCTTGAGCTTGCCGGCGACTGGACGAATCTCGACTGGCCGTCCACAATGGAAGCGGCGGTGGATTCAATTAGTAATTAGTAATTAGTAATTAGTAATTACGCAAAGCGTTGTTAATATAAAAAAGCGGGAGGTTTACTCCCGCTTTGTGTAAATGTTACACTTTTTAATTGCTGATTATTTCTTGACAGCTTTTTTTCGCAAGTACAGCAGTCCGGCGGCGCCGAGAATCATCAGCGCCCACGTGGTGGGTTCTGGGACTATGTTAGCCGTAAGGTAAAGATTGCCGCCTGAGCCAACAAGATTAAACACACCAGGGTTGCGTAACAAATACGTATAATCGCCATCCTCGACGTTAGCGCCCCTGATAAGCAGGTACCAGCACTTGTTTATCGCCCAGGAGCCTTCATCGCCCTTAAGAAATTCAAGGGCAATCAGACCGCTATCGCTGGGATCGAACACAAACGACCCGTCGTTAATAGACAATACATCGTGATGGTCAACGTCCTCTTTGTTGCCGGGGAAAGTTCCGAACTCAAACAGCGCGGTTCCCAAGTCTTCAATTTGCACGTTCCCGGTAACATAGGCATTACCGACAAGATCAGCATCGTCAAAGGAGCCTGGGGAGAACGTGGCGTTCTCTTTAACGTCCAAGGTCGCCTCAAAATAACCGGAGAAATCCACTCGACCAGAGGAAATAACGAAGCTCTCAGCTTGCACTAACCCTTCAGCCTCGGCGACAATTTGCAATGCGTCATTGCCGGTTTTCTCAACAACGCCGTTGCCAAGAATCTGCAACATGTGTTCTTCCATCGTTAGCTGTCGCGTTTTCGTTGCCGTATTCAAATCGAGCATTGTAGCGTTTTCTGTTTTCTTTTCCAACGTAAATACGCCGGAATAATCTTCTATCTCGTCGAACTTAACGGTCAGCTTGCCGTCGTTGCTGATAGTCGTCGCGTTGAAGCGAAAATGGTTTGTCGTATCCGGAGTTTGCGTTCCAGGGGTGAACTCTCTGCCGTAAACGGTAACGTCCGCTGCATTGATTGACGTGGAGCCGGCGTAAATGCCGCCATTGAACGTATAAATGCCTTCGCCTACAAACGACAATTTATCGTTACAGAAAATGTCGTTCGCTAAACGTTCGCCCGGCGTCGATTCATCTCCCGTAGCTACATTGTTGAAAAAGTTGGCTTGCGTCGGGTCGTCTTGAATAACCGTGCCGTCAAAGGTAACGCCGCCGCCCGATTGGTAAATCGCGCCGCCGTTAATCGCCTTGTTATTTTTAATAGATAAAACTTTGTTAGATTTAAAATTAATGTCGCTATTAGCGTCGTTGTAAATCGCGCCGCCCTTGCCGTTTTCAGCGTAATTTCGATTGATAACTAGTTGGTCGATAGCGTTAAAACTCAAGTCGCCGATTTCTGTCGCGTCAACGGCGGCAGTTCGGTAAATAGCCCCGCCGGAACCGGTATTTGCTATGTTGTCTGTAATAGCAAGATTATTCAAGGCGTTAAACGTCGTTGACCCGCCGGATGTGGCAACCTCGTAAATCGCGCCGCCGCTTTCTCCAGCCACATTATTTTTAAAGTCCATTTTTGCTGGCAGTATTATTGCCAAATTCCAGGGAAATGCATTCCAGGTTGAAATCATAAGCAGGCGCGGAGTTGTAAATCGCGCCGCCGCTTATACCAGCCTGGTTTTGTTTAAAACTCATCGAGCCAAAGGAAACTAAGTCAATCTCGGCTTTAGCGTTATAAATAGCCCCGCCGGAACCGCCTGCCTTATTGCGGGAAACAGTTACCGTGCCGTTGTCGTGATTTCCCTGGATAGAAAGCGCCGCGTCGCTTGTGGCGGAGGAGACGTTATAAATCGCGCCGCCGTCGCCGGTAGCGAAATTGTTTTCAAAAGTCAATTTTGCATCGGTTGAACCCTCCACTGCGTTCAAAGTGAACAGCAACTTTTTTGCAGTGGAATAAATTGCCCCGCCTTTGCAACCATCTGTGATCCAGTCGGAACCTGTATAATTAGAATTAGTATCTAAACCGGTATAACGATAACCAGCATAGTTATTACTAATAGTTAAGTTGTTTGTACCGATAATTGAGATAACATTTTCAGCTGAATTACCATTGTAATCGCCGCTATAAATGGCGCCGCCGTTGCCGGCAGGAGTGTAATTTC
>CACXSS010000031.1 GCA_902770245.1 uncultured Planctomycetota bacterium | reverse complement strand
TCGTGTTAAGAAAACAGGGCAGGGCGTTATTGGTTTTACACCCACGGGTTTACACCCGTGGCTAGCCTATCCGAAGCTTCTAAAATTCGTTATAAACCACAGTTCAAACAGTCCGAACAGAATAACAAACAGCAGCGCGGCGCTGACGGACTTCCGCTTATAGATTAAATGAACTGCAATCAATAATCCCGCGATGGGAGAACAGAATAAAATTGGATATAGCGCTATAAGCAATATGTTGCCAAAAAACGTATTGCTTAAACAGCAGCCCATGCGCTCCAGATATGACCCGAGGGCGATGAGAATCGGGAACGTCAGTACGCAGATTACAGCGGCGGGAGTTGAAAGAATTTTGTTCTTCATGTCCGGAACGGTTAATTTGAAGGCTTTGGCAAGGAATAATGCGTATCTCGGCGCTTGCATCCTTTGAAGTATTGGCGATTAATCAATTTGATTATAGCGCAGTGTTGAGGGTAATACAAGACTCATAGACGATTAATATGAAAAAAAACGGAAAAAAACGAGAAAATTGACAGGTCGGGTTGCGAGAGTCCCGGAAAAAACTCACGCGGAGTTGCGGAGCCGCGGAGGATGTTCGAGAAGTTTTAAAAATTCTTTGCGTCCTTTGCGTTCTTTGCGGCTTAAAAATTGGGTGGCAGGGGACTGCCGCGAGCCGGTTGTTTGAGCGGGTTTTCCTGCGAAAAAGGTTATTTCTTGTTCTGGTAAGTAGCCCGAGGACGGGCTACATCCGGGGGACGTTTTCGGCTGCGTAATACGGTATTTCACCCTTCGAACAAAGCGTAACTACGCTCGTTTCACTCGCTCCGTTACCGCCTTTCATCCATTGGCGAAATCATTCATTATCGTAATTCCGGCTTTTCGGTTCGCCTGTCGGCGAACTGCGTAATTCCGTTCGCTGCGCTCACTCCATTACCGCCTTCCATTTCTTTGCCGCCGATTTACTGCAAGCTCTTTACGATCCACTTCTTTTCCGTTGGCGCGTCTGTCCAGGTTTCTCGAACTCGGAGGTTCATCTCGCGCATTTCTCCCGCGTCGAGGAAGAAGTAATTGTCGTCCGTTACAAACTGACAGTCCGCTGGTTCCAGATCAAACCACGTCAGAAGCGATGGAACCGAAGCGGCGTTTTGAATTCTGACAACGTATTCCGTCAGACGATATGAGCCGTCGCGAGTGGTTTTTTCGCTCACGATTTCCAGATTCAAGGACGATTTCGGAGCTTTTTTCATCGCTTCCGTCAGAGGCGCGAATCCTTCTGCCGCCGCCGGCCAGTTTACCGGAGCGGTTGTATATTTTTTATAAAAATCCTCGGTTTCCATCTGCGGAATCGTGCGAAGCCAGTAAACGCTGCGAGAAACCAGCTTTCCATCCGACCAGAGTTCTACAATCGGGAAGAAGAACCGGCTCCGGTACTCAGCTGGAATTTGGAACTCAGGAAAATCGATTGCGGAGTCTTCCCCCGTCCGGTCTTTTGTTTGCTTGTAAACGGTCTGAAGCGAATCGTCCAACACGCGAACGCGAAGTTCGCCGGAAATGGCGGGCTTCCAGTCGAGATTGAGAACTTTAACCTTTACTGGAACCGACTCGCCGGACTTCCAGAGAATTCTCGGAAGATCCAGCATGACGTGCGTCGGCTCGTACGCTCGCCGAACGAAATAGTACGGACCCATCGGCTGTCCCGTTCCGTCTACAAGCTGAATGGCGGCAATCGTCGGCCAGGACCGGGAGAAAACCCACGGCATCATACCGGTTGTAACAGGATAATTCGCCTCAACGCCCTCGCACATCGCCTGATAAAACTCGCCGGCTCCCATTTGAGAACCAAACGCCAGCGATTCAAGATCCATGTCAGCCGCTGTTACAAAATGAGACGCGCGCGACAACATTCGCGGGACGCGGCTTGGAATATACTCGACAAAGTGATGAACCGATTCCGGCGCCAGTTTGCGGTACTCGTCAGAGTACATTTTATTGGCGTACTTGTACTCATCCGGGTTGATATACGGACGAAGCGACCGCGGAGAAACGACAGAATGAATTCCGCTCTCTGCAAGGTACGGATAATCCGCGAAGCTGCGTTTGTACCAGTTTGCATCCCAGTCCGGGTAAACGTGATACGCGCCATCGTCGGGAGACGTGCGAAGAAACTTTCGCGTTGAGTCCAACTCGTTTACGTTTCGTTCAATAATCCCGATTTTGGCGGTGTTGCCCAGACCGTACGGGTTGAACTCGTTCCCGCCGCACCAGACCGCCAGCGATGTGCGATTCCGCAGACGATAAATTGTCTGAAGAACTTCCGATTCAAAGACCTCGTGCGGCCAGCCGTCCGACGTTTGATTACCAATCGAAAAATCCTGCCAGACCAGAATTCCGAATTCGTCACAGGCGTCATAGAACGCCTCTTCTTCCCGAAAGCCGGGACCCCACACGCGCATAATGCGGATGCCTGCATCTCGAACCAGGCTTAAATACCAGCGGTACTTTTCCGGTTTGAGGTCGCGTAAAACGTCAATCGGCATCCAGTTTACGCCCTTGAGGAATGCCGGCTTTCCGTTTACGACGCACAGCCATTTTCCCCAGCGATCGCCAAGTTTCGGACCGGCAGAGTCCGTCCATTCAATCGTTCGAATGCCAAATCGGAAACAGATTTCATCCTGCGGTTGACCATCGGCAAGAAGCTCGACTTTCGCATTGTAAAGCGGCTGAGATCCCAGCCCGTTCGGGAACCAGACTGCTGGATTTTCCAGCGTCATTTCTCCCCGAATCCAACTTCGGCGGGTTTTCAGGTCTATAGGAAGCGTTTTCTCAAATTTCTGACCGTCTCGACTTAACGTAAGCCGAACGGCGTATTGTTTACCGTCGCGTTCATTTTGGGGAATCGTCCCGTACGCTGGCGTTTTGGCGTCCAACTGATAGTTATGAAGCTGATACTGTTTGACCGCCAGCGACTGAATTCCAGAGAGAATTTCCGTCTCAAATTTCACGACCGCCTGTTTCCCGTCGGGAGAAACGGATTGCGTTGTGAGGAACGGCCGTTCAATGTGCGTTTTGGGCGCATAATCGAGCCGGGCGCCGCGCCAGAATCCCAGCGTATAGAACGGTTCAACGCCGCTGCCCGCCGCGGTAGACCACGGTTTAATGTGATAGAAATCGCTTCTCCCACCGTTGTGAACCGGATGATTTACGTTTGCAGACCCAACGGCGACGGTTATTTCATTTTCGCCGTCCGTCTTCAAGAGTTTTGAAACTTCAAATTCGGGGCCACCGAACATGCCCTCGTGACGTCCCAAATGCACGCCGTTGAGCCAGACGCGAGAGTAATAGTCCAGACCGTCGAACGACAGAAACGCGTAATCCCCGCGTTTGATTTGAGCGATTTCTTCGCTTGAAAGAGTAAACGTCTTTTTGAAGTACCAGATTTTATTTTCAATCCACAGATACTGTTTCGAATTCAGCCCAACGTACGGATCCGGCAAAACGCCCGCCTCGCAAAGAGCGCGGTGAACGGTCGTCGGACGATGCATAACATGCCATTCTTTTACGTCTTTTGTGTCTTTGTAGGTTCGGGCGGACGAATCTCGAAAACCGAAATTCCAGTCCTCGCTCAAATCGTGATGAGCGGCGCCGGTGCGCGGCGTAATGCGGAAATGGTTTTGAGTGCGAACGTCCTTCGCGCCCGATGGAGCGTCGCCCGGCGCTAAAGCAGAAGCGACAGACGCAAACAGGACAACGGAAAGAAGACAACAGACAAACAGAAGCGATAAAAGTCGTTTCATAATTGGAATCCTTGATTATTATCTTTTTTAGGCGGGGCAGGGAGCGTAAGCCCCCCGGAAAAATCTCACGCGGAGCCGCGGAGGATGTTCGCGAAGTTTTAAAAATTCTTTGCGTCCTTTGCGTCCTTTGCGTTCTTTGCGGCTTAAAATTTGGCGGACTTCGTCCGCGATCCGGAAAGGTTTTCGGCTGCGGCTTTTGGCAACAGCGGGACGAAGATGCTTCGGCGGACAGTATGTCCGCGAACCCGCAGGGCAGGGCGGCTTTCCACGTTCAGGAGATTTTTGGAGGTTTCCGCATTTTCTTGACGGCGCAGCCGTCAAGAAGGACTCCGAGGGCGGAGTCCATCCGTGGAGGTTTTCGGCTTCGTCGGTTTGTTATGCACGCTTCGAACTTTTCGGTTCGCCTGTCGGCGAACTGCGTAATTCCGTTCGCTGCGCTCACTCCATTACCGCCTTTCATTTAAAAATCCGCGCATATCCGTCTAATCCGTAAAATCCGTGTGCGGACTGACCCGCTCAAAACCATCGAGCAACGCGAAGCGTCAATTACTCATTACTAATTACTCATTACTAATTAATTTCGCTTGTTTCGGCGTCAGCGCCCAGCTGTAGATTCGAGCGTAGGCGATTGAGCCGGGGAAGAAGAACTCGCCGGTTCCTCTGCCGGAAATGTCCGAGCCGATGCAGAACGCCCGGCTGTTCGGATTCGCCGTGTACGTAATGGGTCCGGAAACTACTTTTCGCGCTTTTTCCACCCCGTTGAGGTACAGGACAACCGCTTTGCCGTCGTAGACGCATACCGCGGTATAGTATTTGCCCTCCTCGATGGGCGCGCTGAGAATTTGGTATTTGTTGTCAATGTGAATCCAGACGCTGAGAATCTTCTTGGCGCCGTCGACGCTGAAATTGAACCCGCCGGTCTGGGTGTTGCCAAAGAGCGTCATGGGTCGCGGCTCCATCTTTTCCAGCTTGAATTTGGCGGAATAGGAAACGGCGTTTGTCAGACGGGAATACTCTTCCTCCGTAAAGCGGACTCGGCAATAGTTCGTCGCGCCGTCAAAGGCGGCAACGACGGCGCCGGCGGCTGCGTCTGTTACAAACGAGGGCGAACCGACAACCTCAACCGTCTTTTGCGTCTTTCGCAGGTTGACCGGCGCGTTGACCGGACCGTCTGGAGTGAAAGAGACGTTCAGGACGTTGGCGTCCGGCTTCTCAGCATTCTGGTCAACGCATTCTTCCGGATCGGCGGGCGTGGAAAACGTCCCTTCCAGCTTCGTTTCCGATTCCTTTCCAAAGCAGTTCAACGCTGTAACAGAGAACCTGTACTGAGAATTCCAGTTCAAATTGTTGAGCGTAACAGTCAGGGAATCCGGCGCGTCGTTGTAATAGTACTGAGACCACTCGTATTGACTCGGCTGGTCGATCCACGTCTCGGCTCCCGACTGTGCGTCTTTGTCAAGCCGGGCAAGGTCGATTCTGTACGAATGGACGATGCTCTCGTGTACGTCCCATTTCGCCTGGGGAAACGCGATTTCCGCGCTGACAGGCGTTGTCTTGGCGACTGTCGCCGCAGAGGCGTCTGCCCAGTACGGGGGTTGGCTGGTTTGGTAACGGTTGGCTGTATAGATGAACTTGTCAACCGTGCCGGGCTGAGCGACAACGTAAACGCAGTCGAAGAACTTGTTGGTAACGGCGTCGTAAATCTTCAAAACGACGCTGTTGTCAGCATGAATTTCCATGATGTAAACGTTGCCGGCGTTTCGGAATTTCGGATCTCGGGGCAAATTCGGGGCAGGCATTCCAAAATAGCTCATCGTGCCGGTTCCGAAAACGGTGTACTCTTTCTGCCAGGCAGAACGCGGGTCTGTGGTTGGACAGTGCGAATGTCCGGCGAAGTCAATCAGACGCGGATAGTTTTTCAGCAGTTCCGCCAGGTCGGTCGTTCCCCAGTGTTCGCTGCCGTAAACGGTGTTGGAAACCGGGTAATGCTGAATGAGGAAAACCGGCTTGTTCGTGTTGTCGGAGCAGGCGGCGTCGAGCTGTTCTTTCAGCCACGGCAGAGCGTACTGGTAGTCGCCGTTTTTCATCGTGCCTTTTTCGCAGGAAAGCGTGATGAACTGGTACCCGTTGACTTCAACGCGCTGGTTGGCGGGCTGTTCAAAAAGCTCTTCCCAAATTTGACGGTTTCCGCCCCAGTGATCGTGGTTTCCCATGCAGAAAATCCATTTCGTTTCCGGCTTGAGGTACTTTTTGAGCGAATCGCGAAGCAGTCCGCTTTGATCGACTCTGCCGTTGTCGGACATGTCGCCGCCGATCATCATGACGTCGAACTTCTTGTACGGCTGCGACGCGGAATACTCGTTGACGAACTGCAGCATCCGTTCAACGCGTTCGATTTCCGCCGTGCGCCGGTTTTTATAGTGGACGTCGCTGACGATAGCCGCGCGGAGAACGACGTCGTCCGGAGAATCGGCAAAAACGCTGCTGGGAAGGAAAAACAGACCGGCTGACGCGCCAGCCGCGGTTAAAAAACTGCGTCGGGAAAACATCTGGGAGTTGTGGGACATGGTAGGTAATAAATGAAAGGCGGTAATGAAGTGAGCGTTAGCGAACGGAATTACGCATTCGCCGTTAGGCGAACAAAAAAGCAGTTGACAATTGGGAATGCGGCGCCGCTTCCGTGGGTTTCACCCACGGCTACTAATATTGAACCGCTAACGCGGTTCTATCGGAACGCTATCGCGTCTGATTTCTTTAGTTTAAACGAATCGTAAACAAAAATCAATCCCCGGGGGACGAGGATTATTGAAAAGAGGGGAATAAACATTCCTGATACGTTTTGACAGGAAAGAGTTAGGCGGACTTCGTCCGCGCCCCGGAAAGGTTTTCGGCTGCGGCGATTTGGTATGTGCAATTCAAACTTTTGGTTCGCCTTCGGCGAACTGCGTAATTCCGCTCCCGTTGGTCGCTCCATTACCGCCTTTCATTTCTTTGCTGCTAAAATTCTAGTAAGGTAAGGAATTCCGTCTTGATTTTTCTTTTCGCGTCATTATAATATATATCAGTAAACGGATTGCAGGGCGCGGCGAGCGGCTGCGATTCGTAACGGTCATGTTATAATAGTCCCTAAATTCCAGAATCATTCGTTATTATGAAAGCTGTCAGATTTTTATTATTGATTGTTTTGACGTCCGTTGTCAGCGCGGCGCTGGCGGACGAGCACAACGCGTTTCCCGGCTATAAAGGTCAGTGGAACGGTTTCGACAATTACGAGTTTACCGTCGACACGCCATTCGGCGCCCGACCGTGCCGAGTCGTCTGTCCGAAAGAACCCGCGGAAGGGAACCCGTGGGTGTTTCGCGCCGTCTTTTTCGGGCATGAACCTCAGACGGAAATCGCCATGCTCAAGCTGGGCTGGCACGTCGCCTGGATTGGCTGCACGGATTTGGTCGGATCTCCGGAAAACGTAGCACAGCGGAACGCGTTTTACAAGTATCTGGTCGACAAAGGACTGAGCAAAAAGCCGGTTTTGCTGGGCATGTCCCGCGGTGGAATCACCTCGATGAACTGGGCGATTGCCAATCCGGACTGCGTTACAGCAATCTATATCGACAACCCGGTTTTGGATTTCCGATCCTGGCCTGGAGCGTTCAAGCCCGGTCAACGCAGCAATCCTGATTGGCAAAGCGTTTTGAATTCCTATCATCTGACGGAACAGGAAGCGAAGGAATACAAATACTGTCCTGTCGACGCCTTTGGTCCGCTGGCGCAGCGCAAAGTCCCGATTCTGCTCATCTGCGGCGATTCCGACCGCGTTGTTCCGTTCGACGTTAACGGCAAAGTCCTGTATGAGCGTTACAAGGCGGCGGGCGCTCCGATTGAACTGATTCTCAAACCCGGCAACGACCATCACCCCCATTCGCTCAAAGACCCGAAGCCGATTGTTGACTTCTATCTCAAGGCGTGGCGGGGAGGCAGTAGGCAGTAGGCAGTAGGGAGTAGGGAGTAGGGAGTAGGGAGCTGCGCTTGCGTCAACTCCTCACTCCTCACTCCTCACTCCTCACTTTATCTTCCCCCTCCCCATTGAAAAAAGATTATTACTATATATAATAATGGAAACGTTAGAGCGGGGCGGCGTCCTCGCAATTATTTGAATCCTTCCTGAACACCTAACAAGGAGTTGTTTGTTATGCGAAAAGTTCTGCTTGCCGCCATGGTTTGCGTCATGGCGATTTGTATTGGCTGTCAGCCGTCTTTACCGGAAAAATGCGATGGCGCCTCTAAAGATAAAACAGCAAAATGCTGCGGTCACGATCACGATGCAAAATGCGATCATGATCACGATGCGAAGTGCGACCACGATCACGATAAAGCCGAGGCAAAAGATGCCTCTACCATTTCCCCGGAACTGAAAGAGAAAGCGATTACGCGCATTAAAGAAATTCAGGGAACCTACGTTGAAAAAGACGGCGCGATCGTTGAAGTAGACATCATGAACAAGTCGTTCGACCCGGCTGACGTAGAACTTATCGCTCAGTTGTCCGACGTCGTCAAGCTGTCGATTTCCAGCCCCAGCGTCAACGACCAGAACTTTGCGCTGCTGTCTAAAATGCCCAAGCTGCAAACGCTGCTTATGCTCAACTGCGGCATTACAGACGAAGGTCTGAAGTCCGTTCCTGATTTCCCGGAATTGAAGGTTCTCAACCTTCGCGGCTGCGCCAACATGACAGACGCCGGTATGGAATCCGTCGCCAAAGCCCCGAAACTGGACAACCTCGCGCTGCTTTACACGAAAATCGGCGATGAAGGCGTTATCGCTCTGAAGGGTATGAAACTTCGCGCTCTCGACCTTCGCGGTTTGCGACTGACCGGTTCAGCTTGCCAGGCGTTGGCTGAAATGACGACGCTGGAAAGCCTGAAACTGCGTAACGCTCGCGAAATCATGGACTACTCTTTCCAGGAACTCAAGACTCTCGTCAACCTGAAAAGCCTGTCGCTGGAAGACCTTGCGATTACCGATTCCGCTCTGGAAATTCTGCCGAATTTTACAAATCTGAAAGAATTGGTTATTATGCGAACCGACATGATGGACGTTTCGCCTATCGGACAGCTGAAGAATCTGAAGAAGCTGACGCTTCGCGAAATGACCTGCGACCTGGACTTCCTGGCGGAAATGCCGCAGCTGGAAGAACTCTTCTTCGCGGAAAGCATCGTTCGCGACGAAGACATGAAGTTCTTTGAAGGACTGGTCAACGTCAAAACCCTCGACCTGTGGAACACTCAGCTTGGCGACAAAGCGCTGGAACTGTTCGGAAAGATGCCTAAACTGACAACGCTCAATATTAAAAACTGCGCGAAAATTTCCGACGCAGGCATTGCTGAACTGGCGAAGTCGGAATCGCTGACATCGCTCAACCTGTCGGAAAACGGCAAGGCGACCGATGACGATGGCAAACCGCTCGTGTCTGACAAGGCGTTGGAAAGCCTCAAGGACTGCAAGTCGCTCAAGGAACTCAATATTTACTTGTGCCCGTCCCTGACGGAAGACGCCATCAAAGCCTTCACCCAGGCGCGTCCGGACGTTAAAGTCATTAGCTATTAAATAGAAAATTAAAAAGGGAGAAAGACGGTATGCAAAAGACGACAAGCGAGATATTTGGTTTTCGCCTTCTGCAGAACCGTCTTTCTTTTTGGGCGGCGGCGTTTATTGGTTTGCTTGTCCTGCCAGGCATTGCGTTAGCGCAGGAATGGCAAAGCGAATACGCCTACGGCCCGTTTGAAATCTATCTCAACGTCGATATTAAAACCGTCTCGGAAAGTATCAAGCAGATTGCTGAGTTGGACAAAGAACTTAGCGAACGCTTTTCTTTGCCGCGATGTCAGGAAAAGATCAAACTCTATATTTTCAAAGACGTTAAATCTTATACTGCGTACATTCAAAAAGAGTATCCCGGCGCGCCGATGCGCCGCGCTCTGTTTGCGATGGAAAAAGACAAACCCGGCAAAATCTTTACGTTTTTGCATGAGGAATTTAGCGTTGACTTGCGGCACGAATGCACCCATGCGCTGCTCCATTCCAAAATCGGGCGGCTGCCCATCTGGATTGACGAAGGCTTGGCGGAATACTTTGAAGCGCCGATCTCTCAGCGCGTCTATAAAGAGCCGTATTTTACCCAGATTAAAAGAAACGTTTCCTATAATCTTTTTGCGCCTGTTCCAGACATAAAAAAGCTGGAAAACATCAAAAAAATGGGCGACTTTTTGGAAATTCATTATCGGAATTCGTGGTCCTGGATGAACTTCATGATCAACGACCCGGCGAGACAGAAAATTCTGGGGAATTATCTGGTTCTTTGTAAAAAAGCCGATGAGCAGGAAAAAGAGCAGGGCATTTTCCCTTCTTTTACGGAGTTTATTACTCGGATGGAACCTAAGTACAAGTCTGATTATAAAACGTACTGGAAGGAATTAAAAAAGCCAACGAATCCGTGATTCGTCGGCTTGTATGGTTTTGCTTTTCTTGGGAAATCTCAAATTTAGAATTTCCAGGCTTCAATCCAGAGGGTTTGATCGTCCTGCGGTTTCAAATTAAAATCGCTCTGGAGCTTTTCTGAGAATTCCGGCAGGTGAGCGGCGCCGTAGAAAATGGCGATCTTCTTTTTAGAGTCGTCCTTAAGGATTTCCTTCAGCTTTTCCAGAACTCTGTTATTTCTATCTGTAATAATAGACGTTCCATCAGAAGTTCCTTTCATGGCTTGTTCGCTGTCCATGGAGGCGAACTGGTCAGCCAAGGCGTCTTTGAGCGCTTTTTTACGGTTTTTCTTGAACAAAGCCAGGATAATCTTGGATTCGTCTGAATCGGACGCTTTTGGATTTTTACGAGCCATGGAAAAACCGACTTCCCGGAAGTACCAGGCGGCGAAGCCGTCGTTGCGCGCTTTCATGGCTTCGGCGAATTCTTTGGGAGAGAGGTCAGCGTGAACCATGTTTTCTTTCTTGTAATCAATGTGCTCCAGCTGATGAACCAGGCCAAGCAGATTGGCGAACTGGAATTGAGCAAAGCCAATGACGCTTGAAGGGGATTTATCTTCTTCGGGTTCCGGGCGGGTTCCTTCTTCCGCAACGACTTCGTACAGGACGACGTCGTAATCTTCAAAGAGCTTGTTGAGTTCCTTGTAGTAGGACTTTTCAGCAACGTGAATGGCGCCGACGAGGTCGACGCAAACGCCGTTTTCGCCGACGAACTTGCGAACAGCAGTGTCCAGCGAGCCTTTTTTGGCTTCTTTGTTTCGAACAACGCGAACGTACTGGAATTCTTCTTCCTGCTTCTTTTTGTTTTTAGCAGATTTTTTTGAAGATTTTTTAGCGGAATCAGATTTTTCGACTTTCTCAGGAGTTTCAGCCGTGGCGTTTTCAGCGTATGAGAACGGCGCAGCAAAGAAGATGCCTGCCATGACAAGCAGGGTTAAAATGCGTGTTTTGATCATAATTAAAACGATTGGTTAAATTGGGGTTAGGGTGGTGTGTTAGTAATGATTATTTGGGAAATATGGGAGTGAAAAAATTTTATAAAAAAATTTCTTTGCAATCCCGATATAAACCGAAAGCGTATAATATTAACTTGAATTATTGTATTATACGTCAAAAAAACCTAAAAAGTTGCGAATAGGCGCCGAATATTGGGAACTTTTATGGAAAAAGTTCGTCATAATAAATATAGAATAGTATTTAGTTAGGGCAAAATGATTAAATACAGGTCATTCTATTAAATAAGATTCGGTATCTTTCGACGTAGGGCATCGTATATAACCGTTATAATCGTACTTGTGTTTATAAAAAGCAACATTATTTTAGAAAAAATTGGAATTCTTAAGTCCATTTTTTCTTGAATTGTTGTATAATAAGCGCGTATAAGACTGTATTTTGGTCGAGTTGCCAACCTTTACAAAAGGAACCCTAAAAAATGACTATGTTCCGTTTTTCATTGATGAAACAGGTTTTCTCCGGAATGTTCTCCAAAAAGGAGAAGAAAAGTAATCGCAAGGAGCGTCATCTGGTTATGGACGCTTTGGAATCTCGTGAACTGCTGACAGTAACTGCTGCTTCAACGACAAGTTTTTATGTCAATGAGCTGCCGATTTACGAAACGAGTTCAGATATCATCGAGCAAATTCAGAATTTGCGAGACAATAACTTTTCGGTTGACTACGACATGGGCGGCGACGAAGATGGAGATTTGGTCGTAACGTGGGAACGTCCGGATGTCATTTATACGACCAAGCCCGGTGAAACGAGTCAGTACCAGCCGGTGATTGACAACACAACGTTGTCTCCATCTTTGGACTGGAACATCTACGCCCGCTATCTGACCAACGAAACGCAGCGTTTGTTCCTGGATTACAACACATATAATACCGGTTCCGTTTCTAAAATCGGTCTGTTCTACGGACAGATGCAGAATTTGGATCCGATGGGCATGGTGGAAGATCCAACCGTCGATACGAAAATCGCGTCCGGTCTGGTTTACAAGATTTCCTTTACATCTCAGGCTCAGCCCCTGACGTCCAGCCAGGAAAGTATTAATGCCCGGTTCTCAATTTACGCCTGGGATGAATCCGGCAAATCTACGGTTTCTACGTTCACGTTTAACGAAGAATACGCCAAAACGTTGTCGATTGACGCCAAAACGGATAAAGACGTTTTGAACTATACAAATTCCATGGAAATCAACGCCGCGGAATTGCAGGCGAAGCTGCGCGGTTTGGGACAAACTCAGGGCAAATATCTCAACGACTGCGTTGTTAAAGCGATTAGTCCCACGGAATTCTACGTTTACGTCTATTCAGAAGACATTCAGGCAACGTGGGACGGTTCTAAATGGGTTTACACCGGCGTTCCGAACCTGGCGATTTATCAGGAAAACCCGGAAGGAAACGACGCTTCCGGATTTGAAGTCTCAGCCGATATTTCCATAGTCAGCGCTCCGTGTCTGTACAATAATATTAAGGTCGATCCAACTAAACCGCTGGATACCGCAGACAACATCCAAAGAGCGTTCGACGCGAAGAAAAACACCAACCTTATGGCGCCGATTTTCATGCCGTCTCAAGACCGAATTAACGCTCAGCGTCGAGACATCCTGGAAGGTCCGGCGACGGAATCGGATTTGCTGGTATCCGGCGGCGTATATCCGGAAGTTTTAGTCGTTCCTGTTTACGGTTTGACAGATGCGGAAGGCAATTCTCTTGACGGTTTTGTATACGACATCACATTTGTCGGCAGCAGTTCTTATATCAACCATCCGCTTTTAACCGCCCTGGCAAGCGATGGTTCAGACAGTTTGTCTGACGAACCCGTTTTAACTGTTGTTACAGTTAAGGAATCCAGCCCGGAATTCCGCGTTAATGCTTTGGAAGACGAAGAACTTGACGATTCAGACGATCCGTTCAAGGAAATCGTCTATTATAATCAACTTAACCCGGCGGTGGCAATGGATGCTGACGGCGATTTTGTCATTACGTGGCAAAGCGAAGTCTCCAATACGCTTGTTCGCGGCAGCTATACAGACATCTACGCCAAGACGTATTCTGCCCGCAGCTACATTAACGATTATTCTTATCTTAACGACGCTTACGTTGAGGAAGAATCTGAAAAACAATGGCCGTCCGACATGATGGTCAATACGGTTAATACGTACAACTATATTGAAGTTGATCAAGATCATAAGGAGAGGAATTATTATCAGAAGAATTCCAAAACAGTTTATATTCAGTCTGTTGTTGAAACGTCAGATCAATTCCGCGTAAACACGTCTACAGCTAACGCTCAGCGCAATCCGGACGTTGCCATGGACCTGGACGGCAATTTTGTTATTGTTTGGGATTCTGAAGGGCAAACGATCAGCTACTTTAACGGCGTTTACATGCAGCGATACGACAAGGACGCCAAGGCTATCAGTACAGAAACCCGCGTTGATAACGAGGTTACAGGCGCGTCAACCAATCCATCTGTTGCGGCAGACGATAACGGTCAGTTTATTGTTGCATGGGAATATACCAACAATCCGCTTATCGACATTCAGTTCCCATACTATACATTCTACAATCGTTATTTCAGCTATTATTACGAAACTGATTTCTACTATATGTCAGAAATCCATGCCGCCGTATACAACACCATTTATCCGTCTGTTATAGACTTCGCTCAAATTCAGGGCGAGTTTGTCGTTGGCGATACAGAAGTAAACGGCGGTAAAGATCCGATGGCTGGGTGGTCTGAAACAGGCGACGTCATTGTCAGCTGGACTGGTCTTGAAACAGATACAGACTCTTCCGGACAGTATTCTTCCGGCGTCTATGCAGAACAGTATAAAGTTAAAACGACGGGAGAAAATACGGATCAAACGACGACGTTCGACAAAGTCCGAGACGTTTATCGCGTCAACAGCGCCACGTTCACCACGGACAACAATCCAACGTACTGGGATTACAGTCAGCTGGTAGGGGCAGTTGGTTTGGATGCCGACGGAGATATTATTTTTACGTATTCCGGATATGGTCCTGACATTTCAGTCAATGATATTATTCCGTACATTCAGGGAACCAGCCTTTCTACGACCCGTTCCTGGACGGTCTTTCTGGCGAATATGCAATCGCTGCTGTCCACTCAGTCTGAAATCCTGAAAGCCCGTTATGGAGACGAACCGTTTGCCGATTTGACCAACTTTTTCAATCCAACGGGAAGAACTGCAGGCGTCGCTGCAGGGGATTATTTCAGCACCTATATCAATAACAGGGTTGATGAAGATGGAACGCTTGTAACGTTTACATCCAAGCGTATGCAGGATCTGATTCGCGAACTGCAGAATGATGAAAACTTCAATCTTGATCTGACCGGAACTTATGAATGCCACGGCGATGTCAATAGCGTTATTGCGATGGTTCTGACCAACGCACAGTTGCTGTTCAAGTACGATCCTCGGTATGAACAGCTTCGACACAACGAGGTAGAATTCCGCAACGTTCAAAACGTTGTTTTGGGCGCTCTGGCTTCGGTTTTGGAATCTCAGTTTGGTTTGCTTCGCGGTGAATCTTCCGGCGTCATGTTTACGCAAATTGACGCTGCTGTCGATACAGCTTCTGGAACGGAAACCGATCCGCCCGCTCCTGAGCTGGCGAATTCTGCGATTCTGCACAGCGACTCTGTCGCCAACAGCAAGCGAGACGGAGTTACCGCCGTAGCGAACGTTGCTTTGGACGTCGAATTCAATCGTATTTGGGATCAAATCAGTTTGACGATTGCTAATAAGGGCAATCAACAGACGCGGGCTGTTGGCGTTGATCTGTTTAATTTAGGCGCATACGATTATATTGGTCAGGGTCTTTACAGGCTCAATGCGGGAATTGCCGCGGAAGCTATTGAATCCGCCATTTCCGACGCTATAGATATTGTTGGAACGTCCTGGCGCGATGAAACCAATAAAGAACTTGACCTGTATGAAGGTCCGGTTGAAGTTCGCGCTATTGACTGGAATGAACTTCAGGCGCGCGGTTTGATGCACATTGGCAACGAAGCCACTCGTTATTCCAATGCGTCTATGGACATGCAACTTTTCAACAACTGGTATATGGATAATGCCGATTTCATTGCTAATGAACTGGGCATTATGAGCTTTGCCGATTTCACGTTTGACGATTTGCTGGATTTCATCAACAACGAAGATCTCACGGATGCGGAACGTTTGGAACGAATTAACGGCTTGCCGGTTATTTTTGAAATCGTTTTCCAGGGTTCGGTTCACGATTTGGAAATTTCAGTAGCTTGGCAAAACTCTACTGTCCGAATAGCGGAACAGCAAATGCTCACTCTCATTCCGAATTTGACAGGAACGCTTTATTACGCGATTCAGGTTAACGGTCAGCCGCAGCAATTTACGGATCCGAGCCAGTTGCTTACGTTTGACTGCACCAATGAAAATACGGTCAACGCCGAGCTCTTCAAAGGTCACGACATCATCCTTGATTGCGAGAAACTTGAATACATCTCTTCCAGCGGACTTCGTCTCTTCCTGGCACTACTCAAGGTCGCTAAGTCTAAGGGCAGCAAGGTTGCTGTCGCCGGCATGAACGACAACCTCCGACAGGTGTTTGCCATGACGGGCTTCACCCACCTCTTCGAGTTCGTATGAACATGCTGAGTCCACACACTGTGGATCTCTTGAACGCATATAACGCTCATCTTCCACAGTTGGAACAGTTGGCTGAGCAGGTTTCCAGCATGCTACTGAAGGCACTGCGCGAACAGAATATCCAACTGAATACCTTCGAGCGCCGTGTAAAGACGGAAGACTCCCTGACAGGCAAGTTGGAGAAGAAGGGGTATAAGTATAAGACCATCTACGATATTACCGACCTCGTCGGTATCAGGGCTGTGACCTATTACACCGACGACGTTGACAAGGTGGCAGCCATCGCCAAGCAGATATTCGACATCGACTGGAAGAATTCTGTGGATAAGCGCAAGCACCAGTTAGACAGTTTCGGCTACCTCTCTCTTCACTACATCTGCTATCTGAAGGAAGGACCATTACGCGACATCCCCTTCGAGATACAGATGCGGACAGCCTTGCAGCACGTGTGGTCGGCCATTGAGCACGACATCGGCTACAAAGGCGCCGTCAAACTGCCCCCCGAGTTCGTACGTCAGTTCAGCCGTCTGGCGGGCATGCTCGAGATGGCTGACGACGAGTTCAGCCGTCTGAGAACCGCTATGTCGGAATACCGCCGGCAGGTGCATTCGCTGGTCAAGTCAGGCCAGTTCAGCGAAGTGTCACTCTCTACGGAGTCCTTCCGCCAATTTCTTGAATTGCGCCCCTTCGACCGCCTGAACCAGCGCATCGCAGCCGTCAACCAAGCGGAGATATTCCCTGCCCCGATGATGAATTTCCTGCCTATACTCGAGACCTTCCGTTTCAAAGACCTCGGCGACGTGCAACAATTCATCGATGAGAACAGCGAGGACGCTTACCAACTGGCACTCTCCCAGTTGGCCGTCACCGATCTCGACATCCTCTCCGAGAGTATCGGACTGCAGAACCTCTGTCTGGTCTATGCCCTCAAACAGGGAGGCGGCCTGTACGGCATCAAGGCCGTCTACGATGCCGTCAACGGCGAGCAGGCCGCCAATATCACGCTGGCAGAGGGTGTACTCCACCTAGCACAGCAACTGCCGTTCATGCACAGACTATAGCACAAACGCAATACGAATTAAATCCCGAAACGCTCGCACGTTTCGGGATTTAATACGTTTATATAGGACAATGTGCCTATACTATCATCAAATCAGACGGAGTGTTCCCATCAAGTAGACGAGGCCGAAGCCAAGTACCATCGAAAGGACACCCATGATAATACCAATCTTCGACATATCCTTCTGTTTGACATACCCTGTAGCGAAAGCCAAGGCATTCGGTGGGGTAGAGATAGGCAGAATCATGGCCGACGAAGCGGCGATGGCCACACCGATCAATACAGTACCCGTACCACCGATAGGTGCGAGTTTATCACCCATTGCACCGCAGACCACAGCCAGGATAGGCATTAGCAAAGCGGCTGTCGCAGAGTTGGAGATGAAGTTGGAGAGAACATAACAGATAGCACCACCCAACAACAGAATCAGCAGTGGCGAGAACTCACCGAAGGGGATGCTCTCCACAGCATTAGCAGCCAGACCAGAGGCATTCAGACCATAACCGAGGGCAAAACCACCAGCCACCATCCAGATAACACTCCAGTTGATCTGCTCCAAGTCGCGCTTGTTGATAACACCCGTCAGGGCAAAGATACAGAAGGGAACCATAGCCACCGTATTGGCATTGATGCCGGTGAAACGGTCAGAGAGCCAGAGAGCGATGGTAAGGAAGAAAGTGATTATGACCACTGTGGAGTGGAATCCCTTCTGCATACCTCCTTCTATGTTCAGTTCTACCGTTTTCTGGCTGAAAGGGAAGAACTTCAGAAGCAGCCGCCAACTGATAAACAACAGCAGGATTACCAAGGGGAACATGAACATCATCCACTGACCGAAGCCCAGACCCATGTTCAGGCCCTCAGGATCGTTCAGATACTTCAAGGCGATATTGTTCGGCGGTGTACCAATAGGCGTACCCATACCACCCAGGTTGGCAGCTACAGGAATCGACATGGCCAGAGCGATACGACCCTTGCCCTCAGGAGGCAACTGACGGAATACAGGCGTAAGGAACGTGAGCATCATAGCGGCAGTAGCCGTGTTCGAGACAAACATCGAGAACAGACCCGTTACCAGCAGGAATCCCAATAGCACCATCTCACTCTTCGTTCCGAAAGGCTTCAGCAGCACTTTGGCCAATTGGGCATCGAGACCAGTCTTCGTAGCGGCGATGGCCAAAACAAACCCACCGATAAACAGCATGATTACTGGGTCAGCAAAGCAAGCCATC
>CACXSS010000030.1 GCA_902770245.1 uncultured Planctomycetota bacterium | reverse complement strand
TTTTACGACTGATAATTTTGTCGTTGCTTCTGGTCATGTAGACTTGGAAGGATATATGTTAGGCAATATTGAAGTTGACGCGAACACAGTCTTTTCTCCCGGCAATTCCATTGGCGAGTCAACATTTGGCGGAGGATATATTCTCAAAGACGGCGCAACGTTGTTGCTGGAAGTTGGGAAAGAAGGCGATACAATTTTGACTGACGTTCTGAATGTTACAGGTTCCACGACGTTTGAAGACGGAGCTATTATCAAAATCGCGTTGGATTCCAGCTACGATAACGCCTTTGAAGACGGCGATCAGGCGGATATTCAGCTCCCATTAGAAATTCTCGGCGGCGACGGAAACGCTCTTGATATGGGTAATCTTGTTTTCCAGTCGAGTATGTTTGATCTGGTTGGGTACGATGCCGGTACAGGCGTTTTGTCCGTTGTCTATTCAGCGCCGGCTGCCGGCGTTCCCGAACCGTCAACGTGGGTGCTGTTGTTACTCGGCGCCACGGGGCTACTGTACGTGAGGAAAAGAAAATAATAGGCGAGCCACGGGTGTAAACCCGTGGGCATGAGCGAAGCGAACGTAGTTACGCTTAAATCGTAAAAGAATAACGCTAAAGCGGGAGGAAACTCCCGCTTTTTTGTTCTGGCGGATTTTATCCGCGACCCGGAAACGTTTTCGGCTTCGTCGGAGGTTTTCCCCGGGGCTCGTTTCCTTCGGCGGACAGCATGTCCGCGAACCCGCAGGTCTGACGGGCTATCCACGTTCAAAAGATTCTTGGAGGCTTCCGCCGCAAAGCGTTCACCAATAAATAACTTTGCGGACTTTGCGTGAGGCTTTCTTCGGCGGACTTCGTCCGCGACCCGGAAGCGTTTTCGGCTTCGGCGGAGTCGTAATCTGCGTCCAGAATGGACGCCATTTCTATAACCGTCGACTTTAGTCTACGGGCAGCGAATCGCTCTACACTCCCCCCTAATCGAGTCAGTCGCTTTTCTTTCCCTCCCTCACGCTTGGCGTGAGGGAGGGAAAGAAAAGAGTATTTGTCGATTTTTTGTTTTGTTGTCGTCTCCTTCCCCGGAGGTTGAAAACCACCGGTTATAGAAATGCAACCCTTTCAGGGTTATGCGGCAGAGGACTGCCGCGTGCCGGGGGGCGAACTGGCATTCCTGCGTAAATGATTTTTCTTGTACCGGCAACGTAGCCCGAGGACGGGCTACATCCAGAGGTGGTTTCCGGCTGCGTCGTTTTGGTTTGCACACTACAAACAAAGCGTAACTTCGTTCGCGTCGCTCTCTCCGTTACAGCCTTTCATTTCTTGCATTCTTCGCAAACATCCTCCGCTGCTCCGCGTCTCCGCGTGAGATTTTTCGGATTCTTACGCAACCCGGTTTTGTTCGCCTATCGGCGAATGCGTAATTCCGCTCCCGATGGTCGCTTCATTACCGCCTTCCATTTCTTTGCGAACTTTGCGGCTTAATATTTCTTCGGCGGGCGAAACGCCCGCGAACCGGGCTCAACCGTGTACGTGCGCGGGACAATCGTTTTGTTCGCCTAACGGCGAATGCGTAATTCCGTTCGCTTCGCTCACTCCATTACCGCCTTCCATCCATTGCCAATACCTACTGCATCCCCTCTCCCCGCCCTCTGGTAAAAAAACTTTTTTGTTGTATAATTAGCAATTACAAGAGTGAGACGCTTTGCGTCAATTACTAATTACTCATTACTAATTACTAATTAAAAATCATGAGTTTATCCGACGAGAAAATTCTCATACTGGATTTTGGGTCGCAGTACACTCAACTCATTGCGCGCCGGGTGCGCGAGCAGAACGTATATTGCCGGATTGTCCGATACGATATTTCCGCCCAGCGAATTCAAGAGCTTTCTCCCAAGGGGATTATTCTTTCCGGCGGACCGTCGAGCGTGTATGAAGCCGGGGCGCCGCAATGCGATCCGGACATTTTCAAGCTCGATTTGCCAATCCTGGGCGTCTGTTACGGAATGCAGCTTATCAGCAAAGCGTTCGGCGGGACGGTCGTTAACGTTTCCACGCGAGAATATGGCCGCGCTCAGCTAACGGTCAATCCCACCGCTCAGACGGACGGCGCAGGGCTGTTTGCCGGGTTCCCGTCCAATACTCAAGTCTGGATGAGTCACGGAGACAGAGTGGAAAACATTGCTGACAGCTTTGTTACACTGGCGCAAGCCGGGTCGTGCCCCATCGCGGCTGTCAAGCACAAAACGCGTCCGATTTACGGATTGCAGTTCCATCCGGAAGTAACGCACACGCCGGAGGGCGGACTGCTGCTGAAGAATTTCCTTCGAACCGTTTGCGGGTGCGCCGGAACGTGGAAGCTGGAAGATTTCGCCCGACAGACGATTGAACAGGTTCGTCAGCGCGTTGGAGACAAGCGGGTTATTTGCGGTCTTTCCGGCGGGGTCGATTCTGCCGTCGTTGCCGCGCTGCTGTCCAAAGCCTTGGGCGACAAACTGACCTGTATCCTGGTTGACAACGGGCTGCTTCGCAAAAACGAGGCGAAACTTGTCATTGACGAGTTTACCAACCATTTCAAAACGGACTTGCGCGTTGTTTACGCTCAAGACCGGTTTCTGGAACGGCTCAAAGGCGTAACAGCGCCGCAGGAAAAGCGAAAGATTATAGGCGCGGAGTTTATCGAGTGTTTCAAGGCGGAAGCGAAAACCGTCGAGGGGGCGGAGTTTCTCGCTCAGGGGACGCTTTATCCGGACGTCATCGAGTCCGGCGGCGAACCGGACGGTCCGGCAGCGACGATTAAACTTCATCACAACGTCGGCGGACTGCCGGCGGAATTGGGGTTTGAACTGATTGAACCGCTGCGGGATTTGTTCAAAGACGAAGTCCGCCGGCTGGGACTGCAGCTCGGTCTTCCGGAAGAAATCGTCTGGCGGCACCCGTTCCCCGGTCCTGGGTTGGCGGTGCGCTGTTTGGGCGAGGTCGTCAAAGAAAAGCTGGACGTCATTCGCGAAGCCGACGCCATTTTACTTCAGGAAATCCGAAAAGCCAACCTGTACCGCGCCACGTCACAGACGTTTGCCGTCCTCCTGCCGGTGCAGTCCGTCGGCGTTATGGGCGACGCCCGAACGTATGAAAACGCGATTGTTATTCGCAGCGTTACATCCGAAGATTTCATGACCGCCGACTGGAGCCGCCTTCCGTACGACGTTTTGGCGTCCATTTCCACCCGAATTATTAACGAAGTCAAAGGCGTCAACCGCGTCGTCTACGACATCAGTTCCAAACCGCCAGCAACAATTGAGTGGGAGTAGAGGCAATTAGCAATTGTCAATTAGCAATTAGCAATTAACGCAAGCGCCTCACTTAAGTTACTATGCACTAAACACTATACACTAAGCGCTATGGCTGAAAAACAGAACGCAAAAACCTTCGAACAAAACATGACGGAGCTGGACAAGATTGTTCAGAGTCTGGAATCCGGGGCGATTACCCTGGACGAATCGCTTAAACAGTATGAAAAGGGCGTCGCCTTGATACGCGCCTGCCATCAGCAGCTGGACTTCGTCAAACGCAAGCTGGAAGTCCTGTCCGGTCTGGACGAAAACGGCAACGCGATTACCCAACCCATGGAAGACGAAGTTCTCGACAACGAGCAGAAAGTCAAAGCGCGATCCGCTCGCCGCGGATACAAAAAGACCGCGACCGACGACCCCCAGCAGCCGTCCGACGGCGGAGGGTTGTTCGATTAGCTATAGGTTATCAGCGGGTCAGTCCGTTCACGGATTTTACGGATTAGACGGATTTTCGCCGATTGGTTGTTTTATTCTCTTACTGCTATTTTCTCCCCTTACTAAAGTTTTTTGGAAAGGGGAGTATGAGGGGAAGAACCTTTTTTTCAAAAAAGGTTTTCCCCTCATGTTATTTACCTTGAAAAAACTTCCCTAAAAAGGGAGCCAGCTTGCTGGCGACCGAAAATTTTTTCAAGGCGGGCGTTCCGCCCGCTATATTTTTTAGCCACAAAGAACGCAAAGATTGCAAAGATATTTTTAAAACTTCGCGAACATCCTCCGCGTGAGATTTCTTTTGCGGCAGAGGACTGCCGCGTGCCGGCTCACCCGTGTGCGTGCGCGGGACAAATGTTTTGTTCGCCTGTCGGCGAATGCGTAATTCCGCTCCCGATGGTCGCTTCATTACCGCCTTTCATCCTCCGCGGCTCCGCATCTCCGCGTGAGATTTCTTCGGCGGCTGACACAGCCGCGATCCAGCGGGTCAGAGAGGTTCTTCTGCGTTATCAAGATTTTTGGAGGCTTCCGCCGCAAAGCGACCAACGGGAGCGGGTTTTGGCAAACGCGCGGCAGCGCGGATTGGCTCCCCGCCACGGGGTTGCAAAAAGATTTAATTCATGTTATAATTAAGTCAATAATCCAGTTGTTCGCAATTCAACAACTTTTTAATCCTCTAACTCCCACAATCCCATGAAACACTCAATTCCCCTTTTAGCGACTGTTGCTGCATTATTTCTTTCGTGGACGAATTTAGCGTCTGCGGAAAACAACGTCGTAACGTTTGAAGATCTGGTTAAACAAACGATTGCCCGAGAGGCGCTGTGCGAGTACCCGGTTCCGGCGTATACGTGCAAGCAAGCCAGCAGCTACGACCGCGGGTCCGTCGCGCCGGACCAGCCCAACTGGTTTGCGAACAACGACACCAAAAATTTCATTCGCTCTGAAAAGAACCCGGCGGCGGACAATCGGGAAGAATGGGTCTTGATGGACGCTGAAGGTCCCGGCGTGATCGTCCGATTCTGGATTCCCGGCGGGCGGTATACCAGCAATGTTTACATCTATATTGACGGGGCGGCTGAACCGACAATTTCCGGCGCGATTGACGAAATTGTCGGCGGGAAAGCTCTTGTTGACGGCGAGTTCTCTCAAATTACCGCCACCGGACGAAACCTGTACTTGCCCATTCCGTACGCGAAGTCAGTCAAAGTAACAGCTGACAAGGCGCCGGAACAGCAGTTTTTGTATTATCAGATCAATTATCGAACGTATGAAAAATCGACCCCGGTTGAGTCGTTTTCCATGGAGAAGCTCAACAGCTCGAAGGCGTTAATCGAAAAGACGCAATCGGATTTCTATAAGCACGAAAATAAATTTTCTTCGGAACTTCCCAGAGGCTGTTACAGAATCGACGCGTTTCAAGTTCGCGTTGAATCGAAAGACATTGTCAGCGCGTTGCGAAACACCGT
Organism: uncultured Planctomycetota bacterium; assembly: GCA_902770245.1. GTDB lineage: Bacteria > Planctomycetota > Planctomycetia > Pirellulales > Thermoguttaceae > RUG11551. Next base: position 56,255 of record CACXSS010000030.1, on the reverse strand, counting down.
TGTTAAAATGACGTTCGACGGGGAGCAAACCGTTTGGGCGCCGCTGGGCGACTTCTTCGGTTCCGGCGTTGGCGTCAATCCGTATAAAACGATTTATACAACCGTTGAAGGTTCCAACGACAAAAACGTTGCAGAGATGGTTTGCTATTGGCCTATGCCGTATCGCGAAAAGGCGGTTGTGGAATTTGAAACGCTTTCCGGCTCCAAGCCTGACATCCGAGCCAGCTATGCGGTTTCCGAATACGTTTGGAAAGACAACTCCATGTACTTCCACGCGGACTGGAAACAGGATCGTGAGATTAAAACGGTTGCCGCTAACGGAACAAAGGATTGGAACTACAATACCATTTCCGGCAAAGGCGTTTTTGTTGGGGATTGTCTGTCGCTGGTCAATCGGGTCAACGAATGGTGGGGCGAAGGCGACGAGCATATTTACATCGACGGCGAAACGTTCCCCTCTCATTTCGGGACGGGTACGGAAGACTATTACGGGTATTCCTGGGGAACGCCGGAGTTTTTCCAGGGACCGTGGCGCGCTCAGCCGAGAGCGGAAGGTCCCGCCAATTTCGGCAACGTAACAAATTTGCGGTTCCGTTCTCTGGACGCGATTCCGTTTACGAAGTCCTTTAAGTTTGATATGGAACTGTGGCACTGGAGAGAGACTTCAGTTGACTTCGCTGTGGCAACGTTCTGGTATGGCGCGCCGGGGGCGAAGTCGGTTTCCCTTCCCGATCTGAAAGCCCGTATGGAAGAAGCTGCGGCGCCGGTGGAATACATTACTCGCGTTCGTCTGAATTTTGATTCCTTTAGCCTCGTCAAATCGCCTACTGGCGGAAAAGCGACTGCTCAAGGCATGAATATTTTCCCGCGGGGCAAATGGAAGAACGATCAGCAGCTTTGGTGGTCGCAAAACAAACCCGGCGATGAAATTGAGCTGGAATACAACCTCAAGCAGGAAAACGCTTCGACGCTTGTACTCGGTCTGACGCAGGCGGTTGACTACGCAGTCGTCGAGTTTTTCTGGGACGGCAAGAAAATCGGCGGATTCTACGATTTATACGTCCCGCGAGAACAGGGCGTGCGTCATCAGTTCGTTGAAATCCCGCTGGAAAAAGACCAGGCAACCGTCGGCAAGCATACCATTACCGTCCGCATTGTCGGTAAGACGCGAGATTCGCTCGATACGATGTTCGGCATCGACGAGATTCAAACCAAATAGCGCTGCGGCAGCGCCGGGCTTTAACCGCTTCCATTGGGCGAGTCGTTTTTTCTTGCAACTCGCCCTTAATTTTTTGGGGGATAAAAACTTAAAAATAATTTTGCCCCCGTCTCTGGTAAAAAATCTATTCTATAGTATAATGAGAAGGGAATTTTGGAAGAGTGGAGAATTCTTCATCACGGCTCAAGCGCCAGTTCCAGAATTCCCTGTCCTTAAAGAATTAAAAGGCCAATAGTATATATGTCCCAAAACTCAGTGCTAACCGATTTTTTTAAGACGAACGTCGAACTGGTCAATTCGCAGCTTAGAGAGTATCTCAAGCTGGACGAACGATGTCCGGATTTGCTCCGTCAGGCGATGGACTATTCCCTTCTCGCCCCCGGCAAACGCATTCGCCCGATGTTAGCTCTTTTGGCGTGTCAGGCGTGCGGCGGCGAGATGACCAAAGCTCTGCCCGGCGCGTGCGCTGTCGAGATGATTCACGCCTATTCGCTCATTCACGACGACTTGCCTGCCATGGACGACGACGATTTGCGCCGCGGACGTCCAACGTGCCATAAGCAGTTCGACGAAGCGACCGCTATTCTTGCCGCTGACGCTTTGCAGGCTCTGGCGTTTGAGGTTTTGGCAAAAGACGTTCACCCGGCAGAGGCTGCAATTCAATGCGTTTCCGCCTTGTCAGACGCCGCAGGAGCCTGCGGCATGGTCGCCGGTCAGACGCTGGACATTCAAGGAGAAAAAGAGAATCAGACGAGCGAAGCGAGTTCCTCAACTCGCAACTCGCAACTCGCAACTCGCAACTCACAAACTGACGCAGAAGCGTTATCGATCTTAGAGAACATTCATCGCCTTAAAACCGGGGCGATGATTCGCGTTTCGCTGATTATCGGCGCGACCATCGCAAATGCGACTGCTGAACAGATTGAAAGCCTCAAAGCGTACGGCGCCGCCCTTGGGCTGCTGTTCCAGGTTACGGACGATTTACTCGACGTTACCGCGACGGACGAGCAGATGGGAAAGCGCACTCATAAAGACAGCGCCAAGGGGAAAATGACGTATCCGGGGCTTCTGGGCGTTGAGGCGTCACAGGCGTATGCGGCGGAACTGACTCAAAAGGCGAAAGACGCGCTGAGTTCTTTTGGTCAGGACGCGGAACTGCTGCGGAATCTGGCAGACTACGTTTTGGAAAGGAATCATTAATTGACAAGTCAAAATAATTCCCTGCCGAATGTTAGCCTTGCCGATATTAAATCGCCTGAAGATTTAAAGGGGTTGTCAATCGCTCAGCTGGAATCGCTGGCTCAGCAGATTCGTGACGAACTTTGTCGCCTTATAGAAACCCGCAGCGTTCATTTCGCTTCCAATATGGGCGTCGTCGAATTGACGCTGGCTCTGCATACGGTTTTTGACTTCACCAAAGACCGCCTCGTTTGGGACGTCGGGCATCAAACGTATCCGCATAAAATGGTAACCGGGCGCTTTGACAAGATGTCCGGCATCCGCACCAAAGGCGGGCTGATGGGATACCCAAACCCGGAAGAAAGCCCCTTCGACCTGTTCATGACAGGGCACGCCGGCGTGAGCGTCTCCACCGCGCTGGGTCTGTTCCTGGGCGACGAACTGATGCGTCCGGAAGAAGGACGAAAAGCGGTTGCCGTCGTCGGCGACGGCGCGGCTGCCTGCGGCGTTATCTTTGAAGCGCTCAACAACGCCTCCGGTCTGAACAAAAATATTATCGTCATTCTCAACGACAACGAGATGTCAATCTGCCCTCGAGTTGGAGGTTTGGGTCGATATCTTGACGGGCTTCGCACCAACTCCGTCTACAAGGGCGTTAAGAACAAAGTCAAAAGCGCTGTTACAAATTTGCCGGTTATCGGCAAGCCGCTTCATCGCGGTCTGCACAATTTGAAAAACGCAGTTAAAAAAGGGCTTGTCGGCGGCGCGCTGTTTGAAGAACTTGGATTTCATTACATCGGTCCTGTCAACGGACACGACATTCGCGACCTGCAAGTCGCTCTCAATCAGGCGAAACGGCACGATCAGCCGGTTCTGCTTCACATATTTACGCAAAAAGGACACGGGTTCCACCCGGCTGAAGAAGACCCTGCGCGATTCCACGCTCCGCCCAAAGTCGTGTACGACGACAACGGTAAAATGACGCTGACGAAGTCTCAGCAGGTTTCTTATACAAACGTTGCAGCGGCGCAGTTGTATCAGCAAATGCTTTTGGACAAACGCATCTGCGTCATTTGCGCGGCGATGGCTCAAGGGAACGGGCTGGAAAAGATTCGCGAAGATTTTCCCGATCGGTTCTTTGACGTCGGCATTTGTGAGTCTCACGCCGTTGCAATGGCGGCAGGAATGGCAAAAGCCGGCTTGCGCCCGGTCGTTGACATTTACTCGACGTTTATGCAGCGGGCGTACGACCAGATTTTCCATGAGATTTCTTTGCAAAATCTTCCCGTCGTTTTGATGATGGATAGAGCCGGCTTGGTCGGCGCGGACGGTCCCACTCATCACGGGTCGTTCGACATGGCGTACATTCGCCATCTGCCCAACATGACGCTTTGCGCTCCCGGATGCGCAGAAGACCTTCAGGAGATGATTCCATGGGCAATTAGCTTCGACGGTCCCGTTTCCATCCGTTATCCCAAAGACGGTGTGTCGCACGTGCCGTTGAGCAATCCCGTTCCAATTCAGCCTGGCATTGCAGAGTTTATCAATCACAACGCTGACGACAAACTCGACGGCTTGGTTATCGTCTGCGGCGGCGTGTTGGGAAAAGCGATCGAAGCTGTTACAAATTACGAGAATAAAATGGCGCAGTCCGGGAACCCTAAACAGATCGGGCTGGTCAACGCTCGCTGGATTAAACCGCTCGACGAACGCATTGCCCAATGGATTCAGGATTCTCCCTGGACGCTAACGATCGAAGACGGCTGCCGTCAGGGCGGGTTCGGCTCTGCCGTTTTAGAAGCGCTTTCTGACAAAGAGATTTTCAATTGCCGCGTTAAACGCCTGGGCGTAGAAGATCATTACGTTTCTCACGCTACGCGCTGCGAACAGTTGGCGGAAGAAGGACTCGACGCCTTCGGAATTGAAAAGGCGATTGAAGAAATGACGTCGTCTGCAAAAGATAATTGATCTATTCTTCTGTTCTGGTTTTATTAAATGTAGACTTGAATTTCTCCCAAAACGCTGTCAATGCAATCGCGGCAAAGACGATAATAATCGGCATTAACGGCAATCGGTAACGGGCGCAGCAGTCCGCTCCGGACAAGCCCATTGTGAGTATAAAATACGCTGCTATTCCTGCAGTGCAGAAAATTGCCCAACGTGAATCTCGGCTGTTAATCCAGGAACAGATTATTCCAATCAAACCTCCGCAGATAACAAGTAACTGGAACAGAACGCTCCAAATGAAGATTATTATTAAAATTGGAGAGTTGGAAAACAGCTTGCTTGTTCCTTGCCATTCCTGCTTTGTTAGCGCGGCGAATATTCCCGTTTCATGGGCAATAAGGGATTTCGGAACGCCAATCAGCGCGGATTTTATCAATGAGCTTGGATATTTAAGTAAAACCTCGCGTTTACACGCTTTGAGCTGCCGGTCAATTTCGGCGGGGTCTTTTCCGAACGAGTCAGCGTTTTGACACACAACGTCCGGGGGAAGACCGTATTCTCTGCCACGCTCCGCCGCCGGTATAGTACACCATGACAATATTCTCGTTGCCGGAAAACGTAAAAATGCCAAAGGTCTGATAATTTCGGAACATCCATAATCCTGCAAGCGAATACGAACATACGAAAAATATCAGTGCATAAGCGGAAGAACGAATCAAATTTGCTTTGCTGAACAACGTTTTGATTGCGTAACAGAGTAGGATAACAATTGGCAAATACAATCCTGTTGGACGCGTCAGAATTGCAGCGCTCAATCCAATTCCGCCTGGAATCAATCGCCAGAAAGCGGGCGGCGCTGTCTTGTCTTTGGGAAAAAGCGTTGGCAATGTAAAATATAGACCAACTAAAACAAATGTTACAAAAGCAATATCTGACATCGCTTGAAAGTTTAGCGACCAGATCAGCGTATCCAGCGCAAACAAACAAGATGCAATCGTTCCCGCTTTTGCATTGACGTAATACTCAGCAAGGCGATAAAGGATCAAACACGAAAGCGCTGACAAGAGAATATTCAGGGCAAAAACCCCAACGGCGCCAAATAAACAATTAGCGCCGCCAGACAAAACGGGAAATACTGGCGTCCATTTGAAATCTGGAGTATACGGCGGCGCGGGACGTCTGGAATATTCGCCGTGAAGCCAAACGTTTTGTCCCAAGTCCAGATAGGTTATGGCGTCCGGATTCGGCGCGAGTTTATAATCTGACAGATATTCCCGGTTGACGCTCCCTATCCAAATGAACAACGTCAAGCCGAATGCCAGCAGGAGCGAAAGCGCGTATTTCATCTGAACGTTACTTAAACAACCCGTATCGAACTATGCAATACAGAGCGCGGAAACCGTCTTTCCAGCCGATTTTTTTCCCTTCCTCGTACGTGCGTCCGGAATAACTGATGCTCATTTCGTAAATGCGGTACTTCTTTCTGGCAAGACGAGCTGTTACTTCAGGTTCGAATCCAAAACGGTTTTGCTGCAATTCCGGCAGAATTTCTTGAATGCACTCTCTGCGAAAGAGCTTATAACAGGTTTCCATGTCCGTCAGGTTGAGATCGGTAAACCAGTTCGACAGAGTCGTTAAAAACTTGTTTCCCATGGAATGCCAGTAATAGAGAACGCGATGCGGCTGGTCGCCTAAAAAACGGCTTCCGTAAACAACGTCTGCCTTGCCGTCCAAAATCGGCTTGAGCAGCCGCGGATATTCGTTGGGATCGTATTCCAGATCAGCGTCTTGAATAATCACAACGTCGCCTTCCGCCTGAGCGAAGCCCGTTCTTAATGCGGCGCCTTTACCCTTGTTGACGTCATGATAACCCAGCGTTACCCGGTTCCAGTCGTCAGGAATCGTCTGTTCCAATTCCTGCATTACAGATCGGGAATTGTCTTTACTGCAGTCGTCAACCAGAATAATCTGTTTGCGAATCGGAACGCTGGCGACAGCTCTGACTAACGTCTCCAAAGTTTTTTCTTCATTATAAACCGGAATGACGACCGACAGTTCAAAGTCGTCGGGGATAGCAAACAGCCCCAGCGTTTTGCAGGCTGATTCGCCAATCGCGCTGCGGATGTTGTTGTACCATTGCGTCGTATAAGGAATATTCGTTTTGTTTTCCATATTGGTTTATAAAAAATGACGATATAATATTGAGTATACTTTATATTATATACGCCATTTTATAATTTATTAACAAAAAAAACAAAAACAGCTTGTTTTTCTTTTGTCGTCATTCAAGTCTTATTCCCACGCAATCGACAGCGGCCAGCCGACGTTGGCTTCAAACCCGGTCGGGGTCAGTGTTCCGGTTTTCTGGTCGATGGCGTAAACGACGATATTGCAAGTCTTTTTATTGCATGACAGGAGGAATTTTCCAGTGGGGTCGATACCGACGAAACGCGGCGCGTTCCCTCCGGAGGTAATATACTGAACGGTTTCGAGAACCGTTCCGCACTGCTCTCGGTCGCCGCGGATTTCTCCAGGATTCACTTTGAATACCGTCAGAAGATTCGCACCGCGATTGGAACAGTAGACGAATTCGCCATATTCCGTTTTCAGACAGCAAATCGCCGCCGCCTTGTTCGTTCCGCGGAATTCCTTCGGCAAAGTCGTATCGGACTGAACGACTGTCATGGATCCGCTTTGGGAATCGTACAGAAAGACGTCGATGGTTGACGACAACTCGTTGAGAACAAACAGATACGTTCCGTCGGAGGAAAAAATAGCGTGACGACATCCCGCTCCGCTGGAAACCTGAGCGAAGGGGAACTTCGGATTCGGAATCCAGCCGAAATCGTTGTCGTCCAGAAGCATGGAATACACTTTATCGCATCCCAAATCGCAGCATAAAACGCGTTTTCCCGTCGGGTCGACGTTCATCCAGTGCGCGTGCGCTCTTTCCTGTCGAACGGTATTGGGGCCGTAACCTTCATGTTGATCTGACAGAACCTCTCCCAAGCTGCCGTCTGACAGAATTTGAATCATTGCCGCCTGACCGCCGGAATAGTTCGCAACAAACAGAGCTTTACCGTTAGGGTGAACGGACAAATGACACGGTCCCTGCCCGCCGGATCGCTGGGAATTGAGTTTTTTGAGCGAACCATCGTCTTGTTTTTCCCAGGCGTCGACGGATCCCTGCCCGTCGATGCCGTGTCCGGAAACGGAATAGTAGCAGTTGAGCGTTGGGTGCTTGACGACAAACGACGGATTCCGCGCCTCAGCCGCCAAGCCGAGAATTTTAATCTCGCCGGTCTGGTCGTTAAAAACTCCGCGATAAATGCCGCGACTGACTTCAATATCAGGCGAACTGGTCGGCGACGCTTGCGTCCCGATATAAAAAACTCGTTGTTCAGCTTTAACGGTGGAAAGATTTGTCATGATTGCAGCGCACGCAATAAGCGAGCATAAAAAACAGGTGAATGTTTGTTTCATGATAAAAATATGTGATCGATGGTCTGTATTACGTATTCCAAACTAAAACTATTCTGTTGGTTTATTGGGTTGTTCAACGCCCATAATTGAAATTTTGGCTTCGTTAAACACTTTTTGGAGCGCTTTTTTACGGTTTTCTTCTTCCTGCTCCTCCGTCAGTTTTTTACGGATTTCGGTTTGCGCCTCTTCAAAGGGAATCATTCTTTTCCCGTGACGTTCCAAAACGCGAACGATATAAAAACAGTTCTCGTCTTCGATGATTCGCGGGCTGAGATCGCCAACGGGCTGTTCAAACAACGCTTTGTTGAGCGGTTCGCTGTTGAGCGCTCCGGGAGAAACCCAGTCTCGTTTTCCGCCGTCGGAAGCGGTTGCTCCCTGAGAACTCTGTTTGGCAACTTCCGCAAATGGTTTTCCTGCGACAACCGCCTGACCCATTTTCTGAATCGCCTTGTACGCTTCCTCGCGCGAACCGAATTGGTACTTGAATACGACCAGTTCTTCCCATCGCGCCTTGGGCGTGATAGTATACTGATCTATATGTTCTTTATAATAATCCATGATTTGATCATGGCGAATCTCTTTAGCTGGTTCAGCCTGCATTTGAAGCCACTGAAATCCTATAGATTGTTCAAAGAATTTCTTCTTTTCGTTTTCAATACAGGAGCCTTCCGCCTTGAGAGCCTGTTCCAGTTCCCATTGCGATGCCACGCCGTATTCCTTGATTATAACAGGAAGCTGTTTGTCGTCAAACGCTTTGTCGATAGCGATTTTAGCATTTTCCAAACCCTCTTTTGGAATAGAAGCGCAGGCTTTTGTAAACATGACATGATGCTGAACCAGTTCTTGAAGAACCTGAACCTGCCACATCTGAATTTCCTGTTGAAGATCCTTTTCTGTCAGTGGGGCGGCGCCGTTCTTTTTGGCTTCTCGCTGCATTTTGGCGATTCGTTTTTTAACTCCAGCCTGAACGTCGCTTTCGAGAATAACGGCGTTCTCCACTTTCGCTACGATTTTGGCTCCGTCGTAAGCGAGGAACGGTTGCTGCCCTGGCAGATTTCCCGCGCGCATACTGTCATAATGCGACTGTGACCAGTCATATTGAGGCGTTTGAATGTCCGCCTGAGCCGTCGGTTTCATTTCCGTTCCGGTTGCAGTCTGAATATGCGTCTGCGCCGTTGGCGACGTGGGAGTATTCACAACAGTATTGCCAGATCCAGAGTTTTGATATGCAGTCGGCGCAGGCTGCTCGTATCGGGGAGCATTTGACGGCGCACGCGGGGGCGTTTGCTGCGGAGCTGCAGGCTCTGACGGCGACGTTTCAGGTTCGGGATTTTTCTCTTTCTTTTTCCAGAATTGCCACCATGACGATTTAGCCGCTTTTTCGTTTTCGACAGGAGTTGTCGCGGGTTGGTTGGAATTGTTTTTTTCGTTGACCGGTCGTTGATTGGCAGACGTTCCTCTTTCTAAAAGACCTCCGCGATTTTGTACCGGAGCGGGCTGTCGAGCAGGAAAGGTTTGCTGTACAGGGGGTTGCTGAACAGGCTGCGCCGCGTTTCCAGATTCGTTAATTCTTTTCTGGAACGCCTGGGTAAAACTTTCGTCATCGTCAAGAACTGGCGATTCGTAGCCGTTCTGACCCAATACGACAGAACTGAACAACGTCAGCGTTATAATCAATTTGAAAAATACAGGAACTCGTATAATCATTGGAAATTAGAATTTATAATTATTCGTTTTATTATGCGTCTGAAACAGGACGCTGTTCAAACAAAAACAATTCATTCTTATAATACAGTATTTTGGGTAATCTATCAAGAGGAAATTTTACGTAAATAGTCAATATTACACATAGAAGCAAGCAAATTTTTTAAAATAGATAAAATACGAGTGGTTTTAACGATAGAGACTTTGAAAAATTTCAAAAATTCAGAGCAAAATACTTGATTAGGGGTTGTATGAATTGACATAATAGATAAACTGGTTATATCGATTTAAAATATTGTACGGATTAATATATTTGTCAAACGGCTGTGGCTGGATACGTATCAGAACGGAATTCTGAGAAACCGGCGTTAAAAAAGCCTTTGACGTCGATTGATACTATGAACGAAACATTCGAATTGAAACCGGTTGCCATGCCGTCTGCGGTGGAACTGCATGAAGCGATTCGCCGCTGTCAGGATTTCTTTTTTTCTCATCAAAACGAAGACGGACATTGGAGAGCGGAGCTGGAAGGCGACGCGCTGCTGGAAGGCGAAGCCGTAATTCTTCTCACGTTTTTAGGGCAGGAAGACTCCCCTCTGGCAAAGAAGCTGGCGAATCATCTCCTCTTGACGCAATCTGAAACCGGCGGATGGCCCATGTTTACCGGCGGAGAAGATTCGATTACCAACACGGTCAAAGCGTATTTCGCGCTCAAGCTGACAGGCCATCCGCTCAATGCGCCGTACATGCAGCGGGCGCGGGAAGCTGTTATGAGAATGGGCGGCGCCGATAACGTCAACAGCTTTACCCGGTTTTATCTGGCTATTCTGGGACAGGTTCCGTATGAACAATGCCCAGCCGTGCCGCCGGAGTTGATTCTTCTTCCTAAATGGTTTCCGATTAACATGTACGCCGTCAGTTCCTGGACGAGAACGATTATTGCGCCGCTGGCGATTGTCTCGGCTTTGCGTCCGGTTCGACCTCTGCCCATTGAAAAGGGAATTCGGGAACTGTTTCACAACGCGCCGGAACAGTGGCCCCCGCTGTCTGCTCCGAAAGTTGTCAAACCGGGGCAGATTCAAAAAGCTCCGGGGTTCTTCTCCTGGGAGCGGTTCTTCCGCGGAACAGACGTCTTTTTGAAAAAATATCAGCGCTGGTTTGGAAAAGGATTTATTCGCAAACGGGCGATTAAGAAGATGAACGATTGGCTGCTGGAACATTGCAAAAACAGCGACGGTCCCGGCGCAATTCAGCCGCCCATTATTTGGGGGCTGGTCGCCATGAAAGCGCAAGGATACGCCGACGACACGCCGGAAGTCCAGTATTTTCTCAACGAATTCCATAAACTCATCGTCGACGACGGGATTGACGCCAACGGGAACCCGTCCGCTCACGGCGTTCCGTGTTTATCTCCCGTTTGGGACACCGTTTTGACGCTTCGCGCATTAGCGGCGGGCGGAATTAGAATCGAAGGGGATTCTCCGGCTTCTCAGTCCGTTCGCAAGGCGTTGGAATGGCTCTTGCCCAGACAGCATACATGGAAAGGCGACTGGGCGCAGGTCAATCCGAAAACGCCGCCGGGCGGCTGGGCTTTTGAATACCACAACGATTTCTATCCTGACTGCGACGATTCCGCCATGTCGATTATGGCAATACACGAATTGAGCGACGTTTTGAGAACGGCAACCCAAACCGGCTCTGCCATCGAAGGCAAAGCCAATTCTGACAATCTCACGTCGCCGGAAAATCTGCAAGCCGCTATTGACCGCTGCGTAACGTGGCTGATGGGAATGCAGAACAAAGACGGCGGCTGGGCGTCGTTCGACAAAAACAACAACCGTCAGTTCCTTTGTCATGTCCCGTTTGCCGATCACAACGCCATGATTGACCCCAGCACGACCGACATCACCGGGCGAATTCTGGAAGCGTTGGGAGCGTTAGGATATCGCTGTTCATGTCGGGAAGATGCAACTCGCAACTCGCAACTCGCAACTCAGATTGACCGCGCAGTGGAGTTCTGTCGTAAAGAACAGCTGCCGGACGGTTCCTGGTTTGGTCGCTGGGGAGCGAACTACATTTACGGAACCGGCGAGGCGCTCAACGGCTTGGCGGCGGTCGGCGTTGACCCGAAAGACCCGATGGTCGCGGCAGGCGTCAACTGGCTCAAAGCCCATCAACATTCAGACGGCGGCTGGGGCGAGACGCTCGACAGCTATCGCAACCCGTTGCTCAAAGGAACCGGAAATTCGACGGCGTCGCAAACCGCCTGGGCGCTTCTGGGGCTTATCGCCAGCGGAGAAGGCGCCTCTGAATCAGTTGTAAACGGAATCCGTTATCTCATTGACCGTCAGAATTCGGACGGGCAATGGTCGGAACCGGAATTCACCGGAACCGGATTTCCGCTGGTCTTTTATCTGCGATATCATTATTATCGAAACTATTTCCCGCTCAAGGCTCTGTCTGACTGGGAAAGCCGATTCACTCAAGAGCAAATCAACGCACTGCTGGCAAGCGTCGAGACGAGAAACAACGCAGATGAATCTTATAAAGACGAAACAAAAGTCTCGTCTGACGACTCGCAACCGGACGACCAGGCGTCCTCGCTTCGCCGTCTGGTTCAAGGGCGCTTCGACAACATGGATTCCGCCCGACGATTTGCGTTAATTGCCGCTGAAGCGTCCGCCGCTGTTACACAACCTGATACAGAAGAAGATGAAGGCATATCAGACAGCCCTCGTTTAAAGCTCTACGTTGGATAATAAAAGATAGGGCTATTCCGGTAGGTTGGTACATAGCGTTTCCGAAGGTCAATCCGTTCACGGATTTGACGGATTAAACGGATTTTCACCGATTGGTTAATTTACAACTCGAGCGTTCATTCGTGAATTATTGAATTGTAATCACGAAAAACGCCGAAATTTACGAAAAATATAAGATTAAAAAAATCCTTTCGTGTTTTTCGTGTTAAAAAACTTTTGGACGAAAAAACGCCTGTGAGCTGTTAGCCGCTAGTCATTAGCTTGGGCGTTCGCGCGTTTAATCAACCAATTTTCCTTTGTCAGACGTTTTTCCAAAGATTAAACCACAACAAGTCGCGATTTATCTTGATGTCGACGAGGTTCAAGCGTTGCTGGATAAGTACCCCAGCAAAATCGTCAGAAAAAAGTAGCAAACGTAGTCTTTGAATATAACAAACGAGTTGCAAGAGCGTACTCCTGCAACTCGTTGTTTGTTCTTGAAATGGCGAGCTGCGTTTAGTTCAGCCTGTCAGCCGTGCTCCACAGACCGGCGGACGGCGTGGAAATAAAGTAGATTTCTTCGCCGTCGGGCATCGTGTTGAACCCGTTTTTCAGCTCGGCGGGATTGTAACGCTTGAGCGTTTCGTTGATGTCGGCGTAGTTGAAACAGACGGATTCGATGTCTTTCTGGCTCATCTTGCCGGGGGCGTAGGTGATCTTGAATCGTCCTTCGGAAGAGCCGTGAATCAGGTGAGCGGTTCCGACGGCAAAGTTCTTCAAGTCGCCGTCGTCAGGGCATTCCTTGTACAGCCGCATAACGTTTTCCGTTCCTGAATAGCCGTACTTGCGAATAATCGCGTCAATTTCGGGCTGCTCGCCAAAGCGTTCCAGACCAGGGGCGATAATGAGCAGTTCTCCGTCTTGCGCCAGGGCTTTTCTGGTTCGATAAATCGCCTTGTTGGCAACCCAGGTGGAATAGAACTCGTCGCCCTGCATAACAGCCACGATTTTCTTCAGCGGCGGAACGACGGTAATATTCTGCTTCTGCGACGCCCGCGCCGCTTCCAGATACGTTTCGACGTCGTCGCCTGCGTAAACGCCGGTGTGAACCAGCTTGCCTTCGTCGTTGTACGCCATGACGACTTCAAAATAAGCGTCCGGCAGGAATCCGAGATAGTCCTCTTCCGCCTTGTTGAAGCACTTTCTCAGCGGCGTGGTCAGCGTGCCGAGGTTGTTTTCAATTCCGCAGCAAGCCGCCATCAGGTGCGAGGCGCAAATCATGTCCTTTCCGCCCAAGCCGATAAAGTAGTTCTTGTTGTGGTTGGCAAACCCCAATACCTCGTGCGGAACGACGTGTCCGACGTTGAGAACCAGATCCCAATTCCCGTTGAGCAGGAAGTTGTCCAGACTGACGGGAATCGCCCAATCGACTTTTCCGCCGGAAACCTCTTTGACGAACGACAACGGGACTTCCCCGATTACGGTCGAGCCGCTGCGCCAGTCGTGAACGTGAATCTTCTCTTCCGGAACGGAGCCGAACATCCATTTGTTCTGTTCAGGCGTATGCGGAACGTGCTGTCCGAGAGTGGGAATGAGATGAACGTCCGCGCCGTCGGCGGTAAAGATTTTATACAGTTCTTCAACAATCCAGCCAGAACCGGAATGAGCGCGGGTAATGTCCGGCGGGAGCAGCAGAACGCGTTTTGGATTGGCGCAAATGCGCTTTTTCGCCTCGGCGGCGTACTGACGCGCCAATTCGAGAATCTCTTCACGGGAAATATTCGACGATTCTTGTTTAAACCACATGGCATCTTATGGGTAAAGGGTTTTAATAATCAATATCAGAGCCGACGCCGTCTGTCAGCATATATAAATATTGTAAAGCATATTTCTGAAAATAACAGAGGGGGCGGATAAATTCAGAAACGCATGGTGAACGCATATTATTTCTGTATTAAAAATATTTGTTTGGTGTAATAAGCAAAATAAAAAATGTGGGCAGTTTAAGAGGTTTGAAAAGTCGATTAACTCCTTAACCCATGATCAGAAACCTTCCTAATAGCAGCTGAAATCTTTACCATTGATAATCTTATTATTAAACTGTATTATTAGACTGTATTAATCGATAAAAACATAAGGGTTATGCTATCAAATACACCTGCAAAAAATAGCTAAGAAGCCTTTAAAAATGTTAAAAGAAAAAAATTGCTCTTGTTGCAGTGAGAAAAATTTGCTATTCCGTTAATAATAATTTCTTGTTTTCAGATCAAATGACGCGAAAACAAAGAAGTTAAATTGGCGTTGAGCGTTAATTTGTAACAATTATATTAATGATAACAATTAACGCTGCAATTTTGAAAAAAACAGCGCTCAAAAAAGTCGGATTTAAAGGAAATGTAGAGAATTTTTATCGAATTTCAGCAAATTGTCGAAATTTTTATTTATTTCTTTTTTAATCCGGACGAAAATATAAATTGAACGCCCCTGTATAGCGTTTTAGTGGAGGGATTCCATAAACGCTATGGGGAATGAAATTCGGAAACGGAAAACGAGCGTCTCAAGACGCTTCAAACATTCCAATCGAGAATTGATCCCAGTCAAGGGCGTCCGAACTGTCAGGGAAATCAGAGCGCAAGCGATGTAAAGACGGTTCGGAAACTGGCAATTCACGGGGAGAACTCGCGGCTCGGAGTTGTCAGAATTGGACGTAAAAGTCAAACGTCTATCTGCCGCGGAAAGTTTACAATAGTATTAAGGCTACAGTCATGAAAAAACAAGGAAGTTTGAAGAACAGCTTTTATCGTCCCGATTGGGGTCGTATTGTAAAAGCCTTGTCGTTCGTTCTTTTGTTTGCCGCGCTTGTTTGCGTAACAACAAAAGAAAGTCAAGCGCAATCGACAGCCCCCGGCGCAGCTCGCGCTCAATGCTCCGATTTACTTCAGCGCGCTCGTCAAGCGATAAATGAAGGCAAACTCGCCGACGCGGAAACGCTTATCGGTCAGGCGGAAAGCCTCAACGTACAGTTTGAACCGCTGTACACCGGGGACACGCCCGCTCGTCTTCGCCGCGAACTGGGTCGAGCGAAAGGCGCCTCGGCGTCAACTCAGTCGCAAGACCCGTTTGCTATTCGCGGTCAAAACAGCAGCGCGCCGTCCGTTCCAACGGTTTCTCCAGTAACCAACGCTTCTGCATTGGCGAAAAAGTACATTGCGGAAGGACGCTCTTCTCTCAACCTTGGCGCGTTCGACAAAGCGGAACAGCTTTGCTCAGAAGCGATGAAGCTGAAAGTTGCTTACGCTCCGGGCGAAGACACTCCCGAACGTCTTATGCGCGATATTCAGACTGCCAAACAACAGCAGCAAATGGCGATGTCGGCTCCGTCCGTTCCGCCTCTGCCTGATCTGCCTCCCGCTCCGGCAGCCCAGTCCGCTCCGGTCGCTCCGGCGATGGCGACAATGGCAGCCGCTCCCGCTTCCGGCGACGTTCCAGTTGCCGTTCGTCAGCAGAGCGACAAGCTTTTGCTCGAAGCGCGTAAAAATCTGGCAACGGGGGATGTTGCTAACGCGCGTGCAAAAGTTTCTCAGGCTCGCAGCTTAAACGTGCCCTACGGACCGAAAAACGATTCGCCCAATCGTGTTGAAAAAGATATTCAAGCTTACGAATCTGCATACGCTTCCGTTCAGAACAATCCGTCTGATATGAACAGCCGAAAAGAATTCTCTCGCGTTCTGCTCAATCAGGCGAATACGCTGTATCAGCTTCGCTGCTACGACATTGCAGAAAACGTGGCGATGAACGCCTCGCGACTCAATGTCGAATATACGGCTTACGACGTTAAACCTCAGGATTTGCTCAATAAGATTAACGGCGCTCGCCAGAGAGCTGCAGGCGCTTCGGTTGCCAACGCCAGTTACGTTTCAAACCGTGACGCTACTGCTGTCGAACAGGTTGCCGCTCTTCAGCCCGGACAGCCGTCAAGCATGACCGAAGGCATGAGCTACTTCCTGCAAGGCGAAGAAGCTCTTAAGGCTGGTAATAAGGAAGCCGCTGCGAATGCGTTCCTCAAGGCCGCACAGCGCCGAGACGAACTCGATTACAGCTCGCAGCGTCAGCTTAACGATAGACTCACATTCCTCAATGCGAACTCTGCTCCGGCTCCTGTTCCGGGATCTGCTGCCGCTGTAGCCGCGGAAGCGACCGAAGAACAGAACGCTCTGTTCAGCAAAGTTGCTTCGGAACTGACTGCCCAGGAAGCTAAAGCTCACGCTATGGGTAAATCCAATCCCCGCGAAGCGGTTGCCATCCTGACTGCAGCTAGAGACAATGTAGACAAATCCGCTCTGGACGATACTCGCAAAGCTCGACTGCTGGCGCATGTTGATCAGAAGATAAACGAATTAAATCTGTATATTTCGCAAAACGGCGCGTTGATTGCCAACGAAGAAAACAATCGCAAGATTGACGAGGACAACGCTCGCGCGATGCAGTATAAAACGGAAAAAGAACAGAAGATCGCCAAACTCATCGACGAAGTTGGTCAGCTTACCCGCGAACAGCGTTACGCCGAAGCGGAACTCAAAGCCAAGCAGGCTTAAGAACTCGATCCCAACAACCAGGCGTGCATCCTCGCTTTCCAGATGACCAAAACGCGACGCCGCGTTGACGACGGTCTGAAGATTCGCGAAATGCAGAGCGAAGGCTTCCTTAACGCCATGGAAGGCGTAGAACGTTCTGCCGTCAACCCGTTTGACCCGGATCAGAATATGGTCTTCCCGGATCGCGGAACGTGGGCTGACATCACCAAACGCCGCGCCAAGGGCGACGAACAGAGTCCGTATACGGAACGCGAACTGGAAATCAAGAAGAAGCTCGAACAGCCCGTTCGACTGGACTACAAGCAGACGCCGATCAGCGCCATTTTGGACGACCTCGCCGCTCTGGCTGGAGTCAACATTTACAAAGATCCGGCTGGCTTCGTTGCTGCTGGAGTCGCCTCCGACACGCCTGTAACGATTTCTCTGACTAACGACATTCAGCTCAAAAACGCTCTCGACCTGATTCTGGAGCCGTACGACCTGACCTACGTTATCAAGAATGAAGTCCTCAAGATTACAAGCAAAGAAAACGGCAGAGGACAGCTGTACACCAAGACGTACCCGGTTGCCGACCTCGTTATTCCGATTCCGAACTTTGTTCCGACGGATAACCTGGGATTGTCCGGCGCGTACAAACAGGCGTTGGCTCTGAACAACGGCATGGCGGGCAACGGAATTGGATCGTCCATCATGGCTCCCGCAACCGCGGTTGCAAGCCGTTCCAACGGAAACGTCAACAACAATATTTTGGCTCAGTCCATGGGCGGCGACCTGACAGCGGGTTCTCCCATGACGCCGGCTTCCGGAAACACAGGACCGTTTGGTAGCGGTTCCGGCGCCGACTTCGACAGCTTGATCGAATTGATTACCAAAACCGTTGAACCCGAATCCTGGAAAGACAGCGGACAGGGCGAAGGTACAATCGAAAAGTTTGAAACGAACTTGAGCCTTGTTATTCGTCAGACTCAGGAAATCCACGAACACATTGCTGAACTGCTCGAACAGCTTCGACGTCTGCAAGACCTTCAGGTAACAATTGAAGTTCGATTTATCAGCCTGTCCGACAGTTTCTATGAAAGAGTCGGCGTTGACTTCGACGTCAATATTAAATCGAATCAGCAGGGCAACGTAACCATTGAACGAGAAACTGCTCTCGACGATGCTGGAAACTTGACTGAAACTGACTACGCCAAATTCCAGCGCAGCGCGACCGTCGGTCTGAAAGCGCCTGGTCTGTTCAGCTCAACGCTCGACATTCCTGTAAACCAGGGCGGCTATGGCGGAACAACGCCACAGTTCGGCGGTTACACCGGCGGCGACGGCTTGACCATGGGCTTGGCGTTCCTGAGCGATATTGAAGCCTACCTGTTCATCGAAGCCGCTCAGGCAGACGCACGATCGAACATCATGCAGGCGCCGAAAGTAACCCTGTTCAATGGTCAGCAGGCTATGGTTTCCGATACGCAACAGAGTCCGTTCGTCATCAGCGTTACCCCGGTTGTCGGCGACTTTGCCGCGGCTCAGCAGCCTGTCATCGTCGTTCTGTCTGAAGGAACCTTCCTGACGGTTCAGGCGGTTGTCAGCAACGACCGACGATTCGTCCGACTGACGGTTGTCCCGTTCTTCAGCGAAATCAAAGAAGTCAACGTCTTCAAGTTCACCGGTTCAACTACCACAACGGAAGACACCTCGTCTGAAGGCGACGATGAACAGCCGATTACCAAGAAGAACAGCAAGAACGTTTCAACCTCGAATTCTGGTACATCTGTTCAGTTGCCAACCTTCGCCTATCAGACCGTTACCACAACAGTCAGCGTTCCTGACGGCGGTACTGTCCTCCTGGGCGGAATTAAACGACTCAAGGAAGGTCGAGATGAAAAGGGCGTTCCAATCCTCAACAAGATTCCTTACATCAACCGTCTGTTCCAGAACACCGGCATCGGTCGCGAAACAGAAAGCTTGATGATGATGGTTACACCGCGAATCATTATCCAGGAAGAAGAAGAGGAAAGAATGGGCATCGCCGCCCCGTGATCCTGACCTGAAAACGATGATTCTGGAAACGCGATTCCAGACGTTGAACACAAAAGTTTGACGACGATGGTTACTCCCCGTGTCATCATTCAGGAAAAGGAAGAGGAACAATTGGGCATCACTCCCTAATACAGGGGGTATATATTCCCCGGATAATTCCTGACGTCAAACTTCCCGCCGTAGTCATCCCCCTGACTGCGGCGGTTTTATTTTAAAATCGCCTTTCCCCCCCCTCCTTGCAGGAAATGGGAAATTGGCTACAATAAACATAATAAATGCCTCAGTGGCGCAATTGGATAGCGCATCGGTCTTCGGAACCGAGGGTTATAGGTTCGAATCCTACCTGAGGTAGATTTTTGCCTTGCAACATTTTGCAAGGCTTTTTTGTTTCTTGTAAAAACACTGGATTTTTAAGGACTTGCGGAATCGACTCTCCGCTGGATTGCAATTCCAAGTTATCCAAATTTACGCCTTGCAGCGGGGCGTTTAGGGGGACTATTTAAGGACGAGTTTTCAATAAGAGAGTTTTTTTCCTGTTTCGCGGTCAAGAATCTGTAAAATCAATGTTGCATTGTTTTGTTTTTTTGGTAAAATAGGGAATCAATTGAATATAATCATCACCCACCATAACCCCAATAAGACTTTACTATGATTCGAGTATACAACACGCTCACTCGTCAAAAGGAAGATTTTGTTCCCGTTCAGACGCCCACCGGCGAGAAACGCCCGGTCGGAATGTATTTGTGCGGCCCGACGGTTTATAAGCCCAGCCACATCGGACACATGGTCGGTCCGGTTATTTTTGACTGCGTCAAGCGATACCTCACCTACAGCGGGTACGACGTTACGTTCGTTGTCAACATTACCGACGTTGACGACAAACTCATCAACGAGTCCAACGCCCGCAACATGAAGATGGCGGATCTGGCGGCGGAAATGACCCAGGATTACCTGTCGAACATTCAGGCGCTGGGCGTTACGACCATCGACCATTTCCCCCACGCGACAGAGTACATTCCTCAGATTATCAAATTCGTTCAGGATTTGATTGACAAGGGATTCGCTTACGAGTCCGACGGCGACGTTTACTACGACGTTGCGCAGTTCGCCGGATACGGGAAACTGTCACACCGATCTGTTGAACAGATGCTGGGCGAAGGCGGTTCGACGGCAGACAGAAAACATTCCGCTGCGGACTTCGCCTTGTGGAAAAGCGCGAAGCCGGGCGAACCGTCTTGGGAATCCCCCTGGGGGCCGGGCAGACCGGGCTGGCATATTGAATGTTCCGTCATGGGCTCCTGCCTGTTGGGAGACACGTTCGATATTCACGGCGGTGGGTTGGACTTGGCGTTTCCGCACCACGAAAACGAAATCGCCCAGTCGGAAGCGCGAAGCGGCAAACCGTACGTCAAATACTGGATGCACAACGGTCTGATGCAGGCGTCGGATGAAATCGGCAAAGTCGGCGGTCGCAAAACAAAAGCGGCGGACGCTCCGGAAGCCAAAGAGGGCGACATCGCGTCGCAGGAAGCCGGTAAAATCAGCAAGTCCAAAGGCTCCGTTCCGTTCCGTGACATGCTCAAAACGTTTGCCGGCGAAACGATTCGATTCTTCCTGCTGTCAACGCATTATCGACGTCCGATTGACTATTCCGTCAGACGCATTGAAGAAGTTCAAACCGGCTTGGAAGCGTTCTATCGATTCTTCAAACGCTTTGACCGCGTTACCGGAACGAAATTCTATCAGACGGAATTTGCCAAAACCCGCGATGCCGGCGAATTTGATCCGGGACAGTCGGAACTGCTGCAGTCTGTCGCGCAAAGCCGCAAAACGTTCCTTGACGCCATGGACGACGACTTCAATACCGGCGCAGGCATTGCTGAACTGTTCGACCTGCTCAAAAAGCTCAACAAGTTCATCGACGATCAGAAGCTGGAAACCGCTCCGACGCCGGAAGCGGTCGCCCAGCTCGTTCAGGGCGTCAAGACGTTCCGGGAACTGGCGGGAGCTTTGGGGCTGTTCCTCGAACCGCCCAAGAAAGCGGGTCAGGACGATAGCTCTGAAGACAATTCGCTCGTTGATGGCTTGATGAACCTGATTATTCAGATTCGCGCCAACGCCCGACAGAACAAAGACTGGGCGACAAGCGACCTCATCCGCGATGCGCTGAAAGAACTGGGCGTCAAACTGGAAGATCGCCCCGATAAAACAACGACTTGGGAAAAAGCGTAATCCTGCAAATAAAAACGTCCAATAAAAATCGTCAGCGCTCTAATCAGCGCTGACGCCTGACAACAATAAACCGCGTTGACAGCTTGATAATTCAAGTAATCAACGCGGTTTTATTTTTGCTTTTATCAATTGCGTTTTCATTTCTGCGAATTGCATCTGAACGTCTCTCTGACATTAAAATCCATTCGTTTCCCGGTCTTTTCTAAATATACTTTGCAATTCCTGGCGGTCTATTTCTGAAAAATTTCGTTCCCGGGGGGTTGCATATAGGAAATGAGTTATTTATAATAAAAAATATAAAAGATTTGGGAAACGATAAAGAAGCAATTCTTGTAATCCTTCACTCCCAAATTATTATCATACACCCCTTAGCCACAACCATATCATCATGACTGCTAACGTCTCTGACTTAAACAGCTCTGCCAATACGAAAACTTCTGATTTTGACGGTTTTTTAAATGAACCGCCATATTGCTATGGCTGGACGACAAACTCAGCAGGAGTTAAAGTTCCTATAATCCCATTCGTTATTTCTATTCTGGAACCTCAAAGCCTTGACAAAAATGAAGAAAATGCCCTAAAGCGGTACCTAACCGCTTTTATTGAACAGTGGAAATGGCCAAAAGACGTCCCTTTGTTAATTGTCGCTAACATGTCTGGTACAATTGGAGGGATCATCAACCGCGTTATTGCTGATCTAAAAAAAAGAACAAAAGAAGAGTCAAACGGCGTTGACAGCTATTCTTTTGTTAGACCTGTCGATCAATCTGAGCTGATTCCTCAAACTCGTGAAAACTCTAATGACAAAGAATTGCCTTGTCAATTCATTAATCGTCATTTAACAATTGTCATTTATCGAGGCGAGAATAATTCCGACCCCGAACAACAAGCGCCCATTTATGATTCCTTAAGGAATTATCTGAGTAGCAGATTTCAAGATTCCTATGAGAATTATATAAATTCAGTATTGCATATTAAGAGCAACAGTTCCTCAGGCGACCAAAATGTCAGCGTTTACTATTATAGAAATTTAAAGACGCCGTCTTGTAAGAGTACTATTAACTCCCCTTCAAAATTAATCAAAAGACTTGGTATTATAAGCGTCTTGGATAACATTGGGACGATTAATCGCATTAGCTATGCAAAGGATAAAGAACCTCAAATTGACGATCCAATAATTAATTCTTCTTCAATTGACGCACATGACAATTCGGTAAAACAGTTAATTGGATATTCCATGTTTTATCAGGATTTGTCCAGAGATTTTAAAAAGAAGATGAAGAAGCATATTAACGCGTTTTGCATAGTGTCGTTACTCCTTTTTATATGCAATGCTTTAATCATCTATATAAACAGCATGTGCATTAGCAGTCTTGGTGTAAACGCTCTCCAGTTGACGCGATACTGTACATTAGAAACAAAGGAAAGCAGATTATTTGATACGATAACATTATTAACAAGTATTGAGACAAAAATCAAGACTGCGATTGAAGTTGATAATGGAACTGCAAGCGAGACTGCAACGGGAACAATCGTCAAAACTCGAATTCCCAAAAATGTAAAAGGCTTAAAAGAATCACATATTGATTTGAATTTCGTCAAGATTTCTAATGGAGATTTCATTTGTACTGTTTTCCTGATTTTAGCAGCGGTAACTGTATTGTTACTCCTGTATATTAGCATAAAATGCTGTATTATCGATTATTTCCATTCGCGTTGCCATGACAAATATCACAACCTCCAAACGTTATCTGATTGTTTAAAAATTCAAGCGTATTGGAGATACTCTGGAATTACGGAACTCATTGTCAATAACAACCTTCTTTCCAAACAAGCGCCGCCTTGGTTATTAACCGCGTTAAACGGAATATATTCAACTGTTCCATTTGTAACAAGCAGCAGAAAAGCATACAAAGAGCGAGTTACTCTTTTAAATGATGCGTGGATCAGGAAGGACATTGATTATTTTAAGAACGAACTCAAAAAATCACAGTGGGGTGAGTTAGGCTGGTTTTCATTCGTTGTGGGGTTACTCTGGGCGGTCTTAACTGCATTTTTCTTGATGTTTTTTATAGTCTCATTTTTTTCAACAATAGATTATATATTGAGAGTGGGTAATGCATTAATCTTAGCTTGTGTACTGGCGATTATAGTGGGAGCGATAGTAATTATCAATCATTACTTGCCCCGCAGCGGGTCAAGTCTTAAAATTTTCTGTAATAATTTACTATTTTAATGGTTATTTTGAAATGAGAAGAACAAGCTATCTTTGTTCTGAAGCGCAGACGTGTATCTCAAACTCTGGTTTTTATTTTAATAATTACCAAGAAGACCTTAAGTTGGTAACGCAACTGTTCATTTCGTTCATTCTTGTCTATTTTTCATATTCGAAAATGCACATGTTCAATAAAGAACATAAGATCATTTCACAACTTCTTAATTCTTTTAAAAATGCGGCTTCTACTATTCGCGACATACTGACCAATGACAATACACAGGAAAGACTGCTCAAACGACATATTCGTTTAAAGTATCATGTTTCTGATATCATTCCTGATAACTTACGTGATTGTTTGATACGCGATTCCGATATTTCAACAGTCATTGATAATATCAAATCTCAAACTCAACCTACAACAGATAATAATACAGGTTCCTTTTGGGAATTGCTCAAAAAAGTTTTCACGTTTCTTTTTTACCCTATCATTTGCCCTATCATGTGGTATGTAAATAATCGTATGAAAGCTCAACAAGAAGGATTTTTTAAAGCGCTGGAAAAGGAACTTAATTATTTAGCGGATACTCAAGAAACAAAATTGAGTCAGATGAATCAAAGTAAACCTCGCGTTTCAGATCCTCCTTTGGATAAAGACCCAATAATAGAAGATGAATGTCGATTTATTATTCAGGATCTCGGACAAGAGTACTTAATTAGGCGCATAGAATGGATGCTTGCAGTAAATGAACGTGATATTCACAAAATTCAGTAAGCGCTATTAAAAGAAATATTTTTGAAGATGAATCATATGAATTTTGCATGATTAATGCATGAAATTCCTACACCCCTTAACCCCCAGGAGAATATCCATGTCAACCCGCCGTCAATTCCTCAAAACAGCCGCGGCAACAGCGGCAGTCGCGTCCACGTTTACCATCCCCGCCGTTCATGCGGCTGAAAACAATACCATTCACGTCGGCATTGTCGGCTGTGGAAGCCGCGGGTCAGGCGCGTTGTTACAAGCCCTCAGCACGGAAGGTCCCGTCGAACTGGTTTCCATGGCGGACGCGTTCGAGTTCAAAACGGAACGTCTGCTTCAGCGCGTTAAGGACGCCCGCCCGGACAGACTGAAAAACAAAGACCCCAACACCGTCGCCCGATTCCACGGCTTGCACGGATACAAAGCGTGCATTGACGCCCTCAATCCCGGCGACGTCGTTATTCTGACCACGCCGACGGCGTTTCGTCACATTCATTTCCGTTACGCGGTCGAACGGGGAATTCACGTCTTTCTGGAAAAGTCGTTTGCCGTCGACACGCCCGGCATCAAACACGTTGCCAGGTCGTGGGAAATCGCCCAGGAAAAGGGACTTAAAGTCATGACGGGGCTGAACAACCGCAAGTATTTCCGAACCGAAGACTGCGTTGACCAGATTCACAACGGAGCTATCGGCGACATCACCGGTATTTTCGTTTATCGCTGCCAGGAAGAAGTTCCGTACAATTACGATCCCAACAAATCGACGCTGCAAAATCAGCTGCTCAATTTCAACAGCTTTACATGGGTGGCGGGAAGCCCGATTATCGACTGGATGATTCACAACATCGACATCGGCTGCTGGTCGAAAAACGACTGGCCCGTTTGGTGCCAGGGCGTCTGCGGTCGTTCCGTTCGCACGATTAAAGACCAGGCTTACGACCATTCTACGGTGGAATATCACTTCAAAGACGGCGTGAGAATGGTTGTTCAGCAACGACAGATTCCCGGCACATGGTGGGCGTTCAAATGCGTCGTTCAGGGAACCAAAGGCATGGCGGTTTTGGGCGAAGGACATCCCAGCCCCTGCATCTACAAAGGGTTTACGGAAGATCACAACGACATCGTTTGGCGTTCCGAAAAGCCGCGCAACGATTCCTATCAGGAAGAGCACAACCGTCTGTTCCGCATTATTCGGGAAGACCTGCCCAACGTCAAGGTAGACGAGGGCATCAAGTCCGCCTTTGCGGGAATTATGGGACGCATGGCGCTGGAATCCGGTCAGGAGATTTCCTACGACAAAGCCTGGAATTCTGAATTCCAGTTCGTCAAAGACCTCGACGCCCTGGAATTGGACTCGCCGGCTCCTATCGAACCGGACGCCGACGGGAACTACCCGCAGTTCAAGCAGGGAATCACGAAGAACTTCTGAGCTGATTTGTAAAAAACAAATATTTGCGAGTGAGGAGTGAGAAGTGAGGAGTGAGGAGTTACGCAAGCGGCGGCTCAAAAATAACTCCTCACCCCTAACTCCTAGCGGCGAGGCGCCGCTCCCAGTCCGCGCCGACAAGGTCGGTTCCTGATTGGACATGGGTAGCGCCATAAACAAAATTTTCATCACAAAACGCAGTTCCCTCCGCCTGTGCGGCTTCGCACCCGCGCGCCTGCCGATAACCACTCCCGTTGGTCGCTTGCATTTTCTCGCAACTCGCAACTCGTAACTTGCAACTAATAACCATGAAACGCATACTATTATTTACCGCAATTATCCTGTTTAACGTCAGCGCTTTTGCTGATTCCGTAACGCTCGACGGCGGGCGAATGAAATTCGACTTTTCCGATTCCTCATGGAAGCTGACCGATGGCGGAGAAGGGGAAGTTATTCCCCATGTCGACGGCGTCGAGGGCGCTGTGTTACAACTTGTCGGAAAAGGCGTCGGGTCGTCAGCATGGATTTATCCCGATTTCCCGTTTGACCAGCTTCGTCAGGCGTCTAAAAGCGGGCTGGGGCTGTTTCGATTCAAAGCGCGAACTCTCGGCGCTGGCCGCGGCGGCATGACAGGTCCCCGGTTTTTCAATACCGATTTTGCATTTACCCCGGAATGGAAAACGTACACTATCATATTCCCGACTCGTCCGGATATTAAAAACGACATTCTCCGGTTGGGACAATGGGAAGCCAACGCAACGTTCCAGTTTGCCGAGGCGGAAATTCTCCCTGTTACAATCAGGGAAAGCGACAATAACCTGACGGATAACGAGACGTTTAATCCCGGAACCGGAGTGTATACTTTCTCAACTTCATTCGACAAAACTGGAGGCGCTTGTTCGCCAGCGCTTCAAAAGTGGACGGCTGGCTTCAATACCAACCGATGGACTTTCGGAAGCGATTCTGAACTTGTCTATAAGTTCAACTCCCCCTGTGCGGAGACGTTCAAAAGTTTTCAACTTGAAATGAGCTGCGAATACTATCTCAAGGGAAAACTTTTCGTTCAATATTCCGTTGACGGCGTCAACTGGCAGCCGCTGACCGAGTTGGGTCAGGTCGGAACTACCGACAGCGCCGCGGACAACCTCGACGCCAAAAACGTCTGGATTCGTTTTATAGCAGACAAGTCAAACGGCGGTACGGTGTTACAGCTTCACAGATTTCGCTTTACTGCCAATACCAAAAGCAACAAGTCGTCAGTCGATCCGTCAGCCGACTTGGAACTTGTCGGCGAAACGATTTTCTGGGAATTGGTTTCCGGCGACGGCGGCTATCCGGAAGATTTTGAATACACGCTTCCTCAAGACGTTCCCGGGAATCGAACTTACGACTTGACGCTCAACTGGAAGGACGATTCCGGAGCCGCCAAGACAAGCGTTTTGCGTTGCACATATTTCGTTCCGGATTTATACCGGGAAGATTACGGCTGGCGTCTTGACCCTAAAGGCGTTGACGTCCCCGTTTGGTGGACGACGTCAGATCATAAAATCCCGCTGACCCGAAAAGCGCCAGAGCTGACGGCTTCTTTTTTGACCAGCGGAATTTTCCTTTCCGCCGCCGGGAACGATTACGAATCCGCTCAGCTGGTCGTTATTCCTCAAAAGGAAACGAAAATCTCCGCCAGCGTTGCCGGCGATTTGAAATCCGCTGACGGTAAGAACGTCATCTCTGCAGACAACGTCGAATTGAGAAGCGTTTATTATCATTACGTTTCTCATCCGACGGACTCGACATGCGTTCGCGATTTCTATCCGGACGCACTGCCGCCGCTGCCGAACGTGTTTACCGCATCAGCAGGAAAGAACTGCCCAATCTGGATAACCGTTTACGTTCCGGCAGGATCTCCGGCGGGTACGTATCAAACAACCGTTGCTCTTAAACTGACCGCTAACGGACAGACGCAAACGGCAGCCGTTCCTGTTACGCTTCGCGTCTGGGGCTTTGATCTTCCCAAGTTCAACACGATTGAAACGGCGTTTGGATTCAATCCAAATTTTGTCTGGACATACCACAACGTTAAAACAGAAGCGGACAAGCGCGTTATTCTGGATAAATATTTCCAGCTGTTGTCACGATACAGAATCAGCCCATACAATCCGGTTCCGCTGGATCCGATCAAAGTGAAATTTGTAGTTGACAAAGACAACCCGAGCGCTTCTCACGCGGAAATCGATTTCACGAATTTCGACGCTGCCTTTGCCAAGGCGATTGAGAAATACAATTTCACCGGAATGCATTTGACTATTCAAGGCATGGGCGGCGGCACGTTCCAGCAGCGTTGGGAACCTCAGCTGCTCGGATACGGAGAGAGTACGCCGGAATACCAGGCGATGTTCAAAAGTCAGCTTGAACAGCTTCAAAATCATTTTAAAGAAAAAGGCTGGCTGAACAAATGTTACACATACTGGTTTGACGAACCGGATCCCAAAGACTACGAATACGTCCGCGACGGTATGAATCGAATCAAAAAGTACGCTCCGGAAATTCCCAATTTGCTTACCGAAGAACCGGCGGCTGACGAAGCGGAAAAGGAAAACCTCGGCAAGATTGACATTTGGTGTCCTGTTACGCCCAATTACAATCATACATTAGCGCAGCCGCTCAAAGCAAAAGGCGCGCGATTCTGGACGTACGTCTGCTGCTGGCCTCACGCGCCGTACTGCACAGAGTTTACTGACCATGCTGCAGTTGAGTTAAGAACGTGGCTGTGGCAAACCTGGAAATACGACTTAAGCGGCATTCTGGTTTGGCAGTCCAACTACTGGACGTCGCCGTCAGCGTTTCCTGACCCGAAAGCGCCGCAGAATCCGTACCTTGACCCCATGTGTTACGTTCACGACGGCGCGCTTCCGCCGGGAGCAAAGCGTTTCTGGGGCAACGGCGACGGTCGGTTCCTCTATCCGCCGCTGTCGTGCCAGTCCCCCAGTTCAGAACCCAATCTGGACGCCCCGGTTCCGTCAATTCGACTGGAAATGCTTCGCGAAGGCATCGAGGATTTTGAGATGTTACAAATTCTCAAATCGAAACTCGCCGAAGCCAAAGACCTCACGCCTCAACAGCGTCAGAAATACGAAGCTCTGCTTGTTGTCCCAGAAGAGATTACCTCCGACTGGACGACGTTCAACTTCTCGCCGGACGCGATTTACCAGCGCCGCGCCGCTGTCGCCAAGGCGATTGAAGAACTGAGCCGCTAGCTATTAGCTTCTAGATCCTAGCTTGGCGATTTTAGTTTCAGGCTTTAAAATTAACGCCGAGAACTTCAAATGCACAAGCTCCTGGCTAAGAGCTAGCAGCTAGGAGCTTCATCCCCTAACCCCCTAACCAATTTACCCCAAAACCATGAAACACTTCATTCCATTTGCTTTATTAGCCATGACCCTTGTAACAACCTGTAACGCGGCGGAAGACTATCAAGAACTGATCGCCAATTCCGAAGCGCGAGTTTATCAAGCCGCCAACGGCGCGAAACTGCCGTATCGTCTGTTCAAGCCGGACAACTACGATCCTAACAAGTCCTATCCGCTGATTATTTTCCTTCACGGAGCGGGCGAACGCGGCGACGACAACGTCAGGCAGCTTTTCCATCCGCAGTTCTTAACGCTTATCAGCGGCGAGAATCGGGTAAAGAATCCCGCTTTCCTGATCGCTCCCCAGTGTCCAGTCGGAAAACGCTGGTGCGAAACGAACTGGGCGGAAAGAAACTCTCACGCAACGCCCGTTACGCCGTCTGACAGCATGACCTGTCTGCTGGCGGTTGTAGACCAGTTGCGAAAAGAATTCTCACTTGACAAGTCCCGTCTGTATGTTACGGGTATGTCGATGGGCGGATACGGAACGTGCGATTTCGTTTGCCGACGCGGAAACGAAGTTGCCGCTTACGTCCCGCTGTGCGGCGGAGCAGACAACGAGAAAATCTGTCAGTTCAAAAACGCCAAGGGCTGGTTCTTCCACGGCGACCGCGATCCCTCCGTTCCGGTCGAACGCTCTCGCAGCGCTGTCGCCGCGCTCAAAGCAGCCGGCTGCGATGTCAAATATACGGAACTTCCCGGACGCGGACATGATATCTGGAGAGAAGTTTACTACACGCCCGGATTTGCCGAATGGCTCTTTGAACAGAAGCTGAAATAGAGACATTAGGGAATAGGGGTTAGGGAATAGGAAATAGTTTTTTCTACTCCCTACTCCCTACTCCCTATTTCCCATTCCCTACTCGCTAAGACCCTTCTTGTACAGATCGTTAATCTGATCAATTGTCAAGACGGATGGCCAGTACTGGAATCCCTTTGTTTCTCCGTTGAGCTTGCACTTGTAGTTTCCTGTGCCATCTGTGCCGATGTTCCAGTTCAGGTCGGAAGTGAACGATTTAATTTCCGAAATGTCGTCAGAAATGAACGCCAGACGTCCGTTTTGAGTTCCGACAAACAACATTGCGGCGCCGCCCTTTTGAGCGGTTACAGCAATAAACGTCCATTCGTTGTTCTTATAGAACATGGGGCGGAAGTCGTCCCGATTCTTGCCATCGCCAAAGTTGAGCGTAAGAGCCGGCTCGCCTTTTTGATCGAACGTTGCCAGCGCGAATCCCGGATTGCGTCCGCTATCCCAGTTTTTATTGGAAACGATAGCCGGATCGCCCGTCTGGTTTCCGTTTGCCTTGAACCAGATAACAAAGCTGAAATCGTTGGCAGGGCAGCCCGCTTTCAAGTCGGCAACGTTGGTAATCGGATTATCGAGATTTGCTGGCGTTTCCAGAGCGGTTTGAGGAATGTATCCATCAAATTCTTCCGGAATTGAGCCGGTCATGTGCTTCATCACATACGCCGCGGAGCAGCAGTTTTGCGGTTGCCCCGCCATCTTGCCGGCTTCAATGTCTTTGGCGCTGACAATGAGTGGAATTGTATAGCAGTTCTTGCAGCCGACAACGCCGTGAGTGCGATAAATTCCTCCGTGGTCTGCGGTAACAACGATCATCCAGTCTTCGTTTGCGAAGTTGGGACGATTCTTGATGGCGTCGAGAATTTTCCCGATTTTTTCGTCATAGAATTTGACAGCGTCATAGTATTCATTCACATTGACGGAGAATCCATGACGATGTCCGAACATATCCATTGAATCCAGATAGAGCATAATCGCGTCGACGTCGGCGCCTTTTGTCCATTTTGTTCCCTTGACGCCTTCTGTATCGGGGAACGAGCCGTCGAGAATAGCAACGGTTTCGTCGATGATTTTGACGTCGCCGTCAACGCCGCCGCCGCGAGAGTTTTGATACGTCGCGTCAGCGGGAATAGCTGCGTCTTCGCCCCAGTTGTACAGCCAAACGGAAACGATATTCGGGTCGGCTTTTCGAAGTCTTTGCATCCACGTTGGGTACTCGTCATACTTTCCTTTGAACGTCTGACCGTTTTTGTAGACGCCGTTTTTGGCGGCTGTAACGCCGGTTGCGATAGCGACGTGATTTGTTGCGCTCGACGGCGGCGATTCCAGATTGGTATGCGACTGGAACGTATAGGCGCCTTTGTATCCTTCCGCCCAAGTACCGTTGCGAAGAGAATCCAAATTCGGCGTTGGAGCCGAGTACAACGCGTCTGACCGCTGTCCGTCAAGCATAATCAGCAGCGCTTTTTTCTGTCCCGCTTCTGCGGCAGAAACGAGAAACAGAATCGCTGCGATGCAAATGAGAAGTCGTTTCATAGATAAACCTCTGTGTTGTTAAAGAGCTTTTTAAGCTCTTATGAATACAGGGCGCCTTGTCAAACATTGACAAGAAAAATCCCCCCCTGCATTTAATTTGTTAACAAATATTATAAAAGAAACAATTTTAAATTCAACCCGTCTGCATGTTTTTTTATTGATTCCATGAGACGTTTTGTGTACTAAAAAATATTTACAGAAGAAGTTTTAAAAATCGCTCTTGACTCATATAGAAAAAAACTCTATAGTCCGGATTATTGCCAAAACAGTTTTTTCTGTTTTGCATTTGCGGACGAAATATACTTGCATTTTCGGAGTTTGTTTGCGCCATGGACGGTTCAAGAACTCTTGAAATACACAATTCCTTTAACCCACAGCAAAAGTTGTGGACTTTGACATGGATGGACTCAAGTCATGGAATTTAGCATTATGAACAGATTTCAGCTCCGATGGGCGCTTGCGGCGTTATTAGTCGTCGTTTCGCTTGTTGGCTGTCGCAGTACAGGCGGCCCGAAATGGCCTTTTGGTCGAAAAGACATGGAAAAAACCGAACAGTTGGCAACGTATAAAGAAAACCACCAGGCTGTTCAAACAGACGGCGACATAATCCCTCCAGCCAATAAAGCCAAACCGGAAGCGACCATAGCTCTGGGAGAACGCCGCTTGGCTGATAGCGGATACTCTAACCCAAACGGTCCTCAATATACGGAGTCTTTGGATCAGCTCAATCAACCGCCAGTCAATCCGGCGCAGAACTACGCTGCTGTAGAACAAATGACGGCTCAGGCAAATGCGGATGCATCTAAAAACGCAGCCCCGGTCGCCTATAAAGAGGAAAACGCCTCGCCGATGGATATCTCGCCGATGACTTCTCCTTCTTCTCAAACGGTTGCGTCAAATGGAACGTCAGGACCAATGGATCTGCCGCCCGTTCCAGATCTGCCGCCCGTTCCAAATTCAGAACCCATTCAGGCGCCTGTCTCTCCAGCGGTCGCGTCTGACTCAACTAAAAATAACAACGCTATTGCGCCGGTTCAATATCAGACGGAAATTTCCGAAAGCGAGGCGAAGGCGTATACGCCCACTCAAGGGTCGTTCCTGCCGGGAAGTCTCGACATGAATCGATTTGAATCCGAATTTTCATCTCCAACCGCGCCCGGCTCAGCTCAGAACGTTCAGCCAAATTCAGGATCAAACCAGGCGTACCCGACAGACGCTCCGTCTCCGCTCGATTCTCAAACTCTGCCAGGACTGTCGGAGAATCAGAACGTTCCCCATGAACTGAAAAACTGTTTCGATAACAGCAGAGTGGTAACAGTCAAAAATACCAGATCTGCTATGACAGAATCGGATTTCTGCTCGTTGGGATATCATGAAGTTGCCAGCCTGGCAACGGGAAATCCTGTTGTTGCGAAAACGTCTCCCGCGTCGCCAGTGCGCCAAATTCCGTCTGAATATAACGTCATTCCGGTTGTTCAAACGTCTTTGGTTCGACCTGCCGAAAATGTTTCGCCAAGCGCCATTCCCGTCAATCCGGAATCCGTTGCGGACGCTGATCCGCCCATTTTGATGAATATCGCTCCGCTTAATTAGAGGGTTGAGAACAGACATTAAAGAATAGAATAAGCGTTTATGTATATCGTAACAGGCTGCGCCGGATTTATCGCCTCGAAATTAACTCTTAACCTGCTCGAACAGGGAAACGACGTTTTAGGAATTGACGTTCTCAACGACGCCTACGATTGCCGGCTGAAGAATTATCGGCTCAAAAACCTCAAGACGTTTCCCAACTTTCGATTCAAAAAAGGCGACATCGCAGATAAAGACTTTGTTTTTAAGCAGGTTAAATCCTGTAAGAATCTGCAGGCAATTTATAATCTTGCCGCGCGCGCCGGCGTAAGAACCAGCGTTGTCAACCCGTGGATTTATTATCATTCCAACACGCTCGGATCGCTTAACCTTCTCGACGCCTGCCGTCAATTTGACGTTTCAAAATACATCATGGCGTCAACGTCCAGCCTGTATGGTAACTGCCCGACGGGAAAGTTCTCTGAAACGGATTGCACCGACAAACCGCTGTCCCCCTACGCAGCATCCAAAAAGGCTGCGGAAGCGATGGCGCATTCGTACCATCACTTGCACGGAATTGACGTCTCTATTCTGCGATACTTTACCGTCTACGGACCCGCCGGACGCCCGGACATGAGCATCTTCCGGTTTATTCGTCACATAGATCAGAACGAGCCGATAATTCTTTTCGGCGACGGGACTCAAGAACGCGATTTTACCTACGTTGACGACATCGCCCGCGGAACGCAGCTGGCGGAAAAGAAGGTCGGATACGATATCTTCAATCTCGGCGGAGACAATGTAGTCGTTTTGAACGATTTAATTGCTCTTATCGGACGTCTTTTGGGCAAAGAGGCGATAATCGATTATCGTCCCGCCCATCGCGCTGACGTCAAACGAACGTCCGCCAACATTGACCACGCCAGAAAAGTCCTTAAATGGTCGCCTAAAACGTCGATTGAAAAAGGCGTCGAAAAGACGATTCAATGGTATAACGAGAACCGAAGTCTGGCTTTGAAAATTGACCTCGGAGAATAAAGGTTAATAACGAATTGCGTAAGCGGTTATCTCTGTTTTTGACTCAACGGCTTGCGTTTCAGTTATTTATTGAGGTATTGCAGTTGCTATAGGAGTTTATTTTTTGTACTTCTTGACAACGTCTTTCTTTGTGGTAAAATAACCTTGTTGCAACGTGGGATTTTGATAATAAGGGGGAAACCATGGAAGATAAGCAAGCGATTCAAAAAACTTCATTAGGCAATGCTATAGAACAGTATCGAGATCGATTACTGGCGGTTATTTCTTGCCGCGCTTCAGAAAGGTTGAAAAGACTCATGCCTGTTGAAGATATTCTTCAAGAGGCGTTTATTGAAGCCTACAAGCGTTTGGACTATCTCAACGACAGGTCTGAGGTTTCTTTGCTGGTTAAATTGAGAAACATCGTTATGCAAACGATTGTTGATAAAGAACGCTATTACGGAGCTGGTAAGCGTGACTCTAACAAAGAAGTCTATGATAATATCGACGATTCTCAAACCGATATTCTCAACCGTCTGGCGGATTCAATTACATCCCCCAGTAAAAAGATAATGCGTAAAGAACGCGCCATTATTATTCGTCAAATAATTGACGAACTGCAGCCGCAAGACAAAGATATTATTATCATGCGTCATTTTGAGCAGATGGGCTACAATGATTGCGCTGCAATTTTGGATATTTCCGTCGACGCTGTTAAAATGAGATATTATCGGGCGCTTAAACGGCTTACTGGACTGGTCGAACAGTTTTCGGAATTTAAACCATGAACCTTCCTGACATAATAGAACTGTATATGCAATCCGTACGTTCCGGAGAGAACGTTTCGATAAGTTCTTTTGCCGCCTGTTGGCCTCAATATGAAACGGAACTTAAGGAGATTCTTCCTGTTACGCTTATGCTGGAAGACGTTCAAAGAACGGAATTGACCAAAACGGTTGCCATGGCGCCGGAACTTCCAAAAATCCCGGAGCAAATTGGGACGTACCGGGTTATTCGCGAGATCGGGCACGGCGGCATGAGCGCAGTTTACGAAGTCTTTGACACAGCCGTCAATCGTCCTGCGGCGTTAAAAGTTCACAGAATGCATCAAGCCGTCAGAGAAGCCGAGATTCTGAAAAAACTTCATCATGAAAACATCATCGCTTTCTACGATACCGGAATGCAGGACGACATCGTTTACACCGTTATGGAATACGTAGACGGAACCAGTCTGGATAGAACCAACTGGAAAACGCTCTTTCCGGACAAGACGCCTGACCAGTCGGCGGCGCTGATTATTTTACAGTCGGCTCGCGGGCTGGCGTACGCTCATTCGCACGGGATTGTTCATCGAGACGTTAAGCCGGCGAATATTCTTCTTACCAAGTCCGGCTCCGTTCGACTTTCCGACTTTGACCTCGCCGGAGGAGAGAACTCGCCTGACGTTCCTCCCACCGGCGGAACGATGAAATACATGGCTCCGGAACGACTCATTGCTCAACAAAGCCCGGCGGCAAATTCGCCTAAAGTGGATCAGTACTCGCTGGGAAAAACCTTTTTCGATATGTTGGATGAGAAATCTTCTCCTGATTTGCTTGCCATTGCAAAGCGCGCCATGGCTCGCATTCCTGCAGACCGGTACGAATCGCTCGACGATATGGCGAACGCAATTGAAGACTGGCTGAAGGAACAGGATGAATAATTTTAATTACGTCTTTCTCAATTACCAAAATTTTCCATAAATTTTTTGATTTTTGAGGCGTCCGAGGTCTTGCAACGGTTTCGCAATTCAAGTAAAATAATAGAAATGTTGATTATGAATGTTTTATAATTCACCTATATTTTAATTGGAGATTCCCTGTTATGGTAATGAAGAAATTCATCAACGCCCCTGAAAACTTGACCACAGAACTTTTAGCCGGTATGCAGATCGCGTTCCCGGACAAGATCGTCGTAGATCAGAAACTGGTCTGCCGCGCCAACCCCAAGTCGACCGACAAGGTCGCCATCGTTTCGATGGGCGGAACCGGACACGAACCCGCAATCAGCGGTTTTGTCGGATACGGCATGCTTGACGTTTCCGTTGCTGGCGATATTTTTGCCGCGCCAGGCGGACCGAACGTCTACAAGGCTCTGGAAAAGATGAATCGGGAAGCCGGTACGCTGTTGATCGTTCTTAACCATGCTGGCGACGTCATGAGCGGCGACATGGCTATGGAAATGGCGGAAGACGAAGGACTTAACGTCCGTTCTATCAACACTCACGAAGACATTTCCGCCGGTCTGGGCGCTCCGATTGCCGATCGCCGCGGTCTGGTTGGCTGCATTCCTCTGGCGAAGATTGCCGGCGCTGCGGCTGAACGCGGCTGGAATCTGGACGAAGTCTGCCGCGTTGCCAACAAGTTCAACGACAACATGGCGACGTTGGCTGTTGCTATGCGCGGAGCCACTCACCCCGCCACCGGACAGGAAATCGCCACACTGGCAGACGACGAAATGGAAATCGGCATGGGACAGCACGGAGAAGGCGGCGGAGGACGCTGCAAGATCAAAACCGCTGACGAAACCGCTCAGATTATGGCGGAACAGCTTCTTCAGGCTGTTGACGCCAAAGCGGGCGACAAAGTCGTCGTTATTATCAACGGTTCCGGCGCCACGACTCACATGGAAATGTTCATCGTTCTTAATGGCGTGAAGAAGTACCTGGATTCCAAAGGCATCATCATCGCAGACGCCAAATGCGAAGAAATGCTTACCGTTCAGGAAGCCGCCGGGTTCCAGATGTTCATTGCCAAGATGGACGACGAACTGCTTGATCTGTGGAAAGATCCGTGCGATACGCCGTACTGGACAGTACGCTAAGTTGAGTTGCGAGAGGCGAGTTGCGAGTTGCGAGTTGCGAGAAACAAAAAATCTTCACTACTGCCTACTGCCTCTTGCCTGCTGCCTAATCTCTGCTTTGCCAGTCGAGCACTTTAAGCTGAACGCTGGTTCGACCGGCAAAGCGGTTGATACTGGGCTGAAAGACGATGTCAAACGCCTGACTGCCTGTATTGACGAAATCGCTTGCCCAAGACGGGTGTTGAAACGCAACGCCGTTGAGTGTTACGCCATTCTGATAAAACACAAACTGAACTCCGCCGGAGCTGTTTAACAGCCGCGGAGCGCAGTAAAGCCCGACGTTGGTTGCCATGAACGTTGGGCGCGGGTTCTCTTTGCCAAACGGCTCCATCCATTCCATTGCCAGCAGCGTTTCCATTGTAATCGCAGAGAGCGGTATTTCAGCGTCAACGTACTCCGGGGCGTCTGTGTTCAATTCTGCTTTATGTTCTTTTGCGTACTCGTTGATTTTTTGACGAAAGGCGTTGATATCGTTTTTCTTGACAGACAGCCCCGCCGCCATTTTGTGACCGCCATGACGCGTCAGAATGTCTGAACAATGCGCCAGCGCAGCGGCGACGTCAAAGTCTTCTACAGATCGGGCGGAGCCGGAGCAGGGCTTTTCCGAATCGTCAGAATTTGGAATGGAAAGGATAATCGTTGGACGATGAAATTTTTCGACCATTCTGGAAGCGACAATTCCCAGAACGCCCTCGTGCCAGTCCTGTCCCGCTAAAACCAGAAACGGATTATCGTCCTCTGACTGAAATTGTTCCTTGACCAGTTCTTCCGCCTGACGAGAAATCTCCTGTTCCAGAGTTTTCCGTTTAAAATTCCATTCAAGCAACTGGGATACAAGGCTTTGCGCTTTTGGCTGCTGAATCGACAAGAGCAATTCCACCGCCTTGTTGGGATCGCCGACCCGTCCGGCGGCGTTGAGCGTTGGGGCGATTTTATAGGAGATGTT
Source organism: uncultured Planctomycetota bacterium (assembly GCA_902770245.1). Classification (GTDB taxonomy): domain Bacteria; phylum Planctomycetota; class Planctomycetia; order Pirellulales; family Thermoguttaceae; genus RUG11551. The sequence goes on along the minus strand of CACXSS010000030.1, from coordinate 18,539 downwards.
CTCGGCGCTTAAAATCTGCTCATGAAGACTCAATCCCTGCAAAAGAGCCAAAATGCCAATCGGGGCGCGATTCCGCAAATATTTCAAACCGTTCGCGGTAAGAATTCGGTTGTCTCCAGTCAGAGGCACAACGTCCGCCACGATTCCCAGCGTCGCTATGCCCAGCAGTTCCAGAAGAATGTTACGAAGCCTCTCCCCAACGTTTGAGCTTTTCATTTTCGCACAGCATAACTGCCACGCCAGTTTGAACGCGACCGCCGACCCGCTCAATTCCGGCGTGCATTTGCCGTTGAGAGGGATCGCCGGATGAACGACCGCCAGAGCAGGGGGCAATTCCCCGGATTCCAGGGGCTGGTGATGGTCAGTTACAATCGTTTTCAGACCCAAACGGTTTGCCAACTCGACTTCTTCCACAGATCGAATGCCGCAGTCTACGGTAACGAGCCAGTTGTATCCCTGTTGAGCCAGGTTCTCAACAGTATGATTGTGCAGACCGTATCCGTCGTCGTGTCGGCTGGGAATATAGTAGTTAACTTTCCCGCCCAAGGCGGTGATAATTCTATACAGAACAACCGTTGCGGACATCCCGTCAACGTCGTAGTCGCCGTAAATAACGAACGATTCGTTGTTGTCAATTCCTTGAAGAATCAGTTCCGCCGCCTTTTCGCAGCCATAAAGCGCTGTTGGCGGTTCGACCTCAGAAAAAGACGACGCCAGATAGCGGCGCCCCTGTTCGGGCGTCATTTTTCGAGCGCACAACAGCTGAGCCAGAGCGACTGGGATGTTAAGCTGTCTTGACATCCGCTCAACTTTGCCGGAATCGTGTAAAGGAATCTGCCAGTTTTTATCAAAATTACGCTGCAGCGGCGAGGCGCCGCTCCCAGTCCGCGCTACCGCGCGTCTGCCAACAACCGCTCCCGTTGGTCGCTTTGATTCGTCCTCGCTCCTCACTCATCACTCCTCATTTCTAACTCAATAACAATCCGAGTTTCACCATCAATCCTATTAAATTAAAAAACCGCGCGACAAATTGTCATGCGGTTTTTGTAATTCGATAAAATAGGAAACTTATTTCTTCTTTTCCTTGTGATTGACGTGCTTGCGGCACTTGGGGCAGAACTTTTTCAGACTGAGCTTTTCTCCGCCGGGTTTGCGGCGCAGGACGTAGTTGTAGGTTCCGCATTCTTCACAGGCGAGAAATACAGGTTCGGACTTCTTCTTGCTTTTAGCCATCGTTTTACTCCTGGTTCGGGCGAACCGGAAAAACGGTTGCGCCTATACGTTAATTGATTATCGTTTTTGACGAATCACTAACTCCAACGAAGGAAAAGATACCTCCTAAAGGCTGCTGGCGTTCGTCAGTCAACATTATATTTAGTTTGGGTATTATACCCAACGTCAATATTTCATCAAGGGGGGGCAGAAAATTAATTTACTCTCAATGCGGAATTAGCCGCAAAAACCGTTATTTTGGTCGTCTCAACCCCGGGACAATGTCAAGGGACAGGTCGGCAAATCGCCCAGCGCGATACATTTCCCACGCAACCGCTCCCATAACGGCGTTGTCCGTACAGAGCTTTAACGGCGGAATAAACAGACTAAAATGTCGATTTCTAGATTCCTTTTCCAGACGGTCTCGCAGAGCCTTGTTTGCCGCGACGCCGCCGCCGACGCAGAGGGTTTTATAGCCCGTCTTTTTCAGAGCTAAAACCGCTTTTCCCGCCAGACAGTCTACGACAGCCGCCTGGAACGACGCCGCCAAGTCGGCTCGACGCTGGGGTTGCTCAGACAAGTCGGGGAAGTCGCGTTCTCCCGGTCCGACAAGCTCGTATCGAACTGCGGTTTTCAGACCGCTGAAGCTGAAATCCAGTCGAGACGGGTCGTTGAGCAAAGAACGGGTAAAATTATACGCTTTGGGATCCCCGTCCACAGCGGCTTTTTGGATGCTGGGACCACCGGGATACGGCAGACCGAGCATGGCGGCGACCTTATCGAAAGCCTCGCCGGCAGCGTCGTCTATGGTTGAGCCGAGGGTAACGAAATCAATGGGCGACTTGCACTCGTAAAGCGTGGAATGTCCGCCGGATACGATAAGTCCAACGCAGGGAAAGACGCTCGTCGGTTCTAATCCAGCTTCTCTTGCCTGAGAGTTGGCATAGAGCTGGGCGGCGTACAGGTGCGCCTGAAGATGGTCAACGGCAATCAAGGGTTTATCGAAAACTACCGCCAGAGTTTTAGCCGCCGTCAGACCAACCAGCAGCGACCCTGCCAGCCCCGGCGCGTTGGCAACGGCGATGGCGGAAAGCTGATTAAATGTAAATCCGGGAATGCGCTCTTGAGCTTTTTTGAGTGTCAAGTCCAGAATCGGGTTGATGCGCTGGCAATGCGCTCTGGACGCCAATTCCGGAACGACGCCGCCGTAAAGAGCGTGCAGTTTTTCCTGAGTCGCCAGCGCGTCGGCATAGACAACGCCGTCGTCGCCGATAACCGCCGCCGCAGTCTCGTCGCAGGAACTCTCGATAGTAAGAATATATTTAGGCATTAGGGAATTAGTAATTAGTGATTAGTAATTAGTAATTGGCGCAAGGCGATTCTCTCACGGTAAATTACTAATTCAATTATATTTTACTCTTTTTATTTTTTGATAAAAGACCCCCTTAGAGAAGAAATACCTCTTTGATAAGAAAGAGAAATCGGGTATAATTAGTAAAGAGTAATTATCAATTATTGAGGCGCTTTGCGTCAATTACTCATTACTCATTACTCATTACTAATTGCCATGAATCTTCCAACCATAAACGAAATCCTTGAAGTTCCTCTGGTAAAGGGGCTGATAACCAAACTCAACCGGGGTGAAGTTGTTTCGACCGCTCTTCTGGTTTTGGGCGAACTGGCGCTCCAAACCAAAGAATCGGCTTTGGACATGTCTTTGCCGACGGTAACGGAAGTTGCGGATCGAATTGCAGACAAGCTGCTTCAAAACGAGCCGGCGCGTCTTGTTCCGACGATAAACGCGACCGGACGTCTGTTTCCTCCGGAATTGGGATCGGCGCCGCTGGCAAGTCAGGCGATTAACGTCATGACGGATTTGGCTAAAGACTACGCCGCCATGGGGCGTCCGGTTGGGAAATGGGACAACGCTCAGCTTCTTAGAAGCGTAGAATCCCTGATCAATCAGCTTGCCGGCGCAGAAAGCGTCATGCCGGTCAATTCGGCGACTGCCGGCTGGTTTTTGGTTCTTCACGCCTTGAATAAACGAGCGGAACAAGACAAAACGGCTCCTGTTGCGATAAGTCGAGGTCAGCTGTTTGAACTTCCGTCCGGCAGCCGGATTGTCGATATTCTTCAGGAATCGGGCTGTTCGATTTTGGAAGTGGGAAGCGTCAACCGGACGACGGTTGACGATTTTTCCGCCCTTCCAGAAAACGTTCGAGCTTTTTTGTATATTTACTCCGCCGCGGAAAAAGAGTCCGGACGCATTCAGCCGACTATTGCGGAGATGTCCAAAATCGCCAAGCTTCGCAAGATTCCGCTTATTGTCGACATCGGTTTGTCAGGTCTGATTGGCGGCAAAGATACCGTCAGCGCGTCTTCTGCCTTGACAGATGGGGCGGACGTTGTTATTATGCGAAGCGGGTCGTTGTTTGGCGGTCCCGTTTGCGGAATGATTTTAGGGAGAAAAGCGTTTATTGATCAGTGCCGATCGGACTTTACTGCATTTTTCCGAAGCCAATCTTGCCAACCGAGCGCAGCGAATTCAAAAGCAAATCGCCGTTTCCGATTGGGTCGACTCGGCTCAAACGGAAATCGTGGAGCAGTCAACGATAGATAACCAGTGGCTGTCGATTAAACTGCCAACGTGTCGGGTTGTCGTCAAACCGAAAGGAATGACGCCAGCGGAATTAAGCAAGCGATTGACTCGCGGGGCGCCCGCCGTTTTGGGAACTGCGGCAGAAGACGTCCTGATTTTGGATATGCGAACGGTTCTTCCCAGTCAGGACATAGCGTTAGTAGAGGCATTTATACGATGAAAATATTCTTTTCTGTTGGAGAACCCAGCGGGGACGTTCATGGAGCCAATCTGATTCGCGCTCTCAAAAACGCCTATCAAGGCGAAGGCGAACTGCAATGCGTTGGGTTTGGCGGACCCAAAATGCAGGAAGCGGGCGCGGAACTGATGTTCGACCTGACGTCGCTGGCGGTGATGTGGTTTGGTCGCGTTTTGTGGAATATTGGAACGTTTTTCAATCTTGCCGCTCAGGCGGAAGAATATTTTGAAATCGAAAAACCGAACGCCGTCGTTCTGATTGACTATCCTGGTTTCAACTGGCATATAGCCAAACGAGCGCATAAAGCCGGCATTCCCGTCTATTATTATTCCCCGCCGCAGATTTGGGGCTGGGCGCAATGGCGAGTCCGAAAAATGCGGAAATGGGTGGATTGCATTCTGTCCGGTTTGCCGTTTGAAACGCAATGGTTTCAGGATCAGGGCTGCAGATGTATCTACGTTGGGCACCCGTTTTTTGACGAAACGGAGAAGTTTGAGCTAGGGAATAGGGAACAGGGAATAGGGAATAGTAATTCGCCGGAGGCGAATTTAAAAACTCCTCACTCCTCACTCCTCACTCCTAACTCGTCTCCCATTGATTCGAAGAAAAAAACTATCCAAATAGGCATTTTTCCCGGCTCCCGCACTCAGGAAGTCGAGCAGAATATTACGACCATGCTTAAGGCGGCGCGAATCATTCAGGAACAATTTGCCCAGGTTTCGGCTACGCCGATTCAGTTTCGGGTTGCCGCATTTAAAGACGAACATTGGGGAATAATCGCTCCCAAAGCCGCCAAAGCCAGACTGGACGACGTCGTTATTGAAGTGGGCGCGGCGTCAAAGATTATGGCGTCGTCGGACGCTGTTATGGCGGTTTCCGGCTCCGTTTCTTTGGAATTGCTGTACTACAAAATCCCGACAGTGATTCTTTACAAAACCTGCTGGCTGGGAATGTTTTTGCAAAGCATTTTCAGAAAAGTGAAATACATCACGCTGGTCAATTTGCTGGAATACGGCGCCGTTCCCGCTCAAGCGCCGGACTTGCCAATCGCGCCCAATCCTCGCGAAGCGCTTTTCCCGGAATTCCTGACGGCTCGAGACGCGTCCGAAGCTATCGCTGACAATATCCTTTCCTGGATTTCCGACCCGGAAGAATACGAACGCAAAAAAGAAAAGCTGGAAGAACTCAAAAGCCACGTCTGCCGTCCCGGAGCCGCTCAAAAGGCGGCAGAGATTATTTTAAAGAACATGTATTATTAGGCAGTAGGCAGTAGGCAATAGACAGTAGGGTAATCTTAACCACTCTCTGCCGTCTCTTTATATTGCCCAGTTTCTCATTCAAAAAATTTTTCTCAAGAAGTTTAAATCCTACTGGATTTTTTACTTAAACTTGTTATAATTATATTTAGTAGTTAGCAATGAGTTCTTATTGAAGCTCTCATTGCTAATTGAAAATTGCTAATTGCTAATTTACCTTTTTACCTCCTACTCTCATGAAACATAACTCTAAACGCGATATTCGCGCTTTTACGCTCGTAGAGCTTTTGGTTGTCATTGCAATTATTTCAACCTTGATTGGGCTTCTTCTTCCTGCTGTCAACAGCGCTCGTGAAGCCGCCCGAAACATGCAGTGTAAAAACAATCTCCGCCAAATGGGAGCCGCCAGCAGCGCCCATCTGGAACGTCAGAAATATTTTCCTTCCGGCGGCTGGGGACCGAAATGGGTTGGTTATCCGGACTACGGTTTTGGACGCACTCAACCGGGCGGATGGTTGTACTCGATTTTACCGTACCTGGATCAGGAACGTCTGTTCAACTACAACCATTTGGCGAACAACTCTGCCGCCTACGATGACAACAACGCTCAAAAAAGCGTCAAAGACCTGGTAGAATCCCCGTTAAAAGTTTGTAACTGCCCAACGCGGCGACGTTCGCAAACATACCCATTGCGTTCCAGCCAGTCGGTTCTTTATGGCGGAGATACAGGACAAAGAACTATTACCATCGCCTCGATGGTTGCCAAGTGCGACTATGCCGCTAACGGGGGAAATACAACAGAGTGTTACTGGAATCTCGATACTACTGGCTCTGGCTATCCCCAAAATTATATTGAAGGTTCTAACGCAACCTGGACAAAAAACTTCAAACAGGTTCAGTGGCGGTCGTTTGGAATTTGTTACGCCGGCAGCGAAGTGTCGTCTGACTACGTCCGAGACGGTATGACGTCTACAATTTTGCTCAGCGAAAAGTTTCTCGACAAAGACAACTATCAGGGCGGCTGCGAAAACGGCGAAGACGTTTGCATGTATACCGGGATTTCCTGCTCGAACGTGAGAATTGTTGGAACAGGATTGAAATTCGAACCCCAAACCGGAACGAACGGCGTTAAATCCTGGACGAACATGTCCGCCATTAAAGGAGCCATGGCAATCGGAACGAACCCGAACGAATACCTGCCGTATCAGGATAAACGCTTAAACGACAGCGAAAAGAGCAAATTCCGTTACGCCATGGGCAGCGCGCACCGAGTCGGATTTAACGTCTGCATGTGCGACGGCTCCACGAGAGAAATCTCCTTTAATATCGACCCGCTCATTTACACGGCTCTGGGCAACCGGGAAGACGCCTATAACTTCGATACGACGAAGTTCTAATTTACCTTTAACTATAATCAGCCAGCTTTCAGCTTTTTGAGCCAGAAGCTGGCTGTTTTTTTATTCAAGTACGCGCTTATTAAATCTGATGTCAAGTTCCGCAAGACGTTCTTCCGGATTCTGTTTGACGTCGTTAAGAAATCTCAGCAGTAAATCAAACAACAGCTCAATATACTCATCGTCGTATTGGGAAAGATATTGGTTCTCTTTAATCGTATTAGATGAAGACAGACGCGAGTTTACCAATACAACAATCTGTATTGGAAATGCATAATTGAAATAGCTTTTGATATCTGTATTGAGAACAATCCATCGTTCAAAATGACCTTTTAATACTTCGGCGGCAGTGTCGTATCCTGTTATGAAGGATACAATCTGCCAGAAGTTTCCAGATTGAACGACAGTTCCGTCAGAGGCTCCGCTGAGCAAATACATGCTTTGACGTATCATAAAATGACTGAGATCGTCAATCGCTTTGTCGTATTTGTTCATGGATTTCTTTTGAATGTTTACAGCCGCCAACTATTAGCTGCCAGTTTTTTGAACCAGAAGCTAACAGCTGGCGGCTAAAGACTAATAGCTATTTCCCCGATCCTTTAAGGCATTTTAGCAAATCGTTTTTGGATTTTTCGGGATCGGTAAACCATTCCGTAGACCAGACGCGGCAATGTTTCCAGCCAAGTCCTTCCAGCATGGAGGGTCGAGATTTTTCTCGATCGCGAGCGATCTTCGCGTTCTTGTAAACTGCGCCGTCGCATTCGACAGCCAGACAATAGCGATTGGGATTCTTCGGGTCGACAACGGCAATGTCGATCTTGTAGTCTGAAAAGCCGACGCCGCAGTCTACATCGTAGCCATTTTCCCGGAGGAAATCGGCAACGCACTGGATAAAGCGGTTTTTGTCTGCGGAGGAATCCGAACCGGCGCTGGAGGCGTCTGCCCAGGTTGGGCGACCGGACTGGGCGAATTCCAGGTATGCTTTCAGATGTGCCGGACCGACGGCGCTGGTGCGGTTCAAATCAATTTGTGACGCATAAATGGACGATACAACGATAATCTCTTCCTTGGCGCGGGTAACGGCAACGTTCAGACGCCGCTGACCGCCGCTCTTATTGAGCGGGCCGAAGTTCATGGCGAACGCCCCGCTGGCGTCTGGCGCGTATCCGATGCTGAAAATAATGCAGTCGCGCTCGTCGCCTTGAACGTTTTCCAGGTTCTTCACGAATAGCGGTTCCGCCATCGCTTCAGACATCGCGTTTGCCAGTTCCGGATTGCTGTCCGCCGCCTGATCGAGCATGTCTTCAATGAGGTCTTTCTGCTGAGCGGAAAACGCAACAACGCCCATCGACCGCGCCGACGTTTTAGGATTGCTCAAGCGGTCGAGAACAATCTCGACAACGCGCTGCGCTTCCGCTTTGTTGGTTCGCGTTTTGCTCTTGTCGTAAACCGCGTTGGGTACGTATTCAAAGTGAACGCCAGTAAAGTTGCGAGTTGCGAGTTGCGAGTTGCGAGAATCTTCACTACTGCCTACTGCCTCTTGCCTACTGTCTAAATTCCTGTCGGGCGCCGGGAACGTGTCCAGTTCATCCTGATAATAGTAATGGTTGCTAAAGGCGATGAGGGACTCGTTCTTGCTTCTGTAGTGGGTGTTGAGCTTCATGCCGTCCATGCCGATGGCGATGCACTCGTCGAGAATGCTTTCCATGTCTTCGACTTCGTCCTCGGACTGTTCCGTTATTTCCTCTGTAACAGCGTCCTGACGCTGGAAGAAGGCGGTTGGCGGCAGCTGTTTGGGGTCGCCAACGATAATCGCGTTTTTCGCTCGGGCGATAACGCCGACAGCGTCCCACGTTGGAATTTGTGACGCCTCGTCGAAGACGACCAGGTCAAAGCCGGCGTCGTTGGTCGGCAGATATTGGGCAACCGACAGCGGCGACATGAGAAAACACGGCTTGAGTCGGCGCGTCAAATTCGGGGCGCGTTCCAGCAGAGAACGAATCGGCAGGAAGCGCATCTTCTTGTTCATTTCCCGGCGCAGCAAGTCGCCTTCCGTTCGGAGAGCGGAACCTGTTGTGGTCGATTCCGAAACGGCGCGGGTGGCTTCCGTCGAAAGAGCAAGAAGAATTTTGCGAATCGACAGCTTCGAGAAACTGTCGTCCAATGAGCAGAAACGTTCAACGCAGCGGTTTTGGCTTACGCCGTCAAAACGGTTCAACGCGTCGTTGAATTCCAGCTCTTTGTAAATCAGCTGCCATCGATAAGACGCTTCCATGGCTTCTGCCGCAGACTGTTTGGTAATATCGATTTTGCCCTGTTCAATCGCTTTTGCCAACGGTCCGAGGTGCATTCTTCTGGCGTCGTTTCGGACGTCCGTCCAGAACGAGAACTGACGCAGCGAGCGCCCGGCTTGCGGCAGAGCGTCAATAAGAGCCATCGCTTCAATGGGCGTCATTGTGCGAGTGGGAACGGATTCGTTGAACGTTTCCATTGCCATGCGGTACTCTTTAACCGCAGACTGGAATTCTGCATTCAAAGCGGCGAAGTTTGCGTTCGGATTGGCGGTCTGCTCGCAGACGAAATCGAACAGCCGCTTGCGGTCGGCGGCGGTCAAGCAGTCAACGGACAGTATCTCTCGAAGAACTTTTCCACGCTGAACGGACGGAAGCAGCTCTTCCAGGTTGGCGGATTCGCCGTTCCAATCGCCGACGGCGGCAAGGATTTCGTCCCCATGTTCCGACAGGAGTTTGTACGATTCCTGCAGCGCAGCGATTTTCGGCGCTGCCGCTTCCAGCATGTCAAACGTCAGTTTGCCGTTAGACGGCGGAACGAGGCTGGCGTATTCATTGACAACGCTCCGTTTCTTCAAAAACCGGAACATAAAGAACGATTTTTTAACGTACTCAATATGATCTTTAAGCTGAACGACGCGAAGATTGAGAACCCGATTGAGGTCAAACAGCTTCAGCGCTTCAAGAGCGTCTTTATACTGTCTGGCTTGTTCGACAAACATGTCAACCAGCGGCATGAATTTTCCAAATGCCTCGGAAAGCAGATTGGACGGCAGCGGGCCGGAGTCCTGAAGGAACTCCAAAATCTGTGACGCCAGCGTGATCTTGGCGGACGCGTCTTTGATATCCGGCAGCGACAAGACCTCTTCCGCCTGTTTATAGACCTGGTTTACCGCTTCAACCGCCGGGCGAAACGCTGATGCGCTTTCTATCATCTGGGATTCCAGTTCCGGATTCCACTTGAACCGTTTCAGCGGCGAGAGCGCTTTGAGCATAGCGGGATCCATTTCCGCGGCGTGCGACTGCAGCTCTTCCGCCGAGTTAATCAAATCCGGCAGTTCCTGCTCTTCAATCGCGCCGTCGTAAAGACGCGGAAGCCGGGTCGTCCAGCTGTACCCATGCGACGCCAGCCAGCCGAAGCAGTCGTACGCTGAGATGTTTCCAACAATCGGCTTGTGAATCTGCCGGACATAGTTGTCGAGCGTCTGTTCCGCCTCGGTCAGTTCTGAACACGTTCTGGTCCATTCGGCGTTGACGTCGTTCTTCTTGCCCATTTCGTAGACTTCCTGGAACTGGTCGAGAACCTTTCTCTTTACCGCCTTGTTGGAGTGAAGTTCCAGACAGTACGGTCCCAGCCCAATTTTGGAAAGACGATTGTACACGACTTCCAAAGCCGCTCGCTTTTCGGAAACGAACAGAACCTTTTTGCCCATCGCCAGGTTATAGGCGATTAAGTTGGTAATCGTTTGCGATTTCCCCGTTCCCGGAGGGCCGTAGAGAACAAAGCTGCGCCCTTTGGTTGACTCAATAACGGCAGAACGCTGTGACGCGTCAGCGGCAATCGGCAGGAACAAATTGAGATAATCCGCAATCGGCAGCGGGGTGTCGGCAGGCGGCTCGTTGAACGCGTTGCTCTGCTCGACTTCAACGCCGATAGTCCCTTCCTGACTGGCTTCCACCCCTTCCTGAACCTGTTCGTCCGTCAGGTTGATAAGCTGTTTGACAACCGGATTCGCCGCCAGTTCCTTCCAGCGGTTGTTCAAATCCGTGTACATGATAAACTTGTCAAACGAGAACCGACCCAGCCAGCAGGTCGGCTCGACCTTCCAGCCCGTCATGGAGGAAATCTGTTCGGTAAACGAGTCCAAAAGCGTTTTGACGTTGATGTCCTCTTTCTCTTCGACTACCTGTTCAGACAGGTCTGTGATTTTCAGCTGGAAATCGCGGCGGAGCGCTTCCAACAGCGTCGGGTTGACGAACGGATCCTCGTCTGTGCGCTGAACGCGGAATTCCGCCTTGACGGAATTGCGAATCAGTTCGACCGGCAAAAGAATAATCGGAGCCAGGTACTCTTTTTCCGTTCGGGATTTGTCACGCCAATGCAGCGTTCCGATTGTCAAAAAGAGCGTGTTGACGCCGCCCTCGCTGATGTCGGTTTTTGTTTGACGATACAGCTTGAGCAAACGCCTTTCCGTTTCCTTTTTCGTCTGGTTGACAAACAGCGCCGTCGACGGGAGCTTTTTCGCCTTCTGTCCGGAAGCGGATTCCGCGGACTCGTCCTCTAAAACCTCGCCGGAATCCGGATCGGTTTTAGCAGAGCGATATTGACGGGGGTCGTATTCGCTCTCCTTGAAGTTTTTCAACGGCAGCGATCCCGAAACGAGACGGTCTTCTATATCCGCCGCGTCTGAACAGATCAGCTCCATGGTAAACGACGCGTCTTTGAGGTTAAGAAGACGGTTGCGAAGCGTCAAGTCCAACAAATTTTGAACCCAACGGCTAATTCGATTGTTAGAAGGCAAATCGGACATTGTGATATTTAGGTGTTAGTAATAAAGAGTGGTTGTGAGTTAGGAGTGAGGAGTGAGGAGTGAGGAGTTGAAATTTGAATTCGCCGTCAGGCGAATCACTGCTGCCTACTGCCTATTGCCTACTGCCTCTTCTGTTTTCGGGAACGCGATTTGAATAATCTGCTCAACTTGCTCGGCGTCGAGCTTTTTCTGATTGTACCAGCCGCGGCGGCTGATAACGCCGCTGGGGGTAATTGTAAACGTATCGTGAGCCGCTTTGACGTATTTCAGTTCAATTTTCGCCAGCTCGGTTTTGTTCTGTAAATTCTCGTACGGCGCGGAGTCGATAATCTTCGCGATTTGCATCGCCTGCGCCGCGTTGAGTTCTTTTGAAACCGATTCCCCGTTTTGCGTTGTCGTCGCCTGACCGCCCGACGGCACGAGTTCTTCCAGACTTCGGTTTGCTAGATGAACTGACAGGAATATAAATACAATCAGCATCAGGAACAAACTGCCTGCGTGCAAAATCGTAGCGCGACGAAGGAATATCCGTTTACGTGGCATGGATGCGTAATGGGGGTGTAGGGAATAGGGAGTGGTTTAGGGAATGGGGAATAGGGAGTAGGGAGTAGTATTAAATTCGCCATCGGCGAATTACTATTCCCTATTCCCTGCCCCCTATTCCCTATATATTTTACTCAGGTAAGAATTTTAGTCAAGATGAAAAAATTACGGATTATATAGAAATTTATTAATACTCACTAAAAAATGCCCCCTCTTTCAACTCAAAAAAGAGATTGTATAATACAAGCTAATAGCTGACGCGGTTCTAGCAGAACGCTGTCGCGTCATAAAACTACTGCCTATTGCCTACTGCCTATTGCCTCCCTATGAAATTCGCCTACAGTACAAACGCCTACCGAAATTATACGATTGAACAGACCGCTTTGAAGGTTTCCCGACTGGGTTATCACGCCATTGAACTTCTGGCGGACGTCCCGCACGCGTGGCCTGCCGGGCTGCTGCCGGTTCAGATTGAGCATATCCGCGACGTCCTGGAACGATGTCGGCTTGCCATTTCCAACGTCAACGCCTTCATGATGAACGCCGTTGCCGACCCGCGCCAGCCGTACTGGCACCCGTCCTGGATTGAGCCGTCTGCCGACTATCGCGCTATTCGTCGAGAGCATACAAAGCGATGTCTGCGATTGGCGGCGCAGCTGGGCGCGAAGAACATTCAAACCAATCCCGGCGGTCCGATTCCAGACGGCATGACCCGTCAGGAGGCTTACGACGTCTTCTATGAGGAAATCATGCCCTGCATTGAAGTCGCGGAAGAAGTCGGCGTTGACCTGCTGATCGAACCGGAACCGCAGCTGCTAATCGAGAAGTTTGAACAGTACCTGGAATTCGCCGACCGCATCGACAGCCCCCGCCTGGGTCTGAACTTCGATATTGGGCACGCCTTCTGCGTCGGACAGAACCCCGTCGACTGGATCGAACCGCTCAAAGAGCATACGCGCCATTATCATATAGAGGACATCAACGAACAGCGAGTCCATCATCATCTCGTTCCCGGAGAAGGAGTTATCGACTTCCCGCCCATTCTGGACGCTATCGAAAAATCCGGCTACAAAGGCTGGGTTACTGTTGAACTCTATCCCTACGTAGACGATCCCGACAGCGCAGGTCGAGAAGCCCTGAGAGTTCTAAAGGGTTTTGGGAATTAGACCTTAGGGAATAGGGAGTAGGGTATAGGGAATAGTTTTTCAATAAGAGAACCTGTCAAAATTCTTTGCTCTTTTTCTGCCCTTATTTTAAAAATTTTCAAAAAATTTTATCTAGGTTGTTCATTTTTTGAAAAACGTGTTATAATAGTAAACTAGTGGAGATTATAAGCTCGAATATGATCGGGTTTTTGCATACACATTATTATTGTTATAACACAAAATGAAAACGTACATTTCCAGCGTTGTGGGAGCCGTAGCGCTCGCGGTTAGCATTGTTGCGTTGTCGTCCGCTCAGACGTTTAAAACAAATGAGCAAATCGAAGCGATGGGGTATTCCCACATCTATTCGCTTTCGATTCCGGACTACACGAATTTTAAGGTCAACGGAGTTCCGTATTCTGTTAACAACTCCAATTTGAACCTGGGTCCGATTGAATCGGTTGCCTATCGTCTGAATTTGGGCGAGGACAATTTCTGCTATACGTCTTTTGGCGCATACACCAGCGATTTGACGCGCATTGGCGTTCCGGTTTATGCCAATCAGAACATTCAGCAAAGATACGTTCATAATCTTTATTATGAAGCCAAGTCGCCCTTGCTCAATACGGCAGGAACGTCTGTCCCGCAGGGCAACATCGAATTCTGGTATCTAAACTACGAGCAGAACAACGCGGCAGGCATTCCTAACGCCAGCGGCGCCAACGACCGCTCGGGCTATGATTTTGGCGACAAGGCGAACAACGGTTTTCATGCCTCCATGCAGGTGCATGACTATCAAAACAGAACAACGATTTTCGCGTTCAATAACTGGAACAACGCTGGCGAAGACGCGGCTCTGGGTGTAGGAAACAGCAATATTGCCAATACGGGACCGGACTGGACGTTTGCCGCTAATTCACAGTCTTATAACGTCAAACAGCTGGATATCTTCGCCAAACCGGTGTTTTCTCAAATGAGCGATTCGGATTACTCTGCTATTTCCGGCGAAGTTTCCGGCATGAAACTGCTCTATAAACTCGATTGCCCTCTGCAGGGACAATACAGCGCCAATAATTACGTTATCAACAACTCTGTTAATTCAGATCTTTCCGGCATGCCGCTCAAACGAGTCGGTTATTATATGACGCTGGAAAAGGCTGATGGAACAGTCGATTACGCCTATGCTGGATACGATGCAACGACTAACGACTTGAATCAGCTGGGTCTGCCGTTTGACGGCTCTGTTCGTCAGCAGACGGTTAATAATATGACAGTTCGTTCCAACGTTCCCGGCGTTGTCAATGGAAGCGGAATCGCGACGGGCAACATAGAAATGTGGAATTCTGACTACACACAAACCAACTCCGCCAACGTCCCCAACGCCAGCGGAAGTGAATACGATTTCGGCGACCAACCCAGAAGCGGCACCTACGCCAGTTTCCAGATTCACAACTACGGCGCTGGTCAAACGGTTATGGCGTTGAATAAATGGAACGGTCAGGCAACCGGAAACAAATCCATTGATATTGGAATTGGAAATAACACCGGCGCTGGTTCGCCAGACTACACGTTCAACGGAGACAATAAGGATACGTCCAACGCGTCTAAATATGAAACTCGTTCGCTGTACGTTTTGGCTCAACCCGCTATCGCGCCGGGCATGGAAAACGTTGCAGACGCTTCCAAATACGTTCTGGTTCAGGGAGCTAAACTGACCACGCAGATGGGAGCCGAATGGCGGGCGGATTATCAAGGCGTCGATTATAACATTGCCAATAACGTCGCTCAGCTGCAAAAGACGCTTGGTCCGTTTGATCGCGTTGGATATTATATGGAATACGCTCAAACCGCCAACAGCGATCTGAATTACGTCTTTGTGTCTTTCGATACGATGACGGCGGACATTTCCAAAATCGGCGTTCCTGTTTACGGCACAGGCGAGTTCTATCAGCAGAAAGTTAAAAATATGCAGGTAACGACAAACGTTCCTGCTACTGAAGGGCTTATCAGCGCGCCTGGCACAACCACGCAGGCAACTCCCAATACAACTTACGCTCACAATACCGGTTATCTGGAATTCTGGCCGTCCAACTACACAAACGCCAAGGCAAACGTTATTACTCAGGGCGACGGCAACACTTATGACATCAACGACTCCGGTTCAGACATGGGTTATGGATACGGCTCCATGCAAATCCACTCGCTCGATACGGAACAAACCATTTATGCTCTCAATAACTTTAAAGCAGGCAAATCATACGGCATCGGTACAAATCCCAACGCTTCTACTAACAGAGACGGCGGTCAGCGAGACTGGACTTTTGACACTGGTAAAACCGGGTATGCGATTGCCAACATTTACACCTTTGCCAAACCGGTCTTGTCTGACATGGACGCGGAACACTTCCAGCCGATTCAGTCTGAAGCCGCCAACATGCACCTGGTTTACAAGCTGGACTGCCCGCTTTATGGGACTTACAATGCCGATAACTATACGGTAAACAACCTCAATAATCTGGGCGATTTGGCAGGCATGCCGCTCAAACGAGTTGCCTATTATATGACGTTGGAAAAACCAAACGGCGAAGTCGATTACGCCTACGCCTCCTACGACGCTACTACAAATAATCCAGCGAATATAGGCATGCCGTTTGACGGCTCGATTCGTCAGGGATTGGTCAACAATCTGACGGTTTCTTCTAACGTTCCCGGCGTTGTCAACGGAACTGGCTTGCAGGGCAACATTGAAATGTGGAGGAACACATACGAAAAAACGAACTCTGCCGGCATTCCCGGCGCCAACGATTCAACCTACGACTTTGGCGACCAACCAACCAACGGATCGTACGGCAGTTTCCAGATTCACAACTATGGAGACAAGCAGACGGTTATGGCTCTTAACGCCTGGAATGGAATTGCCACGTCCGCAAACAAAACGATTGAAATCGGAATTGGAAACAACACGGCAAGCGAACATTCAGATTACACGTTCGATACCGATCGCGGAACCAACTCCAACGCGTCTCAGTATTCCAACCGAACTCTGTACGTTATGGCGGAAGCCGCTTTGGCTCCCGGCATGGCAAACGTTACAAACGGATCGGAATACACAATGGTTCAGGGCGTTCGTTTGACGACTCAAATGGGAACGAACTGGCACAACGAAGGCGTTAAATACGATATTGTCAACAATCTTGCCGAGCTGCAAGGTCAAGGCATTCTCTTTGACCGCGTTGGTTATTATATGGAATACGCTCAAACTTTGAACGATCCGCTGACGTACGTTTTCGCTTCCTTTGACGCTATGACAAACGATATTGGCAGAATTGGAATTCCTACGTCCAATTCCGGGGAATTCTATCAGCAGGTTGTGAATAACCTGGAAGTTACCACCAACGCAACGACGGCTCAAGGTTTAATTAACGATCCTGCAACCGGACAGCAGGCGGCTGCAAATACAACCATTTCACACAATCAGGGCTATATTGAATTCTGGCCTTCGAACTACGCTCAAGCAAAAAGCGGAATCATTTCACAGGGCGACAACAACACGTTCGATATAAATGACTCTGGAGGAAGTACAGGCGCTGGACACGGTTCAATGCAGGTTCATTCGCTGGCTACGGAGCAAACGATCTTTGCTTTGAATCATCTAAACGGCGCCAAACAGTACGGCATCGGTACAAATCCCAACGCCTCGACCAACAATCAGGGCGGTCAGCGAGACTGGACGCATGACGAATCCAAAGTCGGATACGCTATTGCCAACGTTTATACGTTTGTTCATCCTGTCGACGCTTTGCTGACGACAAACGCCATGTCCATGTATCAAAGAGACTTGGCGAACACTGCCGACGTTAAACTTGCTGGAACGTGGGCGGTTTCAAATGGAATTACGATTGATACGCTGCAGGCGTCCGTTGACGGCGGAGACTGGATTAATCTGACGATGAACTCAGACGGCACCTTTACCGGAACGACGTCCCTTATCGGCGGTATGCACGACGTTCAATATCAGGCGTTGGATTCCAACGGAAACGTTATCGCAACCAAATCCGGTCAGATTGGCGTTGGAGAAATCTTCATCACCGCTGGTCAGTCCAACTCGACCAACTACGGCGACGCCGCTCAATCGTCAACGTCGCCTCTGGCTTACGCTTACAATCCCAAGACCGGACAGTGGCAGCACAACGCTGACCCGCAGCAAGGTCCATTAGACAACAGTACCAGAGGTTCGACGTGGCCCGCGTTTGCCGATAAAATGGCTGAACTGGAAGGCGTTCCAATTGCAACGTATTCTGTTGGATACGGCGGAACAAGCCAGGATCAGTGGGCAACTGACTGGAACGGCATCTACACCAACTTCGAAAATGCGATGGATTTCCTCAATGAAAACGCTAACGGCTTTGCGGGCGTTCTCTGGCACCAGGGAGAATCCGACAGGGGCACCGCTGAAAATGTGTACTATGACAAACTCAACGCGTTGATTGAACGTTCTCGCGAGGATTCCGGCAACGAAGATTTGCCGTGGGGCGTTGCGATTGCCTCTGCCGACGGCAACGGAACGACATACGCCAACGTTACCAACGCTCAATATCGCGTTATTGCAGACGACCCGCTGGTATTCGAGGGCGTCAATACCGACGAATACCCGCGCGAACTGCGTGGAGAAGGCGGCAACTCAATTCACCTCAGCGTTGCTGGCTTGCAGAGAGCTGGCGAAGACTGGGCGTTAACCGCTGGCGAAGACATTGTCGGTCTGCGTAAATACTGGTTAGCCAATTCTGACGAAGCGACTGCTATTCCGAACTGGGAAGTCAACGGCGGATACAAGCTGGGTATCAAGCTCGATTCCGGCGACAATCTTTCTGTTGAAGCTGACAACAACGTTCAGATGGTTGCCGATGGTACCGTCGAAGTTGGCGAAGGTTATTCGTTGACTCTGACTGGCGACGTTACCGGTTCCGGCGAGATGGTCAAAACCGGCAAGGGCGATTTGACTCTTTCCGGAGACCGCTCTGGATTTACTGGCAAGACAACCGTTTCTGAAGGAACTTTGAAGCTGACAGGAGAAGCCGTCAATGTAAACGGTCCAATGGAATTTGACAACGACACTACTTTGGTTTATAACGTCGACGCTGGCAATTCAAAGCAGCTGACGTTCTCCGACGATGTAACGCTTACTGGCGGAAACGTCGTCAAGACGGGCGGCGGACAGCTCAAGATCAAAGCGGACGGAACGCAGTTTACCGCCAATGATTTTGCTGTCGAAGCCGGTGAGCTGGACTTCAAAGGCGACTACAATGGCAATTTGGAAATCAAATCCGGCG